>JAFRNP010000011.1 GCA_017430145.1 Clostridia bacterium
CGACGGAATGGAGACAATTTCAGACGTTGATTTTCGTGTTCTGTTGTTTTTACGCATGCAATTGGCTGAAATCAAGAGCCCTTTTGACATCTGGATTATTCAGCCGACTTTTTCAGTGGTTTCGAACCGTCCCCTGATTGATCAGTTTCTGTAAATAATAACCGTCCGATCGTCAATTTGTGACAGAATCCCCTGATAATTTACAATATGTTCATAAAACCGCGTCGATTCCGATCAGAAGCAAAAAAACCGGCGCCATGAACAGGCGGCGCGTCCCCTACGGAATGCGCCGCTTTGGCTGCTTTTCAGTTCATTCTGCAACTTCTCAACCGTTTTTACCGAACAGCCCCTCAAAACAGGTTGCGATCTTTTCAACGAGCTGAATGAAGAGCTCGTAAAGGTCGGCCTTTAACTGCCGATCCGCTGGATCAGCTGGTCGATCAGCACCTGCGCCCGCGCCATGGAGACGTTGTTGGCAAAGATCACGTCGTCGATCCCTTTTTCCTCCACAAGCGAAACGAGGTCGCCCGTATAGTACCGGTAATCCATCACGTAGGTGGTTTTGTAGCTGCCCGCCACCACCGGCACCAAGGCGTTTCCGAAGCTCTCCTTGATAATAAGGCAGGTCTCCCCTGTCTTTTTCTCCGTATCCTCGATCTCCGTAATGGCGTTGTCGCCGCAGATGAACGCGCCGTACTTGACGCCCGAAGAGGCGTTGGATTCGTCGTAGATCATCGGCGCGTCCACGACCCCGAGGTTCGGGATATCCATTTCATAGTTGCCGGGCGGCGTGTAGGTATCCACATAGTCCGGCGTCTTGCCGAGCGCGGGATTCCCGCGGGTCTCGTTGTAGAACGTGCCGAGGAAGTTGTCAAAGGTCTGTTTTTTGCAGTCCTCCAGCTCCACGGGGTCGATCCCCTTCACCGCGCAGAACTCCCGGTAGGCGTAATAGGCCGCAAGACCCGTCCAGTGGTGGTCCGTACGGAAATACAGGTATTCGTCGCGGTGTTCCATCAGTGCGTCGTAAATGCTCACGCGTTTGACGTCGGGCGACAGGGAGCCCTCGATATAGGCGATCGCCTTTTTCTGGTCGTCGGAGATCTCCTCGCGGACCTTCCGGTCCAGCGCGATACCGGTACTGGTGGGGATCAGCATATCGTAGACCGTCGCCTTGCCCTTGAGCTTTTCGGCGGCGGTATTGATCGCCGCGGCATAGGAATCCGCCGCCGCCTGCGAAAACCGGTAATACTCATACGCGGCGTTCCCGTAAACGAACACGCCGTCAAATTTCTGCACGATGGGCGCAGGCTCCTGCGAGGTCCCCTCCTGCGGCGCCTCCGTTTCGGCGGGCGCGGAAGGTTCGGTCTCCGTGTCATTGGCGGTCCCCGGTTCCTCTGCCGTCTCCGGCTCTCCGGCGGCGCCGGTCTCATCGACTGCCTCCTGCTCTGCGGCGGCGGTCGCCGGCTCCCCGGCGTTTTGAAGGACGCCTGCCTCCTTCCTTCCCTGCCGTTTTCCCGCAAGGAAGGATACGTCGCTGACGGCGATCAGCGCCGCCGCCACAAGCAGGGCGGTGACCACCGTCGCCTTTTTCGGTTTTCGTCTGCATACAACCGCGCCGTCCGCTTCATCGTCCGCATCGCCCGCAGATGCCTGTGCTTCGTCCGGCGTTTCTGCGGCGTCCGGCGTTTCTGCGGCGTCCGGCGCTTCTGCAGCGTCCGGCGTTATTATCTCCGTATCGGAGCTTTCTGCCGCCGTATCGGGCGTTTGTTCTGAAGTATCGTCGGCAAGCGCCGCCCCGACGGTCTGCGCCGTCTCTTCGGCGGGCGCGTCCGGTTTTGTGAAATCCTTTTCCATGTTCTGATCACCGGTCAATATTATAAAGCACCGCCTGATTTTTGTCAATCTAAAGCTTTACAACCTCAGAAAAAGAAGGTATAATAAAAGAAACCGTCTGAAAGGGGGTCGGATCCGCCATGTATCCGATCGGTTTATCAAGCTGCTCCAAATCGCCCGACGAGGCGTTTTTCGTCTCCTGCCGGGACGCCGGGATCACTGCGGTCGAGATATCCCCGACGCTTGCCGAGTGCCCCGGCCTGCCGTTTGAAAAAATCAAAGACTATGCCGGAGCGACCGGCGTGCAGCTCTGGTCCTTCCATCTGCCGTTCATGCCCTTTGACGAGATCGACGTCTCTTCAACAGACGAAACGCTGCGGCTTTCGTCCGTCTCTTACGACGCGCATCTGATCCGAAAGGCAGCGGCGATCGGGATCCGTATCTTCGTGATCCACGCCAGCGGCGAGCCGATCGCGGACGCAGAACGCCCCTTGCGTATGGCGGCGGCAAAAAAAAGCCTTGCCGCCCTTGCCGAAGAAGCGGCAAGCTGCGGCGGCGTGCTTGCTGTGGAAAACCTGCCGCGGACCTGCCTCGGCAAAGATTCTGCAGAAATACTGGAGCTTCTTTCCGCCGACAGACGTCTGGGCGTCTGTTTTGACACGAACCACCTGCTCAGTGAGAGCGGCGAAAGCTTCGTACGGGCGGCGGGCAGCAAAATCGTTACGCTGCACGTTTCCGACTACGAAAAAATCGACGAAAAACACTGGCTGCCGGGCGAAGGCGTTACCGACTGGCAGGCGCTTTATACCGAAATCAGAAACGCCGGTTACGGCGGCGTGTGGATGTACGAGCTCGGCTACGGGCCCACGGCGTCCCGCCCGCGGGTGCGCCCGCTGACGCCTTCGGATTTCGTAAAAAACGCCGAAGAGATCTTTAACGGCCGCCCGCTTTCGGTTTTGCCCACGATCCGGTAACGTCCCCCCTATGCGCTGATTTTTTGATATGGAAAAGAATTCTTTTGAAAAAACGACTGCCTCCGGCAGGAAAAAAAAGACGGTGATCATCCTTTCCGTGTGTATCGCCGCCGGGATCCTTGTGACGTCCGCGGGCATTTCGCTGCTGGCAGGTTTTCTGTACAGAATGATCTCAACAGATAAGCCCGGAAGCGCGCAGACGTCGGTGATCCCCGAAACGCCGACTGCGTTCGAAGCGCCGCCGACGACCGAAGCGCCGCCGACCGAAGCCCCGGGGACGACCGAAGCCCCGGCAATGACCGAAGCGCCGGCGACCACAGAACCGCCGGCGGAAAACAGTACAGGAGGGCCCTTCCCTCTTGGCATGTCCTCCTGCAACAAGTATATGGGCGAGGCGTTTTTTGCCTCGCTTGCGAAAAACGGCATCCCTTACGTGGAGATCAGCCCCGGGAAGACGCAGTATTACTCGATCGATTTCACAGGGCTAAGCGTGCTTGCCGATAAATACGGCGTAACGCTCTGGTCCATCCATCTGCCGTACAGCCCGGTTTCACAGGTGGATATTTCCTCTACAGACGAAGTCAAGCGGCAGATGAGCGTCAGCTTTGACGCGGAGATCATCCGCAAGGCGGCCGCCGTGGGGATCCGCGTCATGGTGGTCCATCCGTGCGGGGAAAAGGTCACGGAGGAAGAGCGTCCCGCCCGCATGGAAGCCGCAAAAAAAAGCCTTGCGTATCTTGCCGAAACGGCGGCGCAATACAACGCGGTGATCGCCGTCGAAAACATGCCGTATTCCACGTATCTCGGCTGCAATTCGGAGGATCTTTTGCAGCTTCTGGAAGCGGACAGCCGCCTTTTTATCTGCTACGACACCAACCACCTTCTGCAGGAAGACCCCATCCACTTTCTGGAAGCCGTCGGAAACAAGATCGTTACGCTGCACGTTTCCGACTGCAACGGCAAATACGACAACCACTGGCTCCCCGGGGAGGGCGTCATCGATTGGTACGCCTTGTACGCGGCGCTGCAGAGAACCGGCTACAGAGGGCCGTGGCTGTATGAAGTCAGCTACGAGCCAACGGAATACCGGCCGCGGATCCGGGCGCTGACTGCTGAAGATTTTGCGCAGAACGCCCGTGAGATCTACGAGGGCCTGCCTTTGACAGTATTGCCGCTGGAAGAAAAAGAAGAAGAAACGACAACGCAATAAGCAAAGAAAGGAACGCGGCTGCCGCCGGCAGCGCGGAAAGAAAACATGGTCTGCCCATATTGCAATCAGGAATCCACCAACACGATCCGGTTCTGCCCGCACTGCGGCAGAGACGTTACCGTGGCGCCGCCCGGTCCGCCGCCGGCGCCCCCGAGGCCGGCGACCCCCGGCGTGCCCGTGGGAGCGGTCAAAAAATCGAATACCGGCGTCATTGCGATCGCCGTGATCGGCGCTCTGCTTTTAATCGGCGTGATCGTGCTGATCGTTATACTGCTTGCGTCCCGCGGCAGCGACGGGGGCTCACAGCCCGTCGGCGGGAACGTCTCCGTTGACGCCGGGGACAAGACCCGGACGCAGCTCCGGTTCGTTACCAGCGACGTGTCGGATTACCCCACCGTACGTCTCTATTTCAGCGTGGAGGACGACAACGGCGACCCGGTCCTGCTGACCTCCCCCACTGCCGCAATCAAGGAACAGATCAGCGGCGGGGGCGAGGTGGAACGCACCATCCGCACCGTTGAACAGCTCGATAAAAACCAGGGCCTCGGCATCGATATCCTGATCGACAAATCGGGCAGCATGGAAACGGACTTCCCGCAGATGCAAAGCATTCTGAGGACCTTTATCAACAGCCTTGACTACGCCTCCGGCGACAAGGCGGAGCTGATCGCCTTTGACGACCTGATCATGTATATGTGCACGTATACGGACGATCCCTCCCTGCTGCAGGGCGGTATCTCCAATATGACGCCGGACGGCGCTACGGCGCTGTACGACGCGCTGTACATGGGGATCAACAACGCGGGCAGCCGCCCGGGCGCAAACTGTGTGATCGCCTTTACCGACGGCGAAGACAACGAGAGCATCCACACCTACAGCGAAGTGATCGCCCTTGCGCAGAACAAGGACGTGCCGGTATACCTGATCGGCACCGACGATGCGGACGCGGGCGTCCTTGAAAGCATTGCGACCGGTACCGGCGGCAAATACTGGAACGTCGGCGCCATTTCGGACGTCAGCGACATACTGTCCGGGATCTATACGATCCAGAAGGATATGTACTGCATCGAATACGATTCCGACCCGGGGGCGGACCCCTATGCAGCCCGAAACGTATCCTGCACCATTACGGACGACTTCTATTTCGGCGATCTGACAGGCGTGCCTTTTACGGCAGTCCCCGTATTTACCGTACAGCCCCACACCGCCAGATATGAGATCATTGCCGCCGACATCAGCTGGACCGAGGCCAGCGACCTGTGCATCTCCCGCGGCGGACATCTGGCGACCATCACTTCCCAGGCGGAAATGGAACAGGTCTCCGCGCTGGCGGAGAATTCGGGGCTCAAATACCTGTGGATCGGCGGCTATACCTCCATCCGGAACAACGCGGCCTACGGGCACTGGATCACGGGCGAAGACTTCAGCTACAGCGCCTGGTATCCGGGAGAGCCCTCCCGCAACGACCGGGACGGCACGCCCGAGGCCTACCTGATGCTTTGGCGGGTCGAGGGGGTCTGGTCGTGGAACGACCAGCGCAACGACGTGGATACGGCGGCGCGCACGGATACGAGGCTGAAATATTTTATCGGAAAAATGGGGTACGTCTGTGAATATGAAGACTGACGCGTTCCCATACCGAACGGGATCCGGGACAAAAAAACGTCTTTGCCTGTTCCTTGCCCTGATCACGGCGCTGTCCCTGCTGCCTGCGCGTGCGTTTGCACAAACAAACGGGCTGCAGGCGCTCAGCGTCAATCCCTACGGCGGCGCAGCGGACGCGATCGACACCGTCTTTTGGTACGCGGACGGGGACGCGCGGTTCCTGTTCCTGCCCGCCGACGCGGACCTGTCAAAGGCGACGCTCTATTACACCGCCGACGCGCCGCTGTATATCGGCGGCAAAAAGATCGAAAACGGCGCCGTCAATACCGTGATCAAAGCGCCCGGCGTTTACGAACTGAGCTGCGGCGGAAAAAAACAGACGCTGCAGGTCCTGTGTTCCGAAAACCTGCCGGCGGTATACCTCAGAACCGAATCCGGCAGCCTTGAAAACCTGCACCTGCGTAAGGAAAACAAAGAAAAGGCGGACATCCGCATCTATGAGAACGGCGAGATCACGGTCGACGAGACCTTAAAGCAGATCAAAGGGCGGGGGAACTCCACTTTCTACTATCCCAAAAAGCCGTACAACATCAAGTTTGACAAAAAGACCGATCTGTTCGGCATGGGCAAGGCAAAAAAATGGACCATGCTCGCCTCCTATTTCGATACGTCCCTGCTGCGCAACCCTTACGGCTGGGCCTTTGCGGATGCGTTCGGGCTGGACTTTACCTCCCGGTACCGACACGCGGACGTTTTCATCAACGGCGAGTACCTCGGGAACTATATCTTCTGCGAGAGCGTGGAGGTCGGCGAAAACCGGGTGGAGATCGCGGACCTTGAAAAAGCCAATGAAGACGCAAACGACGCCGATCCCGATTCCTGTCCCCTTGCCGGGACCGGCAAAGGCGGGACGGTACAAAGCGGCAGGACGGCAGGATCGCGCAAGTGGGCGCAGCTCCCCGTCGAGCCGGCGGACGTCTCCGGCGGGTACCTGCTGGAATTCGATTTTGCCGCCCGGTACGACGACGAGCCCTGCGGCTTCGTGACGAAAAGCGGGCAGCCGGTGGTGATCAAATCGCCGGAATACGCGGGCAAAAAAGAGGTCAATTACATCGCCGACCTGTTTGAGGAGGCGTATGAGGCGCTGGAGTCGCCGACGGGCGTCAACAGCAGGGGCAGGCACTACAGCGCGTATTTCGACATGGACTCCCTTGTCAATATGTACCTGCTGCAGGAGCTCTCCCTCAACTACGACGCGGGCCTTTCGAGTTTTTACGTTTACAAAAACGCCGGGCAGGACAAGCTGGTCTTTTCCCCGGTCTGGGATATGGACAACGCCTTTGCCAGCCAAGCGAAGAAATACGGCGCCCATCTCTCCGACAGCGGGATCTGGTGGGCAAACTGCATCGAGTACCACAGCATCCCCACCGTCCTGACCGCCGCCTATGGGCACGAGGACTTCCGCGCGGCGGCAGCCGCCCGCTGGGCGGAACTGCAGAAAGATACGGTCAGCGAAAAAGTGAACGCACAAATGGCGGCGCTTGCAGAATCCGTACGCGCCTCCGCCGTGATGAACGGCATCCGCTGGAACCACTACGAAACAATGGATCCCGAAGCCGCCGCCGGGGCGTGGGCGCAGGAAAAGCAGCGCATCTGTGATTTCGTGACGAACCGGACCGCGGCGCTCTCCACCGGCTTCGGCGATAAAGGCGTCTGGGTCCGGTACGACAAAAACGGCGCTACGGGAGACAACTGGGGCTTTCCGCACCTGATCAGAACGCTCGGGGAAACGCTGCACGTCAAAGACCCCGCAGAGGGGTTAAGCCTTACGCCGCCCACCGGCTACGTTTTCTGCGGCTGGAACACCGAACCGGACGGCAGCGGAGTTATGTATCAGCCCGGGGATACGCTGCAGCTGACCAAACGGGTGATCTTTCTGTACGCGATCTGGAAAACGCCCGATGAGATCGAACGGGAAAAACGGGAGCCCTACTGTACCGGCGACGTGAACGGCGACCGGGATATCGGCGCGCTCGACGCGCGGCTGGCGCTCAGGTGCAGCGTGGGGCTGGAAAAATTCGCGCGCGGGTCTGCGCAGTTCCGGGCGGCGGACGCAGACGGCAACGGCCGCGTGGAAGCCTTTGACGCGCGCCTGATCTTACGCGCCGGCGTCGGGCTTGAAAAATTGGCGTAGCAAACGGTTGAAAAACCGATAAAAATCTGCTATACTGGATCTGCAGGCGGTCTGAAGCGCCGCCGCAGATCTTTTTTTACGGGAGGTTACCGGAATGCAAACCATTTTCGGAAAAATCAAAGCTGTTATGCTGCTGTTTTCGGTACTCAGCGGCTTTCTGTTCGGACATGCGCCCGTCGGCGCGAACCTGTACTACACGGCCGAGGAGATCGAAACCTATACCGCCGCGGCTGGGGCCCAAAACAATAAGGGCATGGTGATCATGATCGGCGGCGGCTTCGACACCGAGGCGCTGATCCGGCCGCTGATCGAAAAGAGCTTCCGGCACGTGGGCAAAGCGAATCCGCATATGCTTTTTATCCCCACCGGCGCCATGGACGAGATGGACGAGGATTATGAGGCGGTGATCCAATGGTTTGCGAACGCCGGCTGCTCCACCGATCTGCTGCTGGTCACGCAGTCCACCGCCGAAGAGGCGGCCGCCAAGATCGAAGCCGCCGACATCATATACGAGACCGGCGGGAACCTGAAATTCCTGAACGAACAGTGGGACCTGAAGGGCGTCAAGGACGCGGTCCGGGCGGCGTACGCCCGCGGCGCGGTCCTGATGGGCCCCAGCACCGGCGCCATGTGCTGGGCGGCGCGCGGCTGGGACAACTTCGGCGAGCCGGTCAGACGCATCGTGGACGAGTTCCCGTTCATCGGCGTGGAGGGCGCGTACGAATTCTGCGAAAGCACGGGTCTCGTGCCGTTTTGCATCGTCCCGCATTTTGACAACATCGCCTGGCGCGTGTACGGGTTCACCGGGATCAGCCAGGATTTCCCCACCATCTGCATTGAAAACGGCGCCGCTGTCGCGTGCTGCAACGGCGTATACGAGGTGCTTTCCGACGCGCGCACGCCTCTCAGGACCGCATACCTGTTTTATCCGGAAAAATCCATTGCAATGATGAACCTGAAAAACCACACGGAGATCCTGACCGTGATCGACGGGGAACAGAGGGTAAAAGGCGCATGAAACGGATATTTGAGATCGACAAAAACTTTCGGGTGGAAACGTCCGTCGCCCGCGAAGACGCGGTCTTTTACGACCCGCGCAAGGAACCGTTTGCGATCTGCGGCGTTTTTTACGACGGCAGGCGGTTTCGAAGGATCCCCCAAAACGCAGCGAAAGCGACCAACGACGGCGTCGCGTTTCTGCACAGCAACACCGCAGGCGGCAGGGTCCGCTTCAAAACGGACAGCCCGTACGTCGTTATCAACGCAAAAATGTCCGGCGTGGACCAGATGCCGCACTTCCCGCTGACCGGCTCCGCCGGCTTCGACCTGTACGCCGACGGCAGATACGAACGCTCCTTCGTCCCCGACGCCGCCATGCGTAAAGGCTATGAAAGCGAAGCGTGGCTCGGCGGAAATCAGATGCGGGAGATCACGATCCACATGCCGCTGTACGCAAACGTGGATTCCCTTTGCATCGGGCTTGCAGGCGGCGCCGCGGTCCTGCCCGCCGCCCCGTACGAAAACGTTCCGCCGGTCGTTTACTACGGGTCCTCCATCACCCAGGGCGGGTGCGCCTCGCGCCCCGGCAACGCCTATGAAAACATGCTTTCCCGTATGCTGAACGTCGACCATATCAACCTCGGCTTTTCGGGCAGCGCCAGAGGCGAAGAGGCGATCACGAATTATATCGCGGGACTGGAAATGTCGGTATTCGTGCTGGACTACGACCACAACGCGCCGGACGTGCAGCACCTGAAAAACACGCACGAAAAGCTGTTCCTCGCTGTCCGCAAAGCGCACCCGGAACTGCCGGTCGTAATGCTCTCCCGTCCCAAATACCGGCTGGACGAAGACGAGCAGGCGCGGCGGGAGACCGTGAAACAGACCTATGAAAACGCCCTTGCCGCCGGCGACAAAAACGTGTATTTTCTGGACGGCCCGGCGCTGATGGCGCTTGCCGGGGACGACGGGACCGTGGACAACTGCCACCCGAACGACCTGGGGTTTTATTCCATGGCGAAGGCGCTGGAGCCGGTGCTGCGGGAAATACTGAAATAAAAGTATCAAAGTAAGAAAGTAACAAAGTAACAAATTCGGAAGGGCTTCGCCCTTGATCAATGCTCCCGTTTATGGGCTGTGACCAAGGGCGACAGCCTTTTTTTTATTCTTTTGATCGACCGCCGGTCGGTCTTTTTTTTAAAAAAGGTAAAGGATCGTTTTTTAGCTTACGGAAAACGTGATTTTTTCCCTCTAAACGGGATATTCCGTTTTTTATTCTTCCGTGCTATGACGCGACCGTAAGAATGACAGATCTGTCACCGAACAGTCACCGAAAAGTCACCTTGCGGCATTACAATACGAATTGTAAACAGAGATCCGGTACGGATCCGCAAACGGACGGGACGCCGGAAACAAAAGAAGAAAGAAGATAAGGAGCAATCACCATGAAAAAGTTTGCAGTCAGCATCATTACCATCGGGATCGTCGCAGGCGCCCTGCTTGCCGCCGTTATCCTGAAAGACGGTCAGTTTTCCGCAGCCGAGGCTGCCGCAGGCCTCATCTGCCTGCTGGTCTTCAACGCCGTCAGCGCCCTGCTCGTCAGCAGAATAAAAAAGAACGCCGCCGAAAAAGTGGCGTCCGGAACCAACAACCTGCGCGTTCTGCCCGCAAGAGAGAGCGGTGCAAACGCCATCCTCGGCAAGATCGCCTGAGGCTAATAAGAAAAAGAAAGGAAGTATCATCATGAAAAAGATCATTTACGGCATCATCGCCATCGAGATCCTCTTAGGCGCCCTGCTTGCCGCCGTTATCCTGAAGGACGGCCAGATCTCCGCCGCAGAAGGCGCAGCCGCAATCCTCTTTCTGCTCCAGTCGAACGCCGTCAGCGCTCTGCTCGTAAGCAGGATTAACAAGAACGACGCCCCGAAAGAGGCGCCAAAAAACAACCTGCGTATCCTGCCGGCAAGAGAGGCCGCCGCGAACGCGAACGTCGGGCTTGGCAAGATCGCCTGAGACAAAAAAAAGAAACGAAGGGCAGGCCGGAACCGATCCGGTCTGCCCCTTGTTTTATTATTATTCGGGATCGTGGATCCCCGGCTTACAGGCTGTTCTGCACCGCGACCGCGACGGCGACCGTTGCGCCGACCATCGGGTTGTTGCCCATGCCGAGGAAGCCCATCATCTCCACGTGCGCCGGAACGGAGGAGGAACCTGCGAACTGCGCGTCGGAGTGCATACGGCCCATGGTATCGGTCATACCGTAGGAAGCGGGGCCCGCCGCCATGTTGTCGGGATGCAGCGTTCTGCCCGTGCCGCCGCCGGACGCGACGGAGAAATACTTTTTGCCCTGCTCCACGCATTCCTTCTTGTAGGTGCCCGCCACCGGATGCTGGAAACGGGTGGGGTTGGTGGAGTTGCCGGTGATGGAGACGTCCACGTGCTCCAGGTGCATGATCGCCACGCCCTCGCGCACGTCGTCCGCGCCGTAGCAGCGCACGTTGGCGCGCTCGCCCTCGGAATAGCGGATCTCTTTGACGATCGTCACTTCGCCGGTGTAATAATCGAACTGGGTCTGCACGTAGGTGAAGCCGTTGATGCGGGAGATGATCTGGGCGGCGTCCTTGCCGAGGCCGTTCAGGATCACGCGAAGGGGTTTTTCACGGACCTTGTTCGCGTTGCGCACGATACCGATGGCGCCTTCCGCGGCGGCGAAAGACTCATGGCCCGCCAAAAACGCAAAGCACTGGGTCTCGTTGCTCAGCAGCATGGCTGCCAGGTTGCCGTGCCCGAGGCCGACCTTGCGGTTCTCGGCGACGGAGCCGTCGATGCAGAAGCTCTGCAGGCCGATGCCGATGGCGCGCGCGGCCTCTTCGGCGTTCTTCACGCCCTTCTTCAGCGCGATAGCGGCGCCCACGCAGTACGCCCAGCATACGTTTTCAAAGCAGATGGGCTGAATGGTTTTGGCGATCTCGTAAGGATCGAAGCCCGCCTGTTTGCAGATCTCGCGGCTCTCCTCCACAGAGGCGATACCGTACTCCGCGAGGACCTTGTTGATTTTGCCGATCCGGCGATCGTAGTTTTCAAATAAAGCCATACTCTGCAACCTCCTTACTCCACGCGGGGATCGATATACTTGACGGCGGCGTCCCACTGGCCGTAATGGCCGGTCGCCTTCTTCATCGCCTCGTTGGCGTCCATGCCGCCCTTGATGAAGTCCATCATCTTGCCGAGGCTGATGAACTCGTAGCCGATGATCTCGTCGTCGGCGTTGAGCGCCATACGGGAGCAGTAGCCCTCGGTCATTTCAAGGTAACGCGGGCCCTTCTCTTTGGTGGCGAACATGGTGCCCACCTGGGAACGCAGGCCCTTGCCCAGATCCTCAAGAGACGCGCCCACCAGAAGGCCGTCCTCCGAGAACGCGCTCTGGGTGCGGCCGTACACGATCTGTAAAAACAGCTCGCGCATGGCGGTGTTGATGGCGTCGCACACAAGGTCCGTGTTCAGCGCCTCCAGCAGCGTCTTGCCGATCAGGATCTCGGACGCCATGGCGGCGGAATGGGTCATACCGGAGCAGCCCAGCGTTTCCACCAGCGCCTCCTCAATAATACCGTTCTTGACGTTGAGCGTCAGCTTGCAGGCGCCCTGCTGCGGCGCGCACCAGCCCACGCCGTGCGTAAAGCCGGAGATATCCCCGATCTCTTTCGCCTGTACCCATTTTCCCTCTTCCGGGATCGGCGCGGGGCCGTGATAGGCTCCCTTCGCGACAGGACACATGTGCCTGATTTCTGCAGTGTATTGCATAGGCAATTCCTCCTTTGAATAAAAGCTGATCCCTCTCTCCTGCATCCGGAGGCATCAACCGGTATTTGGCGGGCAGGCTTCCCGCAAGAAACCCAATTTCAGCAACTGAAGATAAAGTCCGGAAGCAATCGGACCGCTCGGTCCATCAGAGGACAGTTCTCTGATTACCATCAATCGGGATAACCGTCCCCGTGATTGACCTCTCTGCGCTTTCTTCAGTTGCTGACATTGGCAAGAAACCTCAGACCACTCATAGCCATTATACCATAGAATGCGGATTTTTCAATACCTTTTTTACGGTTTTGCGATCGCAGAAACGCGCGGTCCGTTCCCGAAGTCCATTCCGAATGAAGGCCGAAAACGGAATTTCGTGCGGGACCTGCCGGCAAAACGCGCTCAGATCTTCCCCGTGTGCACCAATGTCAACAATTTCAGGAAAGGATAGAAAAGCCCGCTTCGGTCCATCAGGGGACAGTTCCCCGCTTGACCCAGATCAATCGGGTCAACCGTCCCCGTGATTGACCTTGCTGAGCTTCCTTAAACTGTTGACATTCCCGTGTGCGCCTTGGGGGGATTGGGGCAGTCCATGCAGTTTTCCGTTCTGCGTTCGGGCTTCGCCCAGCGCACGGCGTTTCTGATCACGGTTTGCACGTTCGGATCGTAATAGATCGGGTACGTCTCGTGCCCGGGCTGGAAATAAAACACCTTTCCCCAGCCCCGCTGCCAGGTGCAGCCGGAACGGAACACCTCGCCGCCCGTGAACCAGCCGATCAGGACGGTCTCGTCGGGCGTGGGGATCCCGAAGGGCTCCCCGTAGGTCTCGTCGGCGGGGATCTCAAAAAAGCGGTCCAGCCCCGCCGCGATCGGGTGGTAAGGGGCGCTGACCCAGACGCGCTCCAGATCGTCGCTCTCCCGCCAGATCAGCGAACAGCTTGTGCCCATCAGCCGCATAAAGGGCTTCGATTTGTGGGCGGAATGTAAAAATACCGCGCCCATGCCGTTCAATACGGCCTCCTGCACCAGCTCCGCCACTCTGTCCGGCACGTCCGCGTGGTTCATATGCCCCCACCAGATCAAAACGTCCGTTTCCTTCAGGATCTCTTCCGTGATCCCCTCTGCTACCGTGTCAAGCGTCACGGTGCGCACGCTGATATCCGGCTCCTTTCTGAGAAACCCGGCGATCGCGCTGTGGATCCCTTCCGGATAGATCTTTCCGGCGGCGCAGCCGGGATCCTGTTCATGCCTGAATTCATTATAGATGAGTACGTTCATTTCCGGTCCCCTTTCTTTATAACAGGACTTCCCTGCCCGTTTCGGCAGACTCGTAAACCGCGCGCAGGATCCGGATCATATCGACCCCCTGCTGCGGCGTATAGCAGGGCTCGCCGCCGCCGGACAGGATATCGATGAACTGCCGCAGGTTGTTCCTGTGGCCGTCGTCTTCCCGCGCCCGGAGGACGGTCGTATCCAGCAGCCTGCCGTTCTCTTCCGTGTAGATCTCCGCCTGCTCGTCCTCCCATTTGATCCCGGCCGCGGTGCCGCGCAGCTCCACAAAGCGGCGCTCCTGTTTGATGTTGGACGCCCAGCTGAACTCGATCTGCAGAACGGCGCCGTTGTCAAAGCGGATCATGCCCATGGCCAGGTCCTCCACGTCGAAGGTCCCGGCGGCGTTCTTGTCGCCGAAATCGGAATTGACCGAATCGCTGACGTCGTTTTCCGCGAATTTGCAGTAGGTATTGGCGCTCACCGCCACGGGCTTCGGGTTCCCCATCAGCCACACGGCCAGGTCGATCATATGCACGCCCAGGTCGATCAGCGGGCCGCCGCCGGACTTCGCCTTTGTCGTGAACCAGCCGCCCTTGCCGGGGATGCCGCGCCTTCTCTGCCAGCCGCAGCGCCCGCAGTAGATCTCCCCCGCTCTGCCGTCTTCGATAAAGCTTTTCAGATACCGGGACGCGGACGTGAAGCGGTTGTTGCGCATCACCATCAGCAGTTTGCCGCTCTTTTCGGCGGCGTCCTTCATCGCCTGCGCCTTCCCGACGTCGACGGCGTCCGGTTTTTCGCAGAACACGTGCTTTCCGGCTTCCAGCGCTGCCACGGCGATCTCGGAATGCATGTCGTTGGGCGTGCAGATATCCACGGCGTCGATGGCCGGGTCTTTGAGCAGCTCCCGGTAGTCCGTATACACCGCAGCCTCCGGGAACCAGGTCTCCTTCAGGTATACGGCGCGTTCCTCAATGATGTCGCATACGGCGACGACTTCGGTGCGCGGGTCGTCCCGGTATGCCGGCACGTGCGCGGCTTTGCACATCCCGCCGTTGCCGATCAGAGCGATTTTGATCATGGTGATCCTCCCCTTTCTTTGCTCTGCCATCATTATAAACGATTCCGCCGAGAGATGCAACCCCCAGGCGCAAAAACACAGAAATCTGCTGCAACGCAAAAAAAAGAGATCATAACAGCTGACTCAGGAAAACGACTTGCTTTTTTCGGCCGCATATGTTATAGTTTTTTACGATGTTAATAAGCGGCGTCTTTAATAAATGCCGCCGGAATGAAAGGAATGCTTGAAAGCCACATGAAGAATCAAAGCTTAGTACAGAGAGAGAGAAGCGCCGCTATACAGATCATGCGCGGCATTGCGATTTTACTGGTCCTTTACCACCACGCGTCCATGCAGGTGGATGCGGACGGTTTTCTGAGAGGGCTCAGACTGGTCGTTACCGGTTTTCATATGCCGGTCTTTTTCCTGATCGCTGGATATCTGTTTGAACTGAAAGCGGCCCGCTATTCGGAAAACAAACCGCGTTTCCTGCTGAACAAGGCGCAGCATCTGCTGATCCCGTACGTATTCTGGACAGTCATTCTGTGGGCGGCAGTCCAGATCGCACATATCGTCGCATCGCCGGGGATCCGTGATATGATGGTTCAAAACGGCTTTGACCGCATGAGTCCGCTGAAACTCGGGATTGGGCTGCTGACTTATGAATATTATTATACACAGCATCTGTGGTTCCTGTACATTCTGTTCGTGTACTTTTTGCTCCATATCCTGATCGGCAAAGCCGGCAGCAGCGTCCCGTTCGTGGCCGCCTGCGGCGCCGTGGGCCTGTTTGCCGCAGCCGTGCAGATGCCGCATATGATCACCCGTTTTCTCTGCTGGGCCGTGTTCTTTGCATTCGGCAGGGCCGTTGGCCGCTATGACGGGCTGCGCCGTACGGTACGCGCCCTCGGCACGAAAAAAGGGCTGCCGTTCCTTCTTTTCGCGTTTGCGGTATTCAGCGCGGCAAGGATCTATGTGGAAACCGCAGGGCTTGATGGCGTATTCTGGAAATGCGTCCAGCGGTTCGTTTTATACGGCAGCGCCTTCTCCGGATCCGGGGTCGTTTATGTGATCGCCGAAAAACTCGGCCGCATCAACAAAGGAAAGCTGCTGACGCTCCTCGGGGACCATTCCCTCGATATCTACCTGATGCACAATCCTTATTTCGTGGCGTTCAGCGCAATGGCGCTGACGAACTTCCTCCACCTGAACGCATATCCGGCGCTGCTTGCGGCGATCGTGATCGGCGTGACGGCCCCGACCATTCTCAGCCGCTTTATCATCCGGAAGATTGGCATCTTATCCTTCGTCATGCTGGGGATCAGAAAACCGAAAAAAGCCGCGTAATTCAACACAGAAGGAAGGGCCGGCACGGGACGGCGCAAGTCTCCCCTGCCGCAAAGGCATCCGCCATGGACGACTACTCTTATTCCGCATACCCTTCATACCCTTCGCCGCCTTCGCCCGCAAAAAAACGCAGGCGGCAACTGCCGGCGCTGCCGTTCATCATTCTGTCCGCCGTGCTGGCCGTATTACTGGTCGCCGAAACGGTAATCCTGCTGCCGCCGGCGCTGCGTACGGACCCGGAGTCGGACGCCGTTTCCGTCCCCGCCGCCGTAACGGACGCCCCCACCGAACAGCCTTCCCTGCCGGCTGAACCGACGACCGCAGTTCCCGGGGAAACGCCCACCGAACCTGCCGCTTCCCTTTCCGACGTCTACCGCGACCATTTCGCGATGCGGGGGAAAAACCTGGGGCCGTCGAAGACCCTGACCGGAAAAGTGGAACTTTTGCTGGTGTACGTTTCCACGCCGCAGTGCCCCTGGACGCAGGAACAGAAAGACAAGGTGCACGCCGTCAGCGCGTCTTCCGTCAGGTATATGCAGCAGGAGGCGGCGCGGTACGGCGCGGACCTTGAGCTGAAAATAGGGGAATTCGACTGCGACATCCCCTTGGAGATCCCGCCGTTTCAGATGACCGGCATTTCGACCCGGTGGTACGACGCCACCCTTGACGCCCTTTTTCAGATGCATTCGATGGACGACGTACAGCGGCACTATGAAGCGAAGCTACACATGGACGACACGCCGTTTCTGTTCATGTTCAACAGCTGGGACCGCAGCTTTACCATCAACGCGAAAAATCCCGCGAACGAATCGAAGGAGGAATATTCGGTCTTTTTCTGCGATACCGATATGCACGACAATTATCTGACCCATGAGCTGCTGCACCAGTACGGCGCTATCGATTACTACGATTACGACAATGAGGGCGTGAAAGCGCTTGCAGACAAATACTTCCCCGACAGCCTGATGGACGAGCCCTCGCACACCATCGACCCCCTGACCGCCTACCTGATCGGCTGGACGGACGAGCTGACGCCCGATTGCATCCGTTTTCTGGATGAATCGCAGGGACTGCGCTGAAAACCGTCGTTTCCGATCGGCAGCTGTTTATAAACACTGCCCGGACCGAAGCGGATCAGCCGATCATCATCCGCCGGTGTGACGAAAAGGACCGGCGGGAAAGACAGAAGCTATTATACGACAATCAATAACCGGGAGGACAGTGACGGGACGGCGGGAGACCCGACCGTTTCGCAGAATACGCGCCATGAAAAAACAGATCGATATCAACTTCATCGGTTTCTGGGGCAGCTTTGACAAACAGGACAACATGCTGTTTAACATTCTGAAAGAGCGGTACGACGTACGCATTTCTGAGAAACCGGATTATCTCTTCGTTTCGCCGCTGGGCAGAATGTACAACTATATGCAGTACGACTGCATCCGTATCCTGTACGCGGGGGAGGAGATCACGCCGGATTTCAACTGCTTCGATTATGCGATCGGGTTCGATTTTCTGGAATTCGGCGACAGATACCTGCGGTATCCGTTCTGCTTCTATTCCGCCAACGGGCCGTGGCACGCGGACGCGCTGACGCGGGACGAGGCGTATGAACTGCTCAAAAAGAAGGATATCTTCTGCAACCTGATCTACTGGGAGGATTCCATCGGCGGGAAGCGGACGCAGCTGTTCAACGCCATCTCCGCATACAAGCCCGTGCGTTCGGACGGCAGGCTGCTGAACACCGTGGGCGGAAACGGGATCTCTTACAGGGAGAAGTGGGAGATCCTCCGGCGGTCAAAGTTTACGATCGCCTGCGAGGGCTGCAGCTACCCGGGGGTCGTCACGGAAAAAATGACGATGCCGCTGGCCGCGCATTCGGTCCCGGTCTTTTACGGGAACGAACGGATCTGTGAAGAATTCAACGCCGACGCGTTTGTCAACTGCCACGCGTACCCGGACCCGGACGCCCTTGCGCAACGGATCCGGGAGCTTGACGGCGACGACGAACAGTATCTGCAGATGCTCACAAGCGCGCCGCTGGTAAACGACGGGTACGCCGCCGATCTGTACGAACGGCTGAAAGCCTTCCTGTTCCATATCTTTGACCAGGACCCGGACGAAGCGAAGCGGCGCGTCGATTCCGTTATCTCAAACAATTATGCGAAAAACTACAAACGGTTCATGAGAATATCAAACATTCTGCATTTCTGAAGAAACGGAGTAAACTATGAAAAGCATCCAGAACGTACTGATCGTCGGCGCACATTTCGACGACGCAGAGCTCGGCGCAGGCGGCACGGCCGCAAAATTCAGCAGGCAGGGAAAAAATGTGTATAAGATCACACTCACGGACAACACCACCCTGTTCCCGCAGAGAAGCGTCCGCGTTGACTATCAGTCCAGCGCCCTGCAGAGCCGGCAGGCCTGTGAGATCCTCGGTATTCGGCAGCTTGATTTCGAAGCCGAAGAATGCTCCCGTCTGGAATACGGGAAAGACGTGATGCAGCGGGTGGAAAAAATCATATTCAACTATCAGATCGACACCGTGTTCGTCCACTTCGGCAAGGACATGAACCGGGATCACGTGGAAGCAAACAAGATCTGCCTGACGGCGGCAAGGCACTGCGCCAACGTGTTTGAATTCCAAAGCAACGGTTACATTCTGGACGACGCGTTCTATCCCACCTTTTTCATCAATATCAGCGACTGTGTGGAGCTGAAGAAAAAAGCGCTGCGGTGCTACGGCGCGGAGCATAACCGGATGGACCGCCTTTTCGATACGATCCTTGAAAGGAACCACATCTGGGGCTACGCCAACGAGGTGGAATACGCCGAGGGGTTCCGTGTCGTCAAAATGATCGACGAATGCTGAATACCGGCAACCCTTTGCCTGCGGGATGAAACGGTCGCAGAAGAACCGTATTTCAGATTGACAGCTGATTGAAAACATGGTATATTAATAATGTTAATAGATTCCGCCGCGCGCCGGAAAGCCGGGGCACGGCGGGCAATACGCAAAAGGAGAAAACCATGTCAAATATCAGCGCAATTTCCAGAGACGAGTGGATGCTGCGCGGCCCGCTCGCAAAAAAAGGCTACGACTGGTGGTGGCACAATTTCACCGCCGAAAACGCGAAGACCGGCGAAAAAAAGCCCTTCTACATCGAGTTTTTCACCTGCAACCCCGCCTTTGCCGAGGATGAACCCGTGATCGTATGGAACGATCCCGTCGCCCGCGCCGCCGGCAAACGCCCCTCGTATCTGATGATCAACGTGGGCTTCTGGGGCGAGACCCACGGGCAGCTCCACCGGTTTATCTCGTTGAAAAAAACCGAGATCCACGCCGACGCCCCTTATTCGGTACGCGCGGCGGACTGCTTTATGAACGAGACCCACACGTTCGGCAGCGTAAAAATCACGCCCGAAGAGGCCGAGGCGCACCCCGAGTGGATGTGTAACGCCGGCGAAATGACCTGGAACCTGAAGATCGACAAAAAGATCGCCTTCAACGTCGGCTACGGCGCCAGCCGCTTTTTCCGCAAAATCAACGCTTTTGAAATGTTCTGGCACGCCGAAGGCATGAAAACGGAATTTGAAGGCACCGTGACCCTCAACGGCGAGGAATACATCGTGCGCCCCGAGACCTGCAACGGCTACGCGGACAAAAACTGGGGCGGCGACTTTACAAGCCCGTGGGTGTGGCTGTCCTCCAACAATATCCAAAGCGGAATCTCCGGCGACAAGCTGAACAACAGTGTGTTCGAGATCGGCGGCGGCAGGCCGAAGATCTTTTTCCTGGCGCTGAACCGCAAACTGCTGGGCACCTTCTTCTATGAGGGGCGCGACTACGAATTCAATTTCTCCAAATTCTGGACCGGTTCCAGAACGCAGTTTGAGAGCGGAGAGACCGAAGACGAGATCTGGTGGCACGTGGAGCAGACCACGTTCAAAGCAAAGATGGTCACCGATATCCGCTGCAAAAAGAGCGAAATGCTGAACATCAATTACGAAGCGCCCAACGGTACCAAACGGCATAACCGGCTGTGGAACGGCGGCACGGGCTACGGCACGCTGAAGCTCTACGAAAAGAAAAAAGGAAAATATGAGCTGATCGACGAAATGACCACCGAGGGCGTCGGCTGCGAATACGGCGAATACGACCGATAAAGGAGGAAACATAGATGATCCACGATAAAAACATCGTGCTTACCGGCGCTTCCAGCGGCATCGGCCTGGAAGTATTGAAGCTTCTGTATCCCGGCGAGGGCAACCGGATCCTGGCGGTCTCCCGCCACGCCGAGGACGTGCTGGCGGATTTCGCCGATAACGTGATCCCGTTCAACTGCGACGTCAGCTCCGCCGCAGGCGTCGACGCGATCTTTGAGAAAGCCGCCGAGGTCTTTGAAGGCAAAAAGATCGACCTGTTCTACGCGAACGCCGGCTTCCCGTATTATGAAGCCTACGACTATACAGATTGGGGACGGATCCTGAAGATCTTTGAGACCAACACGATCTCCCCCATCTATACCTACAGCAAGTATTTACAGCATCTGGACGGCCGCAGCGGGCATCTGGCGTATACGGTCTCCGCCATCGGGCAGATGGCGATGCCGGGCTACGCCCTGTATTCCGCCACAAAGTTCGCGCTGCACGGCTTCCAGCAGGCCATGCGCGTGGAAAAACCCGCCAACGTCAAAATGACCTGCCTGTACCCGATCGCCACCAACACCAATTTCTTTAAAGTGGCGGCGCCCATCGACTTTGAAAAGCCCTTCCCGGTGCAGGAACCGGACGTGGTCGCGAGAAAAATGGTGGCAGGGCTGGAATCCGGCAAAAAATACGTGTTCCCGAGCGGCCTGTTCACGTTCGCCAAGGGGCTGATGGCAGTGGTCCCGCCCGTACGCACCGTTTACTGGAAGCTGGAAAACAACAAACTGGACCGGTTCAAGGAAAATCTCAGAAACGTGCAGTAAACCATACCGCGCCTGCCGGGATCGCGGTCTGGACATGAAAACGCCGGGGCTCACCGTACGGATGGGCCCCGGATGTTTTTATGCCGTATGCTTATTTATACTGATACGCCCGCACGTAGTCCACGACAAATTCGCTGCTGTCCACGCCCTTGAGGTAGTCCGTGGAGGGAACGCCGTTTGTACCGCCGACCTCGACCGACAGGATCAGGAACTCCGGCACCGTGCTCACGCCGCCCCAGCTTGTGGAAAAGCTTTTGACGCCGTTGATGTAGAAGGTATAGCCCTCCGGGTTCCATTCCATCCCGTAGGTATTGAACTCCGAATACGGATCGCCCTTGACCAGATACTTATGCGCGCCGAGCGCCTGATGCTTGTCGCCGTAGCCGTCGATATGGATATTGGAGCTGACGGTATTGGGCCTGCGCGAATCGTAATACGGGCTCTCGAACACGTCGAGCTCCGCGCCGTTCACGCCGAGGTCCGAAAGATCCGCCACGCCGTCGCAGTACAGCCAGAACGCCCCCCACAGGTCATGTCCCTTCGGCAGGATGCAGCTGACCTCAAAATAGCCGTAGGTCTGCTCCACGACGCCGCGGGTATCCATGCCGTAGGTATAATACCCTGCGGGCCCGCCGTCCAGGCCTTCGGGCATGTATTCGGTGCGGATGGTCAGCTTGCCGTCGCCGACGGTCGCCATCTTTTTGTTCCAGTAGCCGCCCCGGCGAACGGTGTTGGTCTCCCACGCGAAATGGCCGGACCAGGTATCCCAGTCGACTTCGTCGCCGTCGAAGCTATCCTCCCACACCAACTCAAATTTGTCCATGTCCAGTTTGTCGCCCACCGCGTAATAGGGGATGCCGAATACCCCGCAGAACGCCGCCACCAGCGACATGAAAAATGCGATTAACTTGTTCATCATGCGCCTCCTATTTTTTTTATTTATATAGTTCTCAGAACCATTTTTTCTTTTTGGCAAGCAGCAGCAATCCCCCGACCAGCACCGCCGAAAGCGCGATCACAAAGAGATAGCCGTATTTCCAGTGGAATTCCGGCATGCTGTCAAAATTCATACCGTACCAGCCCACGATGATCGTCAGCGGAAAAAAGACGGTGGTGATCACCGTAAAGATCTTCATGGAATTGTTGAGCTTCAGGTCCAGATGCGCCGAATACGCGTCCTGCAGATGGACCACGGCGCTGGACAGCGTATCGATATCCTCCTTCAGACGGCGGATCTTATTCGTCACGTTCGTGATATAGATCAGCCTGTCCTCGTCAAGGATGTCGTTGTCGTTCTCCTCCAGCGCCTCGGTGATATCCAGAAGCTGCTCGTAAAAATTATGCTGCTTGAGCAGGCTGCGCTTCATGGTCAGCAGTTCCTCGGTAAATTCCTTGCCCTCGCTGTCGCTCAGTACGTCCTTCTCAAGCTCCGCCACGGCGATGCCGGTATCTTCGATATATTTGATATCGCTGCCGACGAGGTTGTCCAGAAACGCGCCGATGACCTTTTCGGTGTTGACTTTTGAAGCGGAGAAACGGCGCAGGGCGGCAAAAAATTTGGACTTTGTGGAACCGTCGAAATCCTCCACGTCCACCACCAGCACCAGATTCCTGCGGAAATACAGCGCCACGCAGTCCTCCCGCAGGTCGTTTTCGGATACGGCGGCGATCCTGAGCTCCGTGAACGTGTAGCTGTCGTGGATCTCCACGCCCGAACGGAAATAGCGGCTCGCCTGCCGGCAGCTTTCCACCGTCGATTCATCAAAACCGAAGCAGTCCGCCACCTGCGAAAGCTCTTCGCCGGTAACGTAGCCGACCGTCAGCGTATCCGCGGAGACCTCCGGCAGAGAGACCTCCGTCAGCTTCTCCCGAAATTGAAACAGCATGCCGTCACGCCCTTTCCTTTAGTGGGGTATACGCCCGGTCGTCCTTGACGCTGAGATACGCCGGGCGGATGATCTTGCCGTTGTTCTGGATCTCCTCGATCCGGTGGGCGCTCCATCCCACAATGCGCGCCACGGCAAAGATCGGCGTAAAGAGCTCGTTGGGCAGGCGCAGCATCCGGTAAACGAGTCCCGAATAAAAGTCCACGTTGGCGCTGACGCCCTTGTAGACGCGCCGCTTTTCGGCGATGGCCTCGGGGGCGAGGCGCGCCACCCGGCGGTAAAGCGCCAGCTCCTCTTCGCAGTCGTTTTCCCGCGCCAGCTCCGCGGCGCAGTCCTTGAGGATCTCCGCCCGCGGGTCGGAGACGGAATATACCGCGTGTCCCATGCCGTAGATGAGCCCCGAACGGTCGAACGCCTCCTTTTGCAGCAGCTTGATCAGGTATTCCCGGATGGAAGCGTCGGAGGACGTGTCGCAGTGCGCCTTCATGTCGTCGAACATCTGCACGACCTTGACGTTGGCGCCGCCGTGCCGGGGGCCTTTCAGAGAGCCCAGCGCCGCGGCGACGGCGGAGTAAGTATCGGTCCCGGAGGAGGTCACCACGTGCGTCGTAAAGGTAGAGTTGTTGCCGCCGCCGTGCTCCGCGTGCAGAACCAGCGCCAAATCCAGCACCCGCGCCTCCATTTCGGTGAATTTGCCGTCCTTACGCAAAATATGCAGGATGTTCTCCGCCGTGGAGAGCCACGGCTTCGGGTTGCGGATCAGAAGCGTCTTGCCCAGATGGTAATGCCGGTACGCATGGTAGCCGTATACCGCCAGCAGCGGGAACATGGCAATCAGCTGCAGGCTCTGCCGCAGCACGTTCTCAACAGAGATATCGTCGGGATTGTCATCGTAGGAATAAAGCGCCAGAACGCTGCGCGAAAGCAGGTTCATGATGTCCCTTGACGAGGCCTTCATGATGATATCCCGCACAAAGGACGGCGGCAGGGAACGGTAGTCGCTGACCGTCGCCGAAAACGTCCGCAGCTCCTCCGCCGTCGGCAGCTCCGAGGACAGCAGCAGATAGGTCAGTTCCTCAAAGCCGAAACGCCCTTCCCGCCAGAAGCCGTTCACAAAATCGCGCACGTCGATCCCGCGGTAATACAGCCTGCCCTCACAGGGCCTGACAGTCCCGTCCGGCTGCTTCTGTTTGGATATGATCTTTGAAATTTCGGTCAGGCCCGTAACGACGCCGTTGCCGTCCAGGTCCCTGAGCCCGCGTTTGACGTCGTGCGCCAGATACATTTCGGGCTCGATACGGTTGTTCCCTGAGGATTTCGCCGCCAGCGACCGGATGTACGGCGTGATCTCGGAATAGGAACGGTCCATGTTCGTCTCTCCTTTCTGAAACGCTTCTCTTTCCCCCTGCAGATGATTTATTATATCAAAACCGCCGTCGTTTGTCAAATCTGCGATTTGAGGAAGAACGGTTTTTTACCGTGTGCATAACATTTTCAATCAAAATCGTCTTTTGTGTAAATTTTCTGTGAAATCCGTTTTTTTCATCAATTCTTTATTGAAATCCACGAAAATGCGGCGTATAATGAAGCCGTAAACAAAATCAGAAAAGGAGTTGTGAATTATGGAATTTTTACAGGGCTTTATTGATTTCATCCTTTCGTTCGTCAAATATATCCAGGAACTGGTCAAATACATCCGTAAAAAGAACGACGGCGACGATTCCGCCACCCAGCCCGCATTCCCGTCCATCGGCGGTTAAGCCGGGCATAAGAAAAACAAGCCGTGAAGCGATTCACGGCATTTCTTTTTCGTGAACAAAGGAGCACTGTATGCAAACGGCCCAACCGATACTGACAAAAAGAAAAAAGCTCGGCTACGCGCTCGGGATCGCAAGCGAGTCGATGCTTTATAATATGTATTACACCTATTTCCTGACGTTTCTTGTCCAGATCGTACACATCCGGCCGAATATCGCGGGCGTTGTGATCTTTATCTCGATCGGGTGGGACGCGGTCACGGATTCCGTCATCGGGGAGCTGTCGGACCGTCCGGGGGTCGACAAACGGAAACTGATGGCAAAATCCATTCTGCCGCTGTGTATCTTTTTCGTGCTGGCGTGGAGCGGACTCGGAAACACGCTGTTCGGGGAAAACGAGGCGCCGAAGGTGATCTTTTATACGCTGATCTCCGTCGCGATCTGGCTGTTTTACACCACCTATACGATCCCCTATTACGCGGTGATCGCGGAAATGACGGAGGATTACGACGAACGCACCGAGATCCGGGGACTTTCATCCTTTATCAACGCCTTTTGCATCGGTCTCGGCAACGTCCTGCCGGCGCTGGTCGGCATCGCGTTTATCGGCTACATCCATATCGCTTTCCTGATCGCCGTGCTTGCGACCGCAGCGGGCGCCGTGTGCGTGACCTCCCTGAAGGGCGTCTACACACCAAAGCCCGTTCCGGAGAACTTCGTGAAAGAGAAGGGGCTCGGGATCGGGAAGACCATTGCGATCTCCGGGGAACTGATGAAGCTTCCGCCGGTCAAATACTTCCTGCTGTTCGTGTTTTTCTTCCTGGCGGGAAACTCCATGCTGCAAAGCAACCTCTCTTACATGGTGGTAAACTGCATCGATATGGATTACAACACGGGGATCGCGATCGTGATCGGCGTGCTGGTGGTGACCATGGCGGCCTTTGTGCCGGTGGTGACCAGGGTCTGCGAAAAGACGGACCGCCGCACGGCGTGCCTGATCTTTATCACTGTCTCGGCGGCAGGGCTGGCAGTCATGAAATTCTTCGGGCTTGACGTGACGGTGGGATCCTTCAAGATCGCCGTGGTGCTGACGCCCTTCCTGCTGGGACTCGGCCTTTCGACCTTCTGGACGGTGTTTTACTCCATGTCCTACGACATCGTGGAGCTGGATGAATTCGTGAACGGATCAAACGGCGAACGGCGGGAAAGCATGATCACGGCGCTGCCGCAGTTCGTGCAGAAATTCGGCTCCGCCACGGGGATCCTGGCGCAGGGGCTGATCCTCGGGGCGTACGGATACAACGCAGCAGGCGACTCCGGCGCGGACGCGGCGACCTTTGTGCGCCCGGCGGAAGAGATCGTAAAGGGGATGGAAAACATCTCCACGGTGATCCCGGCGGCCGTCGTCACCGTCGCCCTGATCTTCCTGCTTCTCTATCCCATGACCCGCAAACGGTACAATATCCTGACCGAACAGCTGAAGGCGAAACGCGCAGGAGAAAGCTACGGTACGGAAGGACTCGGGAGACTGATCGGAAAATCAAAGTAATAAAGTAACAGAGATACAAAGTTATAAATTCGCCACGCCGCGCAGCGTATTGAAGTACCGCTGCGCGGCGTGGCGTTCGCCTGCCGGCGAGTGATGTACCCGACCTGGTCGGGAATGACGTTCGCCTGCGGCGAGTGATGTTTTTCGGCTGCGCCGAAAAGTGTCGGGGTCTGCGGCCGGCATTATAGAAGATCAGACCTTAAAGCCTGCTGCTCTATAATCGGGTGCGGGCGAAGCCCGCCCTCATTTGTAACTTTGTATCTTTTTTTACTTTTATAACTTTTCCGAAGGACCCGCCCGCATCCGATCCTTCGTTCCTGTTATTCGTTCCTTTTACTTGTTCGTAACGATAAACATCATCCGTTCCATCAGCGTGTCCCCGCCGTGGCCGCGCACGTAGCCGCCGTGGTCAGAGGAGATCAGGATCAGCCAGTCCTCCGTGTCGTAGGTCGGCCGCGCCTTTACGGCGTTGATCAGCTGCGCACCCGTTTCGTTGGAACGCCGGAACGCTTCGACGTATTCGGGCGTCTCTCCCCAGAAACCGTAGGTGTGGCCGTAGTAATCACAGTATTCAAAGATCGTGAACAGCAGATCGGGGCAGTCGGGCTTCTGAAGTTCCCCCATCGCCTTTTCAAAGGTGCCGTCGTCCCCTTCGCCGCCTTCTTCGCCTTCGCTGAACAGCCACGCGGCGTTGATATTGTTCGCCTTGTCGTAGGCGATCTCGTCCTTGTAGGTCTCCAGATGTCCGGACCAGGAGAAGCAGAACGCGGAGGAATCGATCAGCCCGTCCTCGATGGCGGTGGTAAAGAAACCGTTCACCTTCGAGGTCCGCACGTTTTTATCAAAGCCCGTCACGCCGTGGCCGTCGACGCCCCACATGCCGGTGAACATCGTGGTCCAGCCCTCCATGGTGGCGGTCTCCTGCGTGATGGGCGCCGGGTAATTCGCCCCGCCGCAGTAGGCGACGTACGCCTTGCCGCCGTCTGCCAGCAGCATATCCACCGCCCGGCGCTGCTGAGTCAAAGCCATCGCGTCGGCGCGGCAGCCGTCCCAGCCCAGTACCAGCACCTTTTTCTCCGTTTTCCCTTCGGGCAGCGGCGCCTTCAGGTGGTCCATGATCCGGTCGTAAACCTCGGTCTGCGGCACGGCGGTTTCCATCGTATTTTCGTAAATATCAATGGTCTGCATGCGCGCGGCATAGTTTTTCGGCGTATCGAGCACGATAAAGCCGGTGGCCTTTACGTTGGGGGCGGTGGTGAGCACCGTCACCGGGAAGCCGATCAGAACCAGCAGCAGACAGATCAGCGGTTTCCATTTAAGGCCTGCCCCCGACGCCTTGCGGATCAGCCGCAGCATCACGAGCCAGAACGCAAGCATCAGCACGGCGTTGGTCAATACGCTGCCCCAGGGCGCCACCGCGCCGAAGATCACGTTGTTCACAAGCGGCGTTATGCCCATCAGCACGGCGGTAAAAACGGCGCAGCCGATCAGCGCCTTTGCGACTGGCTTTTGCGCCTCTTTTGCGGTAAACAGCGCAGAAAACAGCAGAAACGCGATCCCCGCCGCCAGCAGGACGCACACGGCGTACAGCGGCACGATCCATTTGATGAACACCGTGGGATACACGCACTGGAATATAAGCGCCAGCGCGCTTGCCGCCAAAGCAGAAACCGAAACCTTTTTGTTCTTTTCCATATTTCTCTCTCTTTACGGATTTTTTTCCTCTAAAACGTATTCCTGCGTAACACAGATCCCCGAACCCCCGTTTCCGGACCCGCAATATTATAATCAAGCGCGTCGGCGCTTCCTCATTTGTTGCTTTTTTACTTTATTACTTTGATTCTTTTTCTTACGTCTCTCTGCCGAAAAAGCGGTTCCGATATCGTTTGACTCTGCCGCAAAGCTGCCCGATCAGGGCATTTGCCTCTTCGTCGCCGAGATAGGCGTCGCGCATCAGGCGGCCCTCCTCAAAGCAGAGCTCGTCGTGGAACGGAAAATACCGGTCCAGCAAAAAGCACACGTATTTCGTCAGGCGGTAGGTGGCCGCCACGTGCTCCCTTACCTCTTCATAGGTCTCCACCGCAGCGGTGAACCCGTTTTTCAGCGCTTCCCTGAAGCCTTCCAGCGTGTCCTCCCGCATGAAGGCCACGGAATACACCTTGTTGAAGCTGCACTCGTAATCCCAGCGGTAGTTCCTGCGGTGCGCGTCGTCCGCCCCCAAAGGCGACACCCGGATCCCATCGGCGCGCAGGTCGTTCCAAAAGGCAAACTGCAGGTCGGAATCCCGGCAGCCGGGCTCCTGCCCGTGGAAGATCTCCGCCGCGTCGTAGAACCCTTCCTTCGCAAAATACCGGAACACGTCGTCCGGCGTGTTGTGGGCGTCCCACTCCCAGAACGGGTGGGCAAGGATCGCGATCCCGCCCCGGTCGTGGATCTGCTGAGAGATCCATCTGCGCCAGGCGTAGTCCATCGGCTCCACGCCCGCGGGCAAACCGGCGGCGTCCCGTTCGGCGATCCGTTGGACCTCGGCAAGGCATGCCTCCTCGTTTTCATGGTACCAGCGGTCCAGCCCCACACCGCCGGGGAACACCGCGCCCACGTTCACCGCATGGATATAGGCGTTCGGCACGTGGACCTCCTCGCCGTAATAGAGCCTGAGGCCGTTCGGGATCCGACCGGCGGCCTCAAGGGCAAGCTTTGACCCGTCGATCAGATGGTGGTCGGTGATCGCCAGGAAATCAAAGCCCGCCTTGCGGTACAAGGCGGCGGCAAGAAAGGGATCCTCATGGCCGTCCACGGAGGTGCACACGTGGCAGTGGGTATTGCCCCGCAGGGGCGTGCGGCAGTACAGATCTTCGGCCGCGCAGAACACCCGGAAATCGGTCAGGCGTGTGAGCTCCCCGTTTTCTTCCCGTTTCGCCAGCCGCAGGGTATAGATCTGCTCCCGGCGGAAGGTATACTGAAAACAAAGCGTTCCCTTTTCGTCCGCCGTCGCGTCGATCCCGTCGTACAGGGTCCAGTCGCTGATGCGTAGGATCTTTGCCGAGTTGTTCTCCTCCTGCCCGATCACGCGCAGGGTATACTGCGCCCCGGGCGTCAGGGCCGTCTCGATCCCGAGCCCGCGCGCCGTAAAACGCGTGGGGACGTCCTTTTGCACCACCTGCGGAAAGATCTCATACGCGCAGACGGAAGGGTCCATATTCTGCAGCTTCATCCCGCTCCTCCTTTTTTTCAACACGGTCCTGCCCGTGCGTCGGCTTGTAACGTTTCTGTTTTTACTATACCACCTTAAAAAAGAAAAATCAATGTATTCTTCTTGACTTTCCCGCGTTCTTTTGCTATTCTATTACAGTAACGCGGTCCCGCGGGCCGCATGATCCCCGCGCCTTTTCGGGAAGCAGTTTATCAGGAAACGGAGCAAAGAGCATGGCGAAAAGAGAACGCAACGTGCTGCGGTTCAACATCCAGCGCAAAATCGTGGCGAATATGACCACCGCAAGCTGGCGGCATATCCCGCACGTCAGTTTCATCTACGATGCGGACGTGACCGACTTTCTGGCGGCCTACAACAAGTTCAACGAGGAGACCCCCTATTATATCACCTTCAACACCGTCATGCTCAAGGCGCTTTCCGAAGGCATCAAGGCGGCGCCGCGCATCAACGCGCATATGCATTTTGAGCCGCGGCTCGTGCGCGGCAAGCTGACGTTTTTTGACAACATCGATATCTCCGTGCCCTGGATGCTGCCCGACGGCAATATGATGACCATCACCATGAAGGACATGGGCAACAAGACGCTCAAAGAAATGAGCGAGTATACGGTCGATATCAACCGCCGCTTAAAAAACACGAACCTGACCGAGGCGCTGTATTCCGTTTCCATCAACGACACGATCGAAACGCTCAAATCCGGGCATATCATGCGGGCGCTCTTACGGCTTTACGGCTCCAAAACCAACCCCCGCCACAAGGTCACGCCCTTAAAGGGGCGCGAAAAGGAGGCGTACGAAAGCATCCCCGAAACCGACCGCATCACCATTGACGACTTAAAGCAGGGCACCATCACCATCTCGAACATCGGCGCCGCCGCCAAGGGGATCAACGGGGCGCTGGATATGCTGATGATCATCCCGCCGCAGATCTGCGCCATCGGCATCAGCTCCATGCAGCGCCGACCCACCGTCGTCACAGACGAGGACGGCAATGAAAAGATCGAGATCCGCACGATCCTGCCCATGTGCATCTGCTTTGACCACCGGGCGCTGGATTTCGGCGAGGTCAGCCCCTTTATCCGCAAGATGGAGGAGATCTTCAAAAATCCCTGGTCCGTTATGAACTGACCGGCGCCGGGCGCGGCTCCCACGCTTCGCCCCGCCGAAAAAGCGGCTGTGTAAAAACGGCCGTTTTTTGATCCCGAAATTATAATAAGGAGCCTGCCGCCGCCGGCGGCGACTGATCATATGGAAACTGAAAAAACCGGATCCTACCCGCTGTACACGCTGCTGATCGAAGTCACGCAAAAGTGCAACGCCGCCTGCGACCAGTGCGGCAGCCGTTGCGATATCCGCTCGGAGGAACTGCTTTCCAAAGAGCAGATCCTTGCGGCGCTCAGGGATATCAAAGAAAACATCGGCACCTACACCATGCTCAACATCACGGGCGGGGAGCCGCTTTTGCGCCGCGACCTGTTTGAGATGATGCGGGAAGCCTCCGATATGGGCTTTGAGTGGGGAATGGTGACGAACGGCTCGCTGATCACCGACGACGTGATCGAAAGCATGCGCAGCGCCGGCATGAAGACCGCGACCGTGAGCCTGGACGGACTGCAGGAGACCCACGATTCCCTGCGCCACCTGCCCGGAAGCTGGAAGCATATCCTCGAAGCCCTTAAAAAACTGAAAAAGGCGGCGTTTCTCGACCACCTGCAAGTCACCTTCACGGCAAACCGGCGCAACGTATACGAATTTGAGGCGCTGTACCGGATCCTCGGCCCCATCGGGCTCGATTCGATCCGCGTCAGCTTCATGGACCCCATCGGGCGCGCGCTGGACAACGCCGACCTGCTTCTGACAAGAGAGGAGATCCTGTATTTTACGGGGGTCGTGAACGCCTGCAACCGCAGGGAACACGGCACAAAGGTCATCTGGGGCTGCCCGCATTACCTCGGCACGCTGCTGGAAAACCGCCGGTTTTCTTGCTTTGCGGGCAAATATACCGCGTCCATCCTCGTAAACGGCGATATCTTCGTCTGCCCGAACGTGGAAAGACGCCCGGAATTCGTGCAGGGAAACATTCTGAACGACAGCTTCAGCGAGGTCTGGAAAAACGGCTTCGGCGTTTTCCGTCAAAGAAAGCTGCCGGAGAAATGCGCGGGATGCAAATATGAAAAGCAGTGCGCCGGCGACTCGGTGCATACCATGGATTTTGAAAAGAACGAGCCGAAGTTCTGTTTTCTCGATCATATGGAAGCGCCCTCCCCGGCGGCATATAAAGAAAACCTGTTCCGGCAATACCCCGGTCTCAGCTTTTACGAGATCTCCGCAGAAGAGAACGACGCCGTCGAGGTGCTGATCGAGCCGGAGGCGTGGCAGGATATCGCCAGGTATTTCCATATCGGGAAAAAGCATCCCCAGTCCATGTATGAGCAGCAGATGGCGCTGATCGGCTTTTATATCGGGAACACCGCGGCAATCCGGTACGTCGTCCCCTGCGACGGGGCGCTCAGGGCGGAGGACAACGCGGTCTTTACCGGCCGGATCACGAAAAAAGCAGAAAAGGAACTGCAGATCATCAACGCCAATTATTATAAAAGTGACGACCGTTCCCTTTGCGGCAGCGAATTAAGCGCATCCGAACCCATGCGGTTTCTGGGCTTCATCCACAGCCACCCCACCCAAAGCGAGCTGCAGTATTCCACGGGCGACGAGGCGATCCATGAACGGATGCTGAAAAAATACGGCGCGTATATCGGCATTCTCGTCAACCCCGCCGAAGGCGCCGTCGGCGCATATTCCGGGAAGGATCTGCGGCAGGCAAAACTGATCGTCCCGGATATGTAACACCCCTCATCCTATATATCGCCTGAAAAAACCGGTTGCAATGAGCCGGTTTTCGTATTATACTAACGGTGAAGACAAAGATCGACGAGGTGACCGATATGTTCTCTGCCGACGGGGTTGCCGCATCCTTTCTGTATAACGGTGCTTATGTGGAGCTGAACCCGTCCGAAATGCCTGAGACCGCGCCCGGTGTTTTTGAAAAACAGACGCCGGACGGACTGACGGCGATATTGTCCTTTGAAAAGATCGAAGAAGACGCTTTCACGCAGCTATTGCGTTTTGAAAACCGGGGAGAAAAAAACAGCGGCGTAATCAGCGCCATTCGCAGCTTCGACCGCCGCTTGCCCGCCCCGGGCGGCACCACATATGAGAGCCTTTTCGGCGACGACTGCGGCGCCTTCAGCTTTGCGCCGCGCAAAGGGACCCTTTTCGAAGGAGACTGCTTAGGCGTCGAACCAAAATTCGGCAGACCCTCGGATACCTGGGCGTTCCCATTTTTTGACATTGAAGCCGGAGACGGCGCTTTTACATTCGGAATCGGCTGGAGTGGGCAGTGGGTTTTGGAACTGGCGGCTGAAGCCGGAACGCTGCGGGTCGCGGCTGGCCTTTCGGAGACGAAAACCTTTCTGTATCCGGGCGAGTCCATCCGTACTGCGTCCATGTTCTGGGTAAAGGCGGCGGATATTCCCGCCGCGCGCCGGAAATTCCGTCGGCTGATGCTGGACCGTTTTGCGCCGCGAGACCCGAAGACCGGCGGTTATGCCGTGCTGCCCATTGCGGAAACGAACTTTGACCGCTATTTCCGTAAGCGGGCGGACTGGGACACGGCTGCGGGGCAGAAGCGCTGCGCCGACGTTGCGGCCGCCTGCCATATGGATACCCTGTGGCTTGACGCCGCATGGTTTCGAGAGGGATTTCCGGGCGGCGTCGGGAACAACGATTTTGCCCCCGGCTTTCCGAACGGGACCGGGGAGGTCTCCGCTTACGCCCACAAAAAGGGGCTGCGGTACGTCCAGTGGTTTGAGCCGGAGCGCGCCAACGCCTACAGCGACACCGTGCGGTACCACCGGGACGACGTGATTATTCTGGAAGGGCATAACAGCGTCAACTGCCTTGTGAATATCGGGGACGAGCAGGTGCGCCGCCGCGTCACCGACGAGATCAAGACCCACATCCGGGAGGACGGAATCGATATCTACCGGCAGGATTTTAACATATGTCCTTCTGGGTACTGGCGCACCGCCGACGCGCCCGGCAGGCGCGGCATGACGGAGATCCGCTTTGTGGAGGGGCATTACGCCATGTGGGACGAGATCCGCGCCGAATTTCCGGAGGTGCTGATCGACAACTGTGCAAGCGGCGGCAGACGGCTTGACTTTGAAACGTGCCGACGCGCCGTGCCGCTGTGGCGCAGCGATACGGGCTGCTCTGACGAAACGGATGACAGACGCGCTTCGGTTTGGAGCCAGAACCAGATCCTCGGGCTCACCCGCTACCTGCCCTACCACAGCTCCGGCTGCTGGCGGAGCGAAGCGTATTTCGTACGCTCGGCGGCGGCAGGCGGCGTTGCCATGAATCTGGACGTATTCGCCGACGACTTTGACCCGGCGGCGGTGATCCCCATCGTGGAGGAGACCCGGCGGCTGCGGGCGTACTGGGCGGGCGACTTTTACCCGCTGACCGCGCCCACGAACGCCGAAGACGTTTTCGCTGCTTGGCAGCTCAGCCTCGGAGACAGGGGCGCGGTGTATGCGTTCCGCCGCAAGGACTGCCCGCAAAGTGTCTTCACGGCAGCCCTCTCCGCCATCGACCCAAACAAAACGTACCGCGTTGCCGTTACGGACGAGCACATGAACGTAACCGAAAAGATCCTGCCCGGCCGGGCGCTCGTCTCCCTTACGCTGACGCTGGATGAGAAAAGAAGCAGCCTGGTGGCGGAATACGGACCTGCGGATGACGGACGGACTTTTCATTAGAAATCAGGAATTTTAATCATCAACGTCGCATTGCGGCGTTCCTTTTGATTACTTTTTTTGCTTTTTTCATGTGGAGGGCTATTAAATGGATAAAATCCTGAACGCCATCCGCGTCTCCGTCCCGAACTGGCTGGATGAGGACGCGTTTTCAAAACTTCTTGCGTTTTTGGGCGAATACCGGGACATGGTCCAGCAGGTCGCCTTTTTCTCCTCCGATTTCCATCCCCCGCAGCCGCTGGAAACAGCCCGGCGGCACGCCGACGTGCTGAAGGACCGGATCGCCCGGGTAAAAGCGGCGGGGTTTTCGTGCGGGATCAATATCCTTTCGACGATCGGGCACCATCCGGAGCGAACGGACGAGATGCTGCAGGGCGACTGGCGGCGGATGACCGGCATTGACGGCGACGTGTGCGCGGGCTCCTTCTGTCCCGGCGACGTTCGGTACATCGAAGAATACGTAAAGCCGCTGTACCGGATCTACTGTGAAGCCGCGCCTGATTTTATCTGGGTGGACGACGACGTGCGGTACGGGCACATCCCCGTCGGCAACGGCTGCTTCTGCGACGGCTGCATAAACGCCTTTAACCTTCGCTGCGGCTGCTGCTTTACCCGTGAGACGCTCAAAGCCGCCCTAACGGCTCCCGGAAACACGGCGCTGAAAAAGCAGTGGCTGACTTCACAAAGCGACAAGCTCGCTTCCCTTCTTGCGGCCATCCGTGAGATCGTTGCGGCATACGGCCCAAGTATCACGCTGGGCTTTATGACCGGAGAGCGGTATTTTGAGGGCTACGATTTTGAAAAGTGGGCCCGCTCTCTTTCCGGCGACGGACAAAAAGAGATATTCTGGCGGCCGGGCGGCGGCGCGTACACCGACCGCCCCCTGGATGGCCTGCTGGAAAAGGCGCGGCAGATCGGCAGGCAGTGCGCACGGCTGCCGGACTACGTGACGTCCGTCCAGTCTGAGATCGAAAATTTCCCCTACCGGGTCCTGCAGAAAAGCCCCCGGGCGACGGCGCTGGAGGTGCTGCTGCACACCGCCGCCGGGTGCACCGGCGCCGCGCTCAACGTCCTGCCCGACGCCCCGCGCGGAGAAGAGATCGAAGTCATGCGCCCCCACTTTGAAGCGCTCAGAAGCATCGTCCCCTTTGAGAGGCTCCTGTCAGAGACCCTCTCCCGGGCGCCGACGGCGGGCATATACGACGGGTGGCATATCCACGGGCAGGCGGCGCTGGACGGCGACTTTCTGACCGGCAGCGGCGGGCGGTTCCCGGCGGCAGCCGAGGAGCTATGGTCGCTGGGGCTGCCGGTCTGCCACGATCCTGAACATGCCGCGGCATTCGTCCTTACGGGAAAATCGCCGCTCGCCTTTTCGGACGAAGAGCGCCGCCATATGCTGTCATCCGGCGTTTTTCTGGACGCCGAAGCGCTTGATACGCTCAACGCCCTCGGGTATTCGGAACTCACGGGGTTCCTCTCCGGCCCCGCTTTGCCGGAAGACAGCGTGGAGGTCTGCGCGCAGCATCCGCTTAACGACGGCTTTGCCGGCAAAACGCGGCTGTGCCCGCAGGTATTCATGCACGGGACATCCCGCGCGCTGATCCCCCGCCCCGGCGCCGAAACCCTCTGTTTCCCGGAGGACCATCACGGCAAAACGAAAGCCGCTTGTTCCATGGGGCTGTATCAAAACCGCCTCGGCGGACGGGTGTGCGCCGCCGCCCACTACGCGCTGACGGGCCTCGCGGACACCCATAAATCTTTGCAGATAAAACGGGTATTCCGCTTCCTTTCCGGCGATACGCTGCCGTTCCTCCCGGTCGGCTGCACCCGCCTGCAGGCGGTCGCACGTCGCACCGCCCGCGGGGACGCCACGGTGATATTTAATCCCAACCTCGATACGCTTTATAATACGGAGATCCTTGTCGGCGGCAGCCCCGACACGCTTGTCTTTACGTCGGAGACCGGCTTTACAGCAACTCTTTCTCCCACGCGCCGGGACGGGAACATGACGGCGTTTCTTTTGCCGGAACTTGCGCCGTTTTCGGTTGCGCTTATTAAAAGTGAATGAAAGACAGAAAAGCTATAAAAGTTATGAAAGATATGAAAGTTATGAAAGTTATAAAATGAGGAACGCCGCTTTGGCGCGGCGTTGATCATAAAAGGTTTTTTCTTACAACCAATCTTTATTCTTATTTAGGGTTAAAAAACGCTGACAGAATCTGACTTTGTATCTTTCCCATCTTTTTAACTATCGATTATCACGCTTCTCTCTGAGGCGCAAGCGTAAAGTCGGCTATAATCAGGTGCGGGCGGAGCCCGCCCGCATTTGTAACTTTGTATCTTTTTAACTTTTATAACTTTAAAAGAAGGTGTCCGGTATATGTCAGAATTCTACTATTCCCTCCGCCAGCGCACGGGACCTGCGCCCGTGATCAGAAAACTCGGCGCCACCCGGCGCGGTATGGAACAGACCCCCGTCGTCTGGAACGGGCGGGTATACCTTGTCGAAAGCATGGAGCCCGACGCGGTCTGCGACCGGCAGTATATCCGGGTGCGGGACGAAAAAACCGGCGCCGTCACGGCGCCCTTCGGGCAGGATCTCTATTTCGCCTCCGCCTTTGCCGAGGGCGAAAAGCTGTACGTTTTCGCCACCTCCCGCTTTGACGATCAGCCCCTGACCATGTACCAATCCGAAGACGCTGGCACCTGGCACGACCCGAGAGGCGGGCATACGGTCCGGATGTTCACGACTGCGGACCTGAGAACGTGGGAGGCGCGGGATATCCTTTATTGCCCCGATAAACGGCTGTGGAACACCTCCGTCTGCAAGGGAGAAGACGGCTACCGCATGGCGCTGGAGGCCAGCGCCAACCCGGGAGAAACTAACCCTGCCGTCGGCGTGCCCTTTACCTGCTTTTTTGCCCGCTCCGACGACCTTCTGCACTGGGAGATGCTGCCGGACAGCTGCGCTTATACCCCCGCCCGCTACAACGCCTGCCCCGCCATGCGTTACGCGAACGGGTACTACTATATGATCTGCCTTGAGGCGCTGCCCTGCCAGCGTTACGCCCCCTATATCTACCGGACCGAAAACTTTTCGGACTGGCAGGTGGGCTTCCATAACCCCGTCATGATGTACGGCGACGACGACCGCAAAATAAAGCCCGGCTGCACCCTGACGCCCGAAGAGACCGACCTGCTCCTTCACGGGCTCAATATCAATTGCAGCGACCTGGACCTGTGCGAATTTGAGGGAAAAACCCGCATTTTTTACGCCAACGGCGACCAGATGAGTTACTCCTTTTTGTGCGAAGCGGAATTTGACGGCCCCCTCGAAACGTTTTTGGAGGCGTTTTTTCACTGATACCGCATTCTCTTTTATCCCCACAAATGTTCCCTCTTGACAAATCTGTCGAAATATGGTAATATATTACCAACGAACGGGAAACCGAAGCGAGCCCGTCGTAATAACCGGAAAGAAGTGAAAGAAATGAAAGCTACGGGAATCGTCAGAAAATTTGATGAAAACGGCAGATTCGTCATTCCTATGGAGCTGCGCAAAAAACTGCACCTGACAGACGTCAACGACGCGCTGGAGATCTTTGTGGAGGGCGACAGCATCATCCTGAAAAAATATGAGCCCGCCTGCGTGTTCTGCGGCGGCCTGGAGGACGTGCTGCTGTACAAGGACAAAAAGATCTGCCGCGCCTGCGCGCAGAAGATCGGGCTGCTGTTCGACGTCTGAGCCGTATGGACGGCCCTGCCGTGGGGCAGCGCCGATACCTTTTGCGCATGTAAGGCTGTCGCGCGGCCTATGATCAAAAACCGAACGCACGCCGACGGCTGCAGCAGCAGCCGCCGGCGTGCGTTCGCGTCGATGCCCTCTTTTCCGAACGCCTCGCGAAGCTTCTTCAGCAGATCGTCCTTTTCGCCCGCGCTCTCCGTCTTCGGCGGATCCGCGTCGTTTTGGGAGGAACAGGCGAATAACGTCACCGAAAGGAAAACCGCCAACAGAACCGATATTATTTTTTTCATGTTAAGGCAACACCGCACAATTCGCGGCGCACGCCTTGCTTGATCTTTATTCCGTCATCCTGCACAGATTTTCCTTGCCAACCGCCAGGTTGACGGCGTCAAATCTGTACAATCTGACGAAAAAATCTACTGCGCAATCC
>JAFRNP010000091.1 GCA_017430145.1 Clostridia bacterium
CGCGGCTGTATTTGATGGCGCCGGAAGCATCCTTTACGACGCACTGGAACCGGTAACCGTTAAGCGCAGCTTTGGCAGTGATCTTTAAGGTATCGGTGTTATAGCCTTCGGTATCGGCGGTCAGGTAGGTCCAGCTTGCCGAGCTGTCCGGGCGGCTGCGCCAGGCGTAGGTCAGCCCCGCGCCGACCGCTTTTACGGTGAAGGTCGCCGTGGTGTTTTCGTTGGCGGTGACGCTTGACGGATGGGTCATGATCGCAAGCGACGGCACGACCGTGAGAGGGACGTCCCGGCTGTATTTGACCGCGCCGGTTGCGTCCTGGACGACGCACTGGAACCGGTAACCGTCCAGCGCCGCCGCGGCGGTGATCTTTAAGGTATCCGTGTTATAGCCTTCGGTGGCGGCGGTCAGGTAGGTCCAGCTTGCCGAACTGTTCGGTCTGTACCGCCATGCGTAAGTGAGCCCCGCGCCGGTGGCGGTCACGGTAAACGTCGCCGTGGCGTTTTCATTGGCGGTGACGGCAGTGGGATGTTCGGTGATCGCAAACGGCGAAGCCAGGAGCACGCGCACGGTATCGGAGGACACGGACCATCCGTACTGATCCGTGACCACGCAATAGGCCTGCCTGCCGATGTTGGCGTCGGTGGTGGTAAAGGTCATCGTACTGCCCGGGTACGGATACTCCGCAAACGCATCCATGCCGGGATCCTTATAATACCATTTATACGTGACGACACCCGTGGCGGTCACGCTGAACGTGGCCGTATCGCCGACCTTATCCACCACCGCGTTTTCGGGCTGATGCACGATCTGTGTCAGATCGGCGCCGCACACGTCGCAAATGCAGTCGCCGTCCCCGTCCTTATGCACGCTGCACAATCCGCCGTCCGGGTTGTGCGAGGGCGTGATCACGCCGTCAAAGCAGAAGGCGGGGCGGATACCGTAATAGGTCCGGGTAACGCTGACGCCGGATATGCCGCCGCCGGCGTTTACAAAGCATACTTTGTCGCTTGCGTCATCGGCGGTACGCAGCCACCAGGAGGAATTGCCGGCGTAAGCGTCGCTCTGCGAAACGGTTATGCCCTGGCAATCGGCGTAATCCGTGCACTGGACATAGAGGTCCTTGTGATACGTGTCGTTCGGGTCAAAGCCGTAGATGGGGTTGGAGACGTCGTCCACCGACAGCAGGAAGATCTTATCTGTGCATGCGGCGGCGTCAAATTCCGGGTTGCTCCAGACCGCGTTATTTGTGATCTGCGTGTCGGCGATCATATCCTGCTCGTCAAACGAAAAGGCGGTGAAGAAAAAGTCTTTGTTCAGCCATTTACGGATATCGCTTGCGGTATAATTGTTCGCGTAAAACGCCAGGAAGCCGTCCGAATAGAATTGTTCGTTCCAGTACAGTATGCGGTTGTGGTAGGGCTGGGCGTCGATCGCGCTTTCACAGAACACCAGCCCCGTTTCGGGCGAGAGCACCCGCCACACCAGCGGCTCAAACTTAAAGTAATACACGTTGCCGCACAGATACCCGTGGTTGCCCGTTGTACCGTCCGGATCCGGGACGGTCGGGTTTTCGGTGCGGTCCGGCCGCGGGCAGTCAAAGGTGACGGCGCGGTATTTCTGCCCCTCAAACGTTACGTCCGCGAAGCGCATCCAGTCGCCGGGCTGCATACTGCCGTTATAAAGGTTGCCTGTGCCGCTGTAATAGTTGTAACTCACCCAGTCTTTGGGAATGGCGTTAAGCGAGGAGATCAGCTCCCCGTCCGTGACCTCGCTCTGCGGATAGCCGCCGAACTCGATCCGGTCCTCTTTGAGCGCGTTTGGCAGCTTGTTTGCAAACGTCACGGCAGGGCGCACGCCCACGGTGGTACGGTAAACCGCCTCGGCGGTCTGCGCCGTGCCGTTGCTTTTTACGTATGCGGCGTTGAAGGAGGTGGTTCCGGGAGACCGCAGCCACCAGGCGGATCTGCCGCTGCTCGTGACCTCCAGGCCCTGGCATTTGGCGTAATCCGTGCCCTTTCCCGCGTTGCCGAACAGGAACTGCGCCTCTGTATAAGAGGGCAGATATACCTTGTCGACGGTTTCCAGGCTGTTATAGTTCAATTCGCGGTGGGAGGTGCGGGGCATGGCGCTGTTATCGAGCCGCCGCGCGCCCAGCAGTTCCTTTTCTTCCGGCGTGAACGCGGTATTATAAAAATCGGAATTCAGCCACTGCCTGAGGGAGCTGTTTGCGTAATCGTTTGCGTACTCGGTCTGCGCGCTGCTTTGGTAATGGGTAGACCAGGAGGATGCGGTGTAAACGGTATTCTGGTACGCCTGCGCGTCGATCAGGGATTTGCACAGCAGCGTGCCCTGCTCCTCATCCGTTACCACCCACTGCAGGGGCTCATACTTAAAATAATAGGTTTTACCGCTTTCATAGCCGTTTTGCGCCTGCGTTTCGCCGGTGGAGCCGTCGGCAGGGCGGAAGGTCTCGGCGGGGCGGGCGACGTCAAAGGTAACGGCGCGGTATTTTTGCCCGTTGCTGGTAAGATCCGCATAGCGCATCCAGCTGCCGGACTGCATCGAACCGTCCAGGGCGCCCGCGCCGTTGAGAAAACCGCTGCCGCTGTAATACCCATAGCTTTGCCAGATCTTCCCCACCGCGTCCAACGCCGAGATCGTTGCGGGATCGGTGACCCTCGTCTGCGGATAGCTGCCGAAGGAGACCGTACGCAGCGACTGCAGCTGTGAGGCGAATCGGAAGCACATCGCCGGCCGCACACCGTACCAGACTTCTGTAACAGAGGCTAAGTGATACACGCCGTAGTCATACATTTCACTGCATACGGTTCCGGAACCGCGCCCTGCGGTACGCAGCAGCCAATCGGAATTCGGATAGTTTCCTAAAATTCTCAGTCCCTGGCATTTTGCATAATCCGTGCCAACCGCCCTTTTCAAATAGCTATTATCCTCATAAAAACCGTAGGCAGCGTTTTTGACGTCGCTCTCCGAGAGCAAAAAGATCTTGTCAGTTGTGGACGCGCAGCTGTATTCTGTGTCAGGAGCGGTGTTATCCAGCGTCGTTTCACCAATGAGCGACTGCTCATATTCGGAAAAAGCTGTGTTATAAAAACTGTCGTTCAGCCACGCCCTGATCGTGCTTAACGCATAGTTGTTTGCATAGTACCTCTGCTGAGAGGAATCATAGACATAGTACTTCCCATCGTAACGATCATAAACATAATCATTCTGATAGTTCTGCGCATCGATGAGCCGTTCACACAACGCAAGACCCGTATCCGGATCAAGGACCCGCCATTTTATGGGCTCATAGCGGAAATAGTAGACCGTATCGCAGGCGTAGCCGTTATCGTCCTGATAACTGTTGTCCGGGTCTCCGGTGGTAGCGGTTTCCCGGGTGGAAAGCGGCCGGAAGCGCGAGAAGTACACCGCACGGTAACGTTCGCCGTCGGCGTCCGAAAAATCGGAATAATACATATCATAGAAGAAACCCGCCGTATGCGTTTCGTCGTTCCATTCATAATAACGGTAATTTTTCCACAGGTACATGGACAGGCTGTTCCAGTCCACAACGGTTTTCAGATGCGCCTTCAGATCGGGGTCGGTCACCAGCGTCTGCGGGTAGCTGCCGAAATAAAAGGTATCGCCCAGGGCGCTCTCTTCCTCCGCCTCCGGTTCCGGGAACTGATCGGGAATGCCGCCGCGGAACATAAACGCGGGGCGCACGCCCATAAACGCCGCTGTATCAAGATAAGAAGAGAAAAACGCACCGTCCTGGCCTATACCAACCGTATGAATGCCGGTGGTCGGCGAGCGCAGCCACCACGTGCCGTTTCCGAGGTTCGCCGCGTTCGTTGCGCAAGAGACGCCCTGGCATTTGGCGTATTCCGTGACCGTTGCGGCGCGCGACGCGTTGGAATCAAAGCCGTACGCCCCGTTGTTGGCGTCGGCATAGGAAAGCAGGAAGAATACGGCGCGGCAGTCGTCGCCGTCGTACTGGCTGTTTGCGGGGTCCGCCGCTTCGCAGTAGAGCGTCGGCGCGGCAATCAGCGCGCGTTGGGCCCCTGTGAACGCAGTAACATTGAAATCGCTGTTCAGCCATTCACAGATGGAGCTGCAGGCGTAATTGCTGGCGTAGGATTCCGGATACCGGACGTTTTGCGTTTTATTTACTGTATTCTGAAACGCCTGCGCGTCGATGATGTTTTCACAGAGCATCAGCCCGCGCTCCGGGTCCAGCACCCTCCAGGTGAGCGGTTCATACCGGAAATAATATACGCTGCCTTTCGGGTATTGGTTTGCGTACTGCAGGGGGGGCGAACCTGCGCCGAGCTTATGCCCCGTGTACGCGGGCCGGTATTCGTCAAAGATCACCGCCCGGTATCTCTCGTTTCTGTAGAAAATATCGGCGTAGCGCATAAAGTCCCCGGGCTGCATCAGGCCGTCGACGGCATTCCCCGTCCCGGCGTCCGGCCCGGACACAGCCTCGGTGCCGCTGTAATACTCGTAGCTCTGCCAGTATTTCGGGTAGAGGTCCAGCTCGGCGATCAGGTCCTCGTCCGTGACCCGCGACTGGGGATAGCTGCCCAATTGGATCAGGTCGCCGGTTTTGTAGCGCTTTCCTTCCGTATTCAGCTCGCCGTAGAAGCCCATGGGGTTGTAGGAGGAAACGATCCCGTTTGCAAACCGGAACGCGGGACGGATCCCGTAATAGGTCGCGTCGGCGTCGCAGGTATCCAGCGTGCCGGTAAACGTCACATAATCCGTCTCGCGGGAGGTCTGCCCGGCGGAGCGCAGCCGGTAGCCGTAATCCGACCAGTCCTGATCTTCAATAAAGGGTAAGGGTGCGCCTATTCCCTGGCAGGCGCAATACGCTTGAAGTTTTTGTATATCATTGGGAAAAAGCCGGTTTTCATCTTCCGCGTCCGCTGACGCGCTGAAGCCGTACGCCGGGTTCGTCATATCGTCGCGGGAGAGCAGAAAGATCTTATCGCGCATCGTCTCGTCCCCGTCCAGCTCGGTTTCGGCGATCAGATCCTGCTCCTCCGTACAGAAGGCGATATCGTAAAAGAACCCGTTGAGCCAGGAACGGATGTAGCTTGTGCGGTAATCGTTGGCGGGCACGGTGTGTTCCTCGTCCTGCCACATGCCGCCGAGGTTTTCAAATACCACGTCCTGGAAGGGCTGCGCGTCGATAACACTCTCGCACATCACCAGCCCCGCCTCCGGATCGAGCACACGCCAATAAAGGGGTTTAAACTTAAAATAATGGACCTCTCCGGACAAGTAATTCCAACCCCTCTCATCCATCGTGATGGGGCCTTTTCTATAGTCCAAATAATATTGAAAAGCCGTGTCCTCCTGTATCTCGGCAGGTTCTGTACAACTGCGCGGGCGGTAGGCGTTGAACATGAC
>JAFRNP010000012.1 GCA_017430145.1 Clostridia bacterium
ATCACGGACATAACGGTGAAAGCGACGGGCCACAAGCTCACCAAAACCGCCGCGAAAGCCGCGACCTGTACGGCGGCAGGCAACGTGGAATACTACACCTGCTCCGTCTGCAAAAAGGCCTTCTCCGACGCGAAAGGGACCAAGGCGATCACGGACATAACGTTGAAAGCGACGGGCCACAAGCTCACCAAAACCGCCGCGAAAGCTGCGACCTGCACAACTGCGGGCAACGTGGACTACTATACCTGTTCCGTCTGCAGAAAGACTTTCTCCGACGCGAAGGGCACCAAGGCGATCACGGACGTGACGGTAAAAGCCGTCGGTCACAAGCTTACCAAGACCGCCGCGAAAGCTGCGACCTGCACAACTGCGGGCAACGTGGAATACTATACCTGTTCCGTCTGCGAAAAGACCTTCTCTGACGAAAAAGGGACAAAGGAGATCACGGACGTGACGGTAAAAGCCGTCGGTCATACCTTCGGCGCATGGACGGTGACGACGCCTGCGACCGTGATCGCCGAAGGCGTTGAAACGCGGACCTGTACAAAGTGCGGCGCAAAGGAGACCCGGCCGATCGGAAAGCTTGCCGTGACCTACACCCCCGGCGACGTGAACGCCGACGGCAGTATCGGCGCGGACGACGCCCGGCTTGCCCTTCGCCGCTCGGTCGACCTTGAAAACTATCCGGAGGGCAGCGCCCGGTTCCTTGCCTGTGACGTAAACGGCGACAAATCCGTAGGGGCGGACGACGCGCGGCTGATTCTGCGCGCCAGCGTGGACCTTGAGGACCCCGCAACGTGGGGATAAGACCAAACCGAGGAAAGAATAAAACCGATGAAAGAATAAAACGTGCCGCGCGGAAAGAACGGATGATCCTTCCGCGCGGCACTGTTTTGATAAAGAATTCGGAAAAGCAATGAACAGGTATGTCAGTCCTGAAAAAAGATATTATATACAATGACTCTTCTGAACCATGACGCTTCTGAAATAAAGAAGATTGCTATTTTAGAAGAGACTCGCAAAACGCCAACAACGGCGGTATATCTTCAATGGCGGTTCGCCAAATGACATCACGGCTCATGGAGCCGTAATTATGCGCAAAAAAGTTACGCATTCCTTTGATGGCTGCCCAGGGCACGTCGTCGGCTGTTTCGTTGCGAAACGCCTCCGACAGCTTTCCGCTGAGTTCCCCGATTTGCAGAATGCTGAAAGAAATGGATTTCTGATAGTCCGTATCCGCAGCAAATACCTCAAATGATTCTCCATACCGGGCAATCGTCTCTCCGATCTCGATACAGTAATCCCTTATATGCGCGATTCTTTGCAAATCAGGCGACAGCATACAGATTCATCCTTTCTTTTAAGATGTTTTCCCGGAAAGCGATCTCACTCTCACGGATCGCGGGCTGTTCGATGGAAGAAACGGTAATCAGATCAATTTCTTTGCAGAAAGCCTGCGATAATTCGTTGTATAAAGCGCCGAGCTTGAACAGGGTATCAAGATCCGTTCCCGAGGTGTCGATCAGCAGATCGATATCGCTGGCGTCAGTCGCGGTCCCGCGGGCATACGATCCGAAAAGATATACCGCTTTCAGCCGATATTTCCCGGCGATCGGAATAATGATCGTTTTTATTTCGTCTATTGCGTAAACCATATCGCCGCTTCCTTTCCATTTGTATTATAGCCGCTTGTGTGAACAATATGATCAGTCCATCGCCGCGCGGATGGCTTCCAGCAGGTCGTCGTATTCCTCGTAAGCCGGCAGGTCCGGGTAATCCGCCTTGATCTTGTCGGTGCTTTTGAACAAAAAGCCCGCTTTGCTGGCAAGGATCATGCCCAGGTCGTTGTAGCTGTCGCCGGATGCGATGGTCTCGTACCCGATGCTCTGCAGCGCCTTCACTGTGGTCAACTTCGATTTCTCGCAGCGCATTTTATATCCCGTGATCTCACCGTCGGGCGCGACCTGAAGCGTGTTGCAGAAGATCGTCGGCATGCCGAGCTTGCGCATCAAAGGAGCGGCAAACTGCTCGAAGGTGTCGCTTAAAATGATGACCTGCGAAAAGGAACGCAGCTCGTCAAGGAATTCCTTCGCGCCGGGCATGGGGTCGATGGTCTCGATGGTCGCCTGGATCTCTTTCAGCCCCAGCTTATGGGCCTTGAGGATGTCCAGACGGTAACGCATCAGCTTGTCGTAATCCGGCTCGTCGCGGGTGGTCTTACGCAGCTCCGGGATGCCCGTCGCCTCCGAAAAGGCGATCCAGATCTCGGGGACCAGTACGCCCTCCATATCGAGGCAGGTAATATACATATTGTTGCTCATAGCGCGTCCGTCCTTTGGTTTTTTTCTATTCTATCACGCGCAAAAAAGCGTGTCAATAAAAAAAACTTGACGAAACGGGTTTTCGGGCATATAATATGATCGCGAAACAGGCGGCTGTTTCGCGAATACGTTCCGACTGAAAGGATGAAAGCAGAAAACGGCGGCTTTTATGCGTTCCGTCGCAAAACGGTTGCCGGTGCTTTCAGAATGGTGAATTTATGAAACGTATACTTGCTGTATTGCTTGCTTTGACGATGACCGTTCCCGCGCTTCTGGGCGGCTGCAAAAAGGACGCTCCGGAGGGGGAAAGCGAATCCGCCGGCGCCAATGATTCGGAACTGGTCGCCACCGACGCGGATGATGCGTCAAAGACTTCCAAGGGATATAAGATCGAAGTGATCGACGGCGTGACCTATATCGACGGCGTCCTGATCGCCAACAAGACGTACGCGCTTCCCCGGTCCTACGACGGCAACGGGCTGTCCTCCGACCAGCTGACCCCCCTTGCGCAGGGCGCCTTTGACAAAATGGCTGCCGCCGCGCAGGATGAGGCGGGATTGAGCCTGTTTGTGGTGTCCGGCTTCCGTTCCTACGAGACGCAGGAAAACCTTTATAACCGTTACGTGGAAGAGGACGGCAAGGAAGAGGCGGACCGCTATTCCGCGCGTCCCGGGCATTCCGAGCACCAGACCGGGCTTGCGGCGGACGTGAACAGCGTCAGCTACGATTTTGAACATACGGCGGAGGGCAAGTGGCTTGCCGCCAACTGCTACCGCTTCGGGTTCCATCTCCGTTACCCCAAGGATAAGGAGGAGATCACCGGCTACCGTTACGAGCCCTGGCACGTCCGTTATGTGGGCGAGGAGCTTGCGCGGGAGCTGTATGAAAATGACGAGACGCTGGAGGAGCACTTCGGCATCACCTCTTCCTATGAGGATTACGAGGCGGCGCTGCGCGGCCCGGTGGAAAACGACATCAGCTACAACGTCCAGAAGCCCACGCCCTATTACGCGGAGGACGTTGTGATCGAGGATGAGACCGACGAGGAAGCAGCCGCTTCCGACGAGACCGAGAGAAGCGCTTCGCAGGATGAGGGCGACACCGAAGCCCGGGAGCCCGCGACCGAGAAGGCGACGGAGGCTGAAACGGCGGCTGAGGTCCCTGCCGACGCGTTTGACGTTCCCGGCAGTGTCGGCTGACGCCGAAGCTGCGTAAAAGACTTGTTTTGCAGGCTGTAACGAAGGTGCCGGAGGTTTCCGGCCAGGACCCCAAAGGACGAAAGGAGAACGCCGGTTGTCTGCCCGGCGCAACTGTATTTATGAAAAAATGGATATCGGCAGCCTTGGCGCTGCTTTTGACCGCAAGCGTTCTGTGCGCCTGCATGCGCACCAGCGACCAGCTTCAGGATGAAACGGCAGGCGGCGCGGACATGGTCTCCCGGATCTCTTCGGAGCTTGTGCCGCTTTCCACCGAAGCCCCGGCGGTCGCCCCCACGGAAGGAAAAACAGACGGTAACGCCCCCGCCACGACGGACGGACAGACGACCGCCCCTGCCGAAACGACCAGCGCCAAACAGGAGGAGACGACCTCCGAAAAGGCGACCGAAAAGCCGACGGAAAAGGCTACGGAAGCGCCCACCGAAGCGCCTACGCAGGCGCCTGCCGCGCCCGCGTCCTCCGGCGTAACGAGCAAGGGCTACAGCATTGAAGTGATAAACGGCATCACCTACGTCGGCGGTGTGATGATCGCAAACAAGACCTATTCGCTGCCGTCTTCCTACTATCCCGGCGGCCTGACGGGCGATTGCAGCGCCGCGTTCTCCCGTATGCAGAGCGCCGCCGCCGGCGAAGGGCTGAACCTTTTCGTTCTCTCCGGCTTCCGTTCCTACGACACGCAGGCGGGGCTGTACGACCGCTACTGTGCCCGCGACGGCAAGGCGGCTGCGGACCGCTACTCCGCGCGTCCCGGCCACTCCGAGCACCAGACCGGGCTTGCCATCGACGTCAACAGCGTCAGCAGTGATTTTGAGTACACCGCCGAGGGCCAGTGGCTCGCCGCCAACTGCTACAAGTACGGCTTTATCCTTCGCTATATGAAAGGGAAGGAATGGGCGACCGGCTATATGTACGAGCCCTGGCACGTCCGTTACGTGGGCGAGGACCTTGCCGCCAAGATCTATAACAGCGGCCTGTGCCTGGAGGAATACTTCGGGATCACTTCGTCCTACAGTTAAGGCAACACCGCACAATTCGCGGCGCACGCCTTGCTTGATCTTTATTCCGTCATCCTGCACAGATTTTCCTTGCCAACCGCCAGGTTGACGGCGTCAAATCTGTACAATCTGACGAAAAAATCTACTGCGCAATCCG
>JAFRNP010000092.1 GCA_017430145.1 Clostridia bacterium
AGAACATTCAGCCACTCTTCCCAATATATCCTGGCTGAAACAAATATCCTTGCTCAAACCGTTGAGCGAGATTTAAAACTATCGAAAAAAACGAAATTCATAAATCATATGATAATTTGCCAACTCGTACTTGACACAAACTTCCTGATTCCTAACTGTTGACAAACCCCATATTTACGCGTATACTGAATTTAACAAACAAGCGGAGGTACTTTTTCCATGCAGAAAATCGCATTCTTTTTCATGACCCTCGTCACGCTGTTCTCGTCGATCTTCGGCGCGTACGGTGAAACCAAAGACAAAGTTGTTTTCATCGGCCACCGGGGCTACTCCTTCCGGTATCTGGAGAACACCGCCGACGCGTTCAACGGCGCCGCGAAATACGGCTTCGGCGGCGCGGAGACCGACGTACGCGTTACGTCCGACGGCGTGCTGGTCTGCTCCCACAACAGCGAGGCCGTTTTTGCCGACGGCACGGAGATGGAGATCGCGGAGCACACCTATGCCGAGCTGACCGAAAAGCCCCTGAAGAACCTGAAGACCTTCAGTAAGATCTATCTTTGCACGTTTGAGGAGTACCTTGACATCCTTTCCGCAAACGACATGATCTGCTTTATCGAGTTCAAGGGCGCGTTCACCGAAGAGAACATCCTCAAGGCGTTCGATATGGTGTCGGAAAAATACGACCTCGCCAAATGCCCGCTGCAGTCCTTTGATATCAACAACCTGATCCTTGCAAAGTCCCTGTATCCGGACCTGCCCGTCATGCTGACCTGCGACGAGCACGACGATCTGGTGGATCAGGCGCTTTCTCTCGGATTCTCCATCGATATGGACCTGCACAACCTGACCCAGGAGACCGTGGATATGTTCCACGACGCGGGGCTTGAGGTCGCCGCATGGACCGCCAATACCAGAGCCAATATCAGCTACTGCCTGAGCCTGGGGCTGGATTATATTGAGTCGGATATGTATTGGAAATAATTGGAAAGTTATAAAAGTTAAAAGTTGCAAAGTTAAATGGAACGCCGCGCCGTGCCGCGTACAGATTTGTACGCCCACCGCGCGGCGTTGATCATATCAGGGGATATCAACAGCATAAGAGTTTTACGTTTTATAGACCGTCGGGCTTTATTTTTGTCGGACGGGCATTTCTACACGCCGTAGGGGCGGGCACGACCGCCCGCGAAACGTATAAACAAGAAGAAACGAAAAAGTGAACGATTGACGCCTGTTAAAAAGATAAACATAAACAGAAGCCACGGTGTCTGACCGTGAGGCGGCGGGCGGTCGGTGCCCGCCCCTACGGTAGCAGAAGACGTTTCTGCCGTCGATCATGGAACCGCCTTCTGACTGAAGACCTCCGCTTGCTTCCCCCTTGGGCAATGTCAACAACTTAAGGCAGCTTAGCGAGGTCAATCACGGGGACGGTTATCCCGATTTACGTCAGTCAATCGGGGAACTGTCACCTGATGGACCGCTTAAGGCAGCTTAGCGAGGTCAATCACGGGGACGGTTATCCCGATTTACGTCAGTCAATCGGGGAACTGTCACCTGATGGACCGAAGCGGACCTTCTGCTTTTTCTCTTAAGTTGTTGACGTTCCCCCTTTGGGGGAAGGCGGCACGTCGCCAGCCGTGACGGAAGAGGGCGCTGCAGGTGCGCCGTGCCGATTTCGCTTGCGAAGGGGCACATGCCCGCCCGCGAAACGATAATGAGAACAAATAACGTCTGAAAAACAGGCGTTTTCTGTCACCGGATCACAAAACGGGGCACGGCTTCTGCCCATGAGGCTGCGGGCGGTCATGCCCGCCCCTACGGCAAACAGGCGTCTTTTTTCCTTCCCAAACCTCCTTTTCTCCGACGTTTTTCTTGTGTTGTTTGTTCCCCGCAGACGGATGAAATATAATCAAGCGCAAAGCGCTTCCTCATTTGCAACTTTGTAACTTTTACAACTTTTCGACCATCAAACGGTTCTGTGATACGAATGCGTCAATTCCGCGGAATGCGTAAACCCGGCCTTCCGCTTGCTTTATAAAAGAATATCCTTTACTTTTCGGGAATTGTTTTATATAATGATTTCAAAAGGATAAAGGAGGCGGTCCGGTGACGACCTTTGGAACCTATCTTGTCAACGACGCCGAGCGCCCGCTCAGGTACGGGGAAATAAACCTCATCAACCCGCCGAGGCGGCGGCTGCGCGGAGAAAAGGAAAAAGAGGGGATCGAGGCGGTCCCCGTGTTCTGCGGCTTTTGCGGCACGGATATGGAATTGATGCGCATGGGGGCGCGCGGGGCGCTGACGCCCAAATTCCCCGCCGGGCAAAAGCGGCTTATCAACGGCCACGAGGGCGTGGTGTGGGTCCCGTCGGAAAACCGCTTCGCCATCGTGCTGATCCGCGGCGGCGACAGCTTCGACCCCACCCGGTTCACGGAGGGGGAAACCTATTTCGAGTACGGCTGCGACGGCGCGGACGGGCTGTTTTCGGACCGCAATTTCTTCCATCCGGATATGCTGCTGCGCCTGCCGGCGAAATATGAAGGGCTTACAAAGCTGCCCCTGACGCTTGCAAAGCGGCTGGTGTTCTCCGATCCCTACGCCTGCGCCGTGTTCCAGCACGAGCGCATGACCGATATCGGCGAGGCGCAGCTTTTCCGCGTGATCACGGCGCGCGACGGCTGCACGCAGGAGACCGCGAGAGAAAAAGCGCGGGAGGAAGTGTTCGGGCGGACCGTCATTTTCGGTCTCGGCACCACGGGGCTTTTCATCGGCGACCAGATCCGCCGCAACCACCCGGCGGCGAAGATCGTGTTTGCCGCGAGAAGCGACGGGGACAGCGAAAAAGCGACGTTCGCAAAGCAGGTCGTGGGGGCGGATTACCTCTCCACGGCGGGGCTTACGGAAGAAGAGAGCGCAAAGAAGCTGGAAGCGATGCTCGGCGGCAAGGCGAGCGTGTTTGTGGGCACCTCCGGCAGCGAGGCGGAGCACCGGACCGCTTTTAAATATCAGCTGCTGGGGCCGAACGGGATCTATAACAGCTTTTCGCTCGGGCCGCAGGTGACCTTTGACACCATGTCCTTCGGCTTCCGGAACCACGTGATCCTGTCCTCCATCAACTTTACGCAAAAGCACATGGAGACGGCGATCGGGATCCTTGCGGATTCCCGCTTTGACGAGGTCGTTTCGCTGATCGACAGGGACGAATTTACCGCCGACCCCATGGCGGCGTATACGGATAAGATCTACTGCAAGGGCGCGCCGCTGAAAACGGCGGTCGTCTGGAATGAAAAATACATTCAGAAAGAGTAAAGGCAACACCGCACAATTCGCGGCGCACGCCTTGCTTGATCTTTATTCCGTCATCCTGCACAGATTTTCCTTGCCAACCGCCAGGTTGACGGCGTCAAATCTGTACAATCTGACGAAAAAATCTACTGCGCAATCCG
>JAFRNP010000013.1 GCA_017430145.1 Clostridia bacterium
ACCTGTTCCGTATGCAAAAAGACTTTCTCCGACGCCAAGGGTACTAAGGCGATCACAAACGTGACGGTGAAAGCCACCGGGCACAAGCTGACAAAAACCGCTGGGAAAGCCGCTACCTGTACCGCCGAAGGCAACGTGGAATACTACACCTGCTCTGTGTGTAAAAAGACGTTCTCCGACGCTAAGGGCGCCCAAGAGATCACAGACGTGACAGTGAAAACGACCGGGCACATATTCGGGGAATGGACGGTAACGACCCCTGCGACCGCGGCGGCTGCGGGCGTTGAAACGCGTACCTGTTCCAAGTGCGGAACAAAAGAAACTCGTTCGATTGAAAAGCTGAAAGCCACCCCCGGCGACGTGAATCACGACGGCGCCATCGGCGCGGACGACGCCAGGCTGGCGCTTCGCCGCTCGGTCGACCTGGAAGACTACGCCGAGGATAGCCCCGAATTTCTCGCCTGCGACGTTAACGGCGATAAAACCGTCGGCGCGGATGACGCCCGTCTGATCCTGCGCGCCTCCGTCGATCTGGAGGACCCGACAAGCTGGGGTTGAATGAGATCGGACCGATTCCATTGTAAATAAGATGAACCGCCGAACGCGCCTCAAAGATTCCGTCCGGCGGATTTCATTTTCAGATTGCATTTCTTTTTCAGAACCCATCTCCGCAGTCCGGGGAAAATCAGTCGTGACAGTTCCCCGATTGACTGACGTAAATCGGGATAACCGTCCCGCTGATTGTCCCCTTCGCCCGCGCGGATCTTCAGGCACAAGCAGGACGGCTGAAATCCTTCCTCTTACTGTTTGAAAATCTGCGGAAGTAAGGTTATTCCACGGGCAGCCCGTAGCTTTCCAGCATCCATTTTCCGATCTCGTACATCACGCCGATCTGTTTGATCTGGATGGCAAGCGGCGGGTCGGCGAGGCGGTCAAGGTCCGTCACGTCCCGGCGGTAGTGCGGCCAGTCAGCGCGGCGGCGCAGAGTACAGCCGCCCTCAAAGGTAAAGTCCCCCTTGTAACCGGCGTTGATCAGCCCGCGCAGCACCTGATCGAAATTGGTGGTCCCGACCAGCGGCATCACGTGGGAATCGGCGTCCCCGTAGTTATCCTGCACGTGCAGCGCCCTCAGCTCCTTACCCATGGCCGTGATATCGTCGTACTGGTTCCTGCCCTGCACGTTTGCGTGCCCGATATCCCAGCAGATATGCAGCCGCCCGATCCCTGCAAGGCGCACGAATTCCAGCATCTCCCTGCCGGTCCTGAGGTAATATTCGGGATTCCAGGCGGAAGCGCTGTTCTCGATCAGCAGGTCCACGCCGTACCGCTCGGCCGCCTCTTCAAAGCGCCTGAAAAAGGCGATATTCTCCCGCAGGAACTCCTGAGGCGTCGCGCCCGGCAGCTGCGCGGCGTGCACGACCGTATGGGGGATGCCGAGGATGCCGCAGGCTTCAACCGAGCGCAGCGTGGCAAGCTCCAGCGCGTCCCGGCTTTCGCCTTCGGCAAAGTGCTCGCCGTCGGGCGAATGCGCCTGGCAGAAATCCAGCCCGTTCTCTGCCGCTGCGGCCGCCGCGTCTTCGATCTCGCGTTTCCAGCCGTCGCCCGGGGCAAGCCAGGGCGAACCGCTGTAGATGACGTGGTACATCGAGAGGTCCACATGCCGGAAGCCCGCTTTACCGATATCCGCCACCGGCGCCGCAACGCTTCTGTTTTTTTAATACGGCGCCAGGTCCGCCGTCGTCGTTACAAGTCTCATTTTTCCGTTTTCCTTTCTTTATCCTGCCATAACCGTGCGTCCCGGACGCCGGAAGGGGCCGGCCGTTCGATCTGTCGTCGTATTCGTTTCCATTATACGGTCTGCCGTGCCGTTTTGTCAAGATTTTATTGTGCAAAATAACCAAAAATCGAAAAAAATTTCTCAATTGACTTCTAACAAAATAGTCAAAAACTGCTTGAAAAATCGGAAAGAATTTGATAAACTATTGTATAAGGAGGTGTATGCCTTTGCGTAAAAACCAAGCAAACGATTCCAACGTCCCGCTGTATCTTTTCCATCAGGGGACGAACAACTGCGCCTACGAGTATTTCGGCGCGCATTTCTGCGACGCCGGCGTAGTGTTCCGCGTTTGGGCGCCGAACGCGCGGCAGGTGTGCCTTGCCGGAGAGTTCAACGGCTGGAACGAAACATCCCACCCCATGGAGCGGCTGCACGACGGCACATGGGAACTGACGGTCCCGGACGTGCAGCAGTTTTGCGCCTATAAGTACGCGGTCACGGGCGCCGACGGCAAGCTGCGGATGAAAGCGGACCCTTACGCTTTCCACAGCGAAACGCGTCCTGCAAACGCGTCCAAAGTGTATGACCTGTCCGGTTTTTGCTGGGAGGACGGCGCGTATTATAAAAAACGGTTCCGGACCGACGTTTACCGTTCGCCCGTAAATATCTACGAGGTCCACGCGGGCTCCTGGCGCATCCACCCGGACGGCGCGCCCTATTCCTACCGGGACCTGGCCGACGCGCTGTGCGGCTATCTGGTCGATATGCACTACACCCACGTGGAGCTCCTGCCCGTAATGGAGCACCCGTTCGACGGCTCCTGGGGCTATCAGGTGACCGGCTACTTTGCCGTGACATCCCGTTTCGGCACGCCGCACGACTTTATGTATTTCGTCAACCGGATGCATAAGGCGGGGATCGGCGTGATTCTGGACTGGGTGCCGGCGCATTTCCCGAAGGACGCCCACGGGCTGTATGAATTTGACGGCACACGGCTGTACGAATACGCCGACGAGCTCAAATGCGAGCACAAGGACTGGGGCACCCGGATCTTTGACTACGGCAAAAACGAGGTGGTCAGCTTCCTGACGTCCAGCGCCCGTTTCTTTTTCGATAAATTCCATATCGACGGACTGCGGGTGGACGCCGTGGCGTCCATGCTCTACCTTGACTACGGCAGAAGCGCGGGACAGTGGCGGCCGAATATCTACGGCGGAAGAGAGAATTTAGAGGCGGTCTCCTTTTTGCGGTATCTCAACGAAAGCATCTTTAAGGATTACCAGCACGCCCTGATGATCGCGGAGGAGAGTACGGCATGGCCGTTGGTCACAAAGCCTTCCTCCGACGGGGGGCTCGGCTTCAACTTCAAGTGGAACATGGGCTGGATGAACGACATGCTGCGCTACGCGGGGCTGGACGGGCTCTCCAGAAAGTATAACCACGACCTGGTGACTTTTTCCCTGTTCTACGCGTTTGCGGAAAACTTTATCCTGCCCATTTCCCACGACGAGGTGGTACACGGCAAAAAATCGCTGCTGGACAAAATGCCCGGGACCTATGAAGAAAAGTTTATGGGCATGAAGGCGTTTTTGGGCTATATGTACGCGCACCCGGGCAAAAAACTGCTGTTTATGGGGCAGGAGTTCGGGCAGTTCATCGAGTGGGATGAGAAAAAAGAGCTCGACTGGTTCCTGCTGGAATATCCCGCCCACCGGGAACTGCAGAGCTTTGTAAGGGACCTGAACCTGCTGTATAAGACCCATCCGGCACTTTGGGAGATCGAGGATGCATGGGACGGCTTCCGGTGGCTGGTGAGCGACGACAACATCAATTCCGTTGTCGCCGTCGCCCGCACGGACCGCAGCGGCGAACAGCTTGTGTGCGTATGCAACTTTACCCCTGTCACCCGTGAGGGGTATACCATCGGGATCGAGGAGCGCGGTGTGCTCACGCCGCTTTTAAGCTCCGCGGACCCTGTCTACGGCGGAACGGCGGCGCCCCCGGCGCGCATCTACACCAAAAGCGCGCCCATGCACGGAAAGGCCCATTCCTTTACGCTTACGGTGCCGGGGCTCAGCTGTATCTATCTGAAATATACACCCTACGGATCAAAAAAAGCAAAAGCAAAGAAAGGATGAACACTCTATGGCGAGAAAAACACAGTGCCTTGCCATGCTGCTTGCCGGCGGACAGGGCAGCAGACTTGGCATTCTGACCAAAAACATTGCAAAACCCGCCGTGCCATACGGCGGCAAATACCGGATCATCGACTTCCCGCTTTCCAACTGCGTGAACTCCGGCATCTACACGGTGGGCGTGCTGACCCAGTACCAGCCGCTGGAGCTCAACGATTATATCGGCAACGGGCAGGCGTGGGATCTGGACCGCAGCGACGGCGGCGTGCACGTGCTCTCCCCCTATCAGCAGATCAAGGGGACCGAGTGGTACAAGGGCACCGCCAACGCGATCTATCAGAACATCAACTTTATCGACCGCTACGACCCCGAATATGTGGCGGTGCTCTCCGGCGACCATATCTATAAAATGGACTACAACGAGATGCTGCAGTACCATATCGAAAAGGACGCCGCCTGCACCATCGCCATGCTGGAGGTCCCGTGGGAGGAGGCTTCCCGCTTCGGCCTGATGTTTACGGACGACGACGGCGCCATCACCGCCTTTGAAGAGAAACCGAAGGTCCCGAAGTCCAACAAGGCCTCCATGGGCGTGTATATGTTTACGTGGAAGAAGCTGCGCGAATATCTGATCGCAGACGAAGCGAAGGAGGGGTCCTCCAACGACTTCGGCAAGGACGTGATCCCGGCGATGCACGCCGCCGGCGAGCGGATGTTTGCCTTCCGGTTCGACGGCTACTGGAAGGACGTGGGCACCATTGAAAGCCTTTGGGAGGCGAACCTTGACCTGCTCAATCCCAAGGTCAATATCGACCTGAGCGACACGTCGTGGAAGATCTACTGCAAAAACTCCGCCCTGCCGCCGCATTTCGTTTCCGCTGACGCCAAGGTCGAGAATTCCCTGGTCTCCGGCGGCAGCAAGATCAGCGGCGATATCGATTATTCGGTGCTGTTCTCCAACGTCACCGTTGAAAAGGGCGCGAACGTCAAGTATTCCATCGTCATGCCCGGCGCCACCATCAAGGCCGGGGCGACGGTACAGTACGCCATGGTCGCCGAAAACGCCGTGATCGAAAAAGGCGCCGTAGTGGGCGAGGATCCGGAACAGATCGCGGACCTCAGCGCCTGGGGCGTGGCGGTCATCGGCGAAGGGATCACCATCGGTGAAAACGCGAAGGTCAGCGCGAATACCATGATCGCAGAAGATGTGAAAGCGGGGGAGACAAAATGAGAGGCAATAACGTTTTGGGGCTTGTATTTGCCAATGTGGACGACGACGTGGTCAGCGGGCTGACCGGCGTCAGAAGTATGGCGAGCGTTCCCTTCGGCGGCAACTACCGGATGGTGGACTTTGTCCTTTCCAACATGGTCAACGCCGGCATGACCAAGGTCGGTATTCTGACCAGCAGCAACTACCAGTCGCTGATGGACCATATCGGATCCGGCAAGCCCTGGGACCTGTCGAGAAAGAGCGGCGGTCTGTTTTTACTGCCGCCCTTCAATACCGACGAGGTCGAAAACTATAATCAGGGCGCGATCGGCGCGATCAAAAACATTACGAATTTCCTGAAGCATTCCAACGAAGAATACGTGTTCCTGACCGCCTGCAGTTACGTGACGAATCTTGATCTTTCCGCTGTGTTCGAGGCGCATGAGGCTTCGGGCGCGGACATTACGATGCTCAGCGTCAAAGGGAAGATCCCGCAGCTTTACGACCAGCCCGTCGTGGAGGAAAAGGACGGCTGCCGTCTCACGGCGGTGCGCCTTGCAGACAATGAGGACGGTGAAGGCGAATACCTGCTGCGCGCTGCCCTGATGAAAAAATCCTTGCTTGAAAGGCTTGTGAAAGAGGCGTATTCCAAAGGCTACACGTCTTTTGAAAAGGATATACTGATGCACAACGTCCAGCGCCTGAAATGCTGCGTTTACCCGTTGGACGGCTTCTGCGCGGTCGTCGATTCCGCCGCCGGGTATTTCGCCGCCAACTTCGCGCTGCTGGACCAGAAGAATTACGACAGCCTGTTCTCTGCGGACCGCCCCGTATTTACCAAAGTCCACGAGGATATGCCCGCCACCTACGGGCTCGGCAGCGACGTGCATTCCTCCCTGATCGCGGACGGCTGCATCATCGACGGCGAGGTCGAAAACTGCATCCTGTTCCGCAACTGCCGTGTGGAAAAGGGCGCTGTGGTGAAAAACTCCATCCTGATGGCGCAGTCCTTCATCGGCGAAAACGCGATGCTTTCTTACTGCATCGCGGATAAGAACGTGTCGGTCCGTCCCGGGAAAAACCTGTCCGGCGCGGATACCTACCCGGTCTACATCGGCAAAGATATCCAGATCTGAGCGGGAGACAGGGGAGGGGCAGACGCTTTTCCCCGGTCGGAAAGGAGCAACAATGAAAGTATTATACGCAGTCAGCGAAGCAAAGCCCTTTATCGCGGCGGGCGGCCTCGGCGACGTGGCGGGCTCTCTGCCCGCGGCGCTGCGCCGCAGGCTGATCGGCTGCCGTGTGGTGCTGCCGCTGTATGAGGGCATCCCGCAGAAATACAAGGACGAGATGCATTTTATCACGCATATCACCGTGCCGGTCTCCTGGCGGCGGCAGTACTGCGGCATTTTTGAAGCCAAGTACAACGGCGTGATCTACTATTTTATCGACAACCAGTACTATTTCAAACGGCAGGGTATTTACGGCCACTACGACGATGCGGAGCGCTTTGCGTTCTTCTCCCGCGCGGTGCTTGAAATGCTGCCCGCCATTGACTTCAAGCCCGATATCATCAACTGCAACGACTGGCAGACGGCGCTGGTGCCGGTGTATTATTCCAAATACTACGCCTGGCGCGAAGGGTTTGAGAACATCAAAACGGTGTTTACGATCCATAATATCCAGTATCAGGGCCAGTACGGCCACGAGGTGCTGGGCGACGTGGCTGGCTTTGCCGAGGAGGACGCCCCGCTGCTGGAAAACGACGGGTGTATCAATTTCATGAAGGGCGCCATCGAGTGTGCGAACATGGTCACCACCGTCAGTCCCTCCTACGCCAACGAGATCCTTGACCCCTGGTACGCCCACGGGCTGGACCACATCCTCAACGAGCGCCGCTGGAAGCTGCATGGTATCCTCAACGGCATCGATACCGTTGCCAACGACCCGGCGACGGACCCGAACCTTCCTGCCAATTTCTCGGCGGAGGATCCCGCCAACAAGGCGGTCTGCAAAGAGGCGCTGCAAAAGGAGATGGGGCTGCCCGTCGCGCCTGACGTTCCGCTGGTGGGCATTGTTTCCCGGCTTGTCTCCCACAAGGGGCTGGATCTTGTCAAATGCGTGCTGGAGGAGTTCCTGACCACCGAAAACGTGCAGATGGTGGTGCTGGGCTCCGGCGATTGGCAGTATGAGACCTTCTTCTCCGATATGGCGGCCAGGTATCCGGACCGGCTCGCGGTGCGCCTCGGCTTCGTGCCGGCGCTTGCCAGCCGCATTTACGGCGGCAGCGATATCTTCCTTATGCCCTCCAAAAGCGAGCCCTGCGGACTGTCGCAGATGTTCGCGCTGCGCTACGGTTCCGTGCCGGTGGTGCGCGCCACCGGCGGCCTAAGGGATTCCATTCAGGATTCCGGCAACAACGAGGGCAACGGGTTCGTGTTTGAGGATTATAACGCCCACGATATGCTGCATGCCCTGCGCCGCGCCATTCATGGCTATCAGGATAAAGAGGGCTGGGCGATTTTGCGCCGCCGCGCCATGGAGTGCGACAACTCCTGGGGCAAATCGGCGAATGAGTACATCAAACTCTATAAGGCTCTTCTCAAGGGCTGAGAAAGGACAGATCTATGGCTGAATTCATTTTATCCGCCTTTGCGGATGAGGCAGGCGGCGGGCTGCTTTCCCAGATCGCCGCGTTGAAGGACAACGGTTTTACGCACATCGAACCCCGTGGCCTCGACGCCGGCAATATCTCCGAGTTTACGGCAGCGCAGGCAAAGGAGGTCCGGCAGATCCTGGACGCTAACGGCATCGGCGTGTCGTCCGTCGGCTCCTACTTCGGAAAGATCAACATTGAGGACGATTTTACCGCGCATTTCGAGCTGTTTAAACAGTGTGTGGAAAACGCCTGCATCCTCGGCACGAAGAACATCCGTATGTTCAGCTTTTATATGCCGAAGGATAAAGACCCCGCCGTTTACCGGGACGAAGTATTTGCCCGCCTTGAAAAAATGGCGGACTGCGCGAGAGCCTCTGATATCTGGTGCTGCCACGAAAACGAAAAGGGCATCTTCGGTGACAACGACGAGCGGTGCCTCGATATCCTGAAGACCTTTGAAGGGAAGATGAAGGGTATCTTCGATCCCGCCAACTTCATCCAGTGCGGCGTGGAGATCCTGCCGGCGTACGAGAAGCTGAAGGATTATATCGAATACATGCACGTCAAGGACTGCCGCATGTCGGACGGCTTCGTGGTCCCCTGCGGCAAGGGCGACGGGCATATCGAAGAGCTGCTCAGCAGGTTCAAGCAGAAGGACGGCAAGCGCTTCTTAACGCTGGAGCCGCACCTGAAGGTCTTTGCGGGCCTTGAGGCGCTGGAGCAGAACGGCGGCGCGGATTCCGTGAAGGAGGAATTCGAGTACCCCACCAACCGGGACGCCTTCAATGCCGCTTGCGACGCGCTGCACGCGATTTTGGCGCGGATCTGAGCATATCAGCCCCGAACCAGACAGCTCCGGTTTATCGGCGCGGCTTTGCAAGGCAGTATTTTTTAAGTTCTTTTTCCGCCGCGCCGCAGCTGAATTCGCCTCACGGCGAGCGAAATTTGCTTCGCAAGCGAAATTCCCTTCGGGAGCTGAATTCGCTGCGCGAGCTTATGGGCGAATTTCATTTAGCTGAAAACCGCAGGTTTTCAATTTAGCTGAAGCCGTAAGGCTTCAATTCAGCTGTTCGCGTCAGCGAACAATTTAGGGCAACACCGCACAATTCGCGGCGCACGCCTTGCTTGATCTTTATTCCGTCATCCTGCACAGATTTTCCTTGCCAACCGCCAGGTTGACGGCGTCAAATCTGTACAATCTGACGAAAAAATCTACTGCGCAATCCGC
>JAFRNP010000093.1 GCA_017430145.1 Clostridia bacterium
ATAGAATACAAAAGCGTATTGGGATGTCGCCAAGTGGTAAGGCACAGGACTTTGACTCCTGCATTTCGCTGGTTCGAGCCCAGCCATCCCAGCCAGAAAAAAACGCCGCTTTTGCGGCGTTTTTTTATTCTTCCCATCTGTCCCTCTGCCGCTCCCGGGTGCGCCGTCTTGCGGACACCGCCCCGGTGATGCGCAGGATGACGATCAGCGTAAGGCACGCGCCGGCTACGATCGCGATCAGGGTCACGACCCGCTTCATCTGCGCCTGCTGGCTGTTGTAGTACAGGTCCGCGTAGTCGGTCTGGCCCTCCCCTGCGGGCGCCGTGGTCTTTTCATGGCGCTTGCTCTGCAAAAGCTCCGGCACGTCGGCAAGCGAATCCCCCTTGGCAACGAACCGGTCCACGCTCTCAAAGCCTGCCGTATCGCTGTACACGTCCACGGTGACGGTCAGGTCGCTGGGCCCCTTCAGGTACACGGTGCCGTTTGTGCCCTTGATCGTCACGGCGTTGCCGGCCAGATCCGAGATGGCGGCGTTGCCGTTTTCGTTGTAAAGCGCCGTCAGCCGGCAGCTCTCGGTGACGGTCCAGATGCTGTCCTCGCTGATAAACAGGCTCGCGCGGCCGGACAGGCCCCCCTCTTCGCGGTCCCCGTCCTCACCGGCGGCGTCGACCTGCCGGAAGGCGCCCGTTAATGAGGCGGAGCGGAACAGGTACATATCCAGCTCGCTGTCGGCGTCCCACAGCACGTCGCCCGCCATCTCCTGCTGGGCGGCGATAAAGGTGCAGTCCGCGCCGTTGCTGCCGGGCGTGCCCCAGCCGTTGCGGGAGGCGTTGCCGGTGCAGCGGAGCAGGAACTCGCAGTCGGGAGCGGCTTCGATCTTCACGTTCGTGAGCCTAACTTCACTTTCGGCGTTCGTCGTATAAAACAGGCCGCCGTTGGCGGAATGCAGCTCCCCGCCCGACATCTGGAACGTCGTCTTGCCCACGTTTTCGCTGCGTTTTTCGTCGTTCAGAAGCACCGACCAGGTGCAGTCGTTGAACAGGTCGTCCGCCATATTGCATGAAAGGGACGTATCAAACAGCAGCAGCGTGTGCTTGTCCGAAACCGTCGCGCCGTCGCTGGCGGGGGACGTAAGCGTCGCGTTTGCGACGGTGATATCCGCCCCGGCCTTCACCGCAGGCGCGGCGGCCGCATTGTACGTGCCGCCGTTGACGGTCAGTGCACCGTCCCCGGACCCCGTAACGGCGCCGGAGGTCAGCGCGCCGGTGGAGACGTCCAGATCCCAGGCGTACAGTTTGCCGCCGCCCGCGACCTGAAGGCCGCCGGCGCCCGGTTCCGAAGTGGAGATCCGGGTATCCGCCAGATACACGGTCCCGTCGCCGTAGCTGAACGCGCCGGCGCTCCCCTTGGATGCCGTTTTGATCTCGGCGTTCGCAACGTACGCCCTGCCGCCGGTGGCAAGCAGCGCCGCGCCCACGCCGTATTCGTTTGCAAGCGCGCCGCCTGCGGACCCGGCGGATTCCCGGGAGAGCGTCACCCCGTCCAGAGCCACCTCGCCCCCGGTCACCAGCACCGCGTTTTCATCCTGCCCGTCGGACGCGATCTTATCCCCATTCAGCGCAGCGTCGGCGGAAAAGGTCTTCACGGCGCGGTATTCCGTCGGCGCCGCCACGCGGGAGACGGTCTTTGCGGCCTCGGTCTCTTCCGCCGGCGTCTCTTCGGCAAGGGCGACGCATACGCCTACGGGCGACAAAGGCAGCGCCGTCAGGCAAAAACAGACGGCAAGAGACAGCAAAAGATAAAACAGTCTTTTTTTACGTTTCATAGGGTTCAAATCCTCTGTTACAGTTCTTTCGGAGGCAAACGCCCCCGTCGCAGCGGCGTAAAAAAGCCTTCCCCGTGTTGATACGGTCAACAAAATGCTTGGCAGACCGGTCTGCCGTCAATTCACCGGGACCAGCTTTTCCTTGCCGCCCATGTAAGGCCGCAGAGCCGCCGGGACGTTGACGCTGCCGTCCGCGTTCAGGTTGTTTTCCAAAAACGCGATCAGCATGCGGGGCGGCGCGACGACCGTATTGTTGAGCGTGTGCGGCAGGTATTTGCCGTTTTCGCCCTTGATGCGGATCTTGAGCCGGCGCGCCTGCGCGTCGCCGAGGTTCGAGCAGGAGCCCACCTCGAAATACTTCTTCTGTCTGGGCGACCACGCCTCCACGTCCACGCTTTTGACCTTCAGGTCCGCCAGGTCTCCGGAGCAGCATTCCAGCGTGCGAACCGGGATATCCATGGAGCGGAACAGGTCCACCGTGTTCTGCCAGAGCTTATCGAACCACATTTTGCTGTCCTCGGGCTTGCAGACCACGATCATCTCCTGCTTTTCAAACTGGTGGATGCGGTAAACGCCCCGCTCCTCGATGCCGTGCGCGCCTTTTTCCTTGCGGAAGCAGGGCGAATAGCTCGTCAGCGTCTGCGGCAGGCTCTCCTCCGGCAGGATCTGGTCGATGAATTTGCCGATCATCGAGTGCTCGCTGGTGCCGATCAGGTACAGGTCCTCCCCTTCAATCTTGTACATCATCGCTTCCATCTCGGCAAAGCTCATTACGCCCGTCACCACGTCCGAACGGATCATGAACGGCGGCACGCAGTAGGTAAACCCTCTGTCGATCATGAAATCGCGGGCGTAGCTGATGACCGCCGAGTGCAGCCGGGCGATATCGCCCATGAGATAGTAAAACCCGTTGCCCGCGACCCTGCGCGCGCTGTCCAGGTCGATCCCGTTGAACCGCTCCATGATCTCGGTATGGTAGGGGATCTCAAAATCGGGCACGGCAGGCTCGCCGAAGCGCTCCACCTCCACGTTTTCGGTATCGTTCTTCCCGACCGGCACCGACGGGTCGATGATGTTCGGGATCACCAGCATGATCTTGCGGATCTTTTCCGCCAGCTCCCCTTCTTTCGCCTCGCACGCGGCAAGCTCCGCCGCCTTTTCGCCCACGATCTGCTTTTTCGCTTCGGCTTCCTCGCGTTTGCCCTGCCGCATCAGCATGCCGATCTCGGACGAGACCTTGTTGCGCTCGGCGCGCAACATATCGGCGCGGTTCTTATTGGCACGGCTCTCGGCGTCCAGGGCAAGCACCTGGTCCACCAGCGCCTCTTTTTCAAACTGAAACTTCTTTCTGATGTTCTCTTTTACAATTTCGGGGTTTTCCCGAATGATTTTGATATCCAACATGACATTTCACTCCTTTTATTATTCGTCGTCAAATACCTTGATCAGCTTTGCAAGGTCTTCTTTATCAAAAAATTCGATCGTGAGTTTGCCGCCCTTGCCGGCGGATGTGACTTTGACCTTCCGGGAAAGGACGCCGGAGAGCGAAAGCTGCACTTCGTTATAGTAAGTATCACCAATTTTTGGCAATTTTTCCTTTTTCGGGGTATTCAGGGTCTTGACGAGCTGCTCCGTCTGCCGGACGGACAGGTGCTCGTCCAGGATCTTATTGGCGGCGCCCGGCATCTTATTCGGGTCATTAAGCCCTAAAAGCGCTCGCGCGTGGCCGGCGGAGAGCATCCCCGTCGCCACCAGCTCCTTGATGGGGTCCGGCAGGCTTAAAAGTCGCAGGGAGTTGGCAATCGCCGGCCGGGATTTCGACAGTTTTTCCGCCGTCTGCTCCTGGGTGAAGCCGAATTCCTCCATCAGGCGGCGGATGCCCTGCGCCTCTTCAATGGCGTTCAGGTCCTCGCGCTGCAGGTTCTCGATCAGGGCGATCGCGGCGGCTTCCTCATCCGTCAGCGTCTTGATGATGACCGGGACCTCGCTGAGCCCCGCCCGGCGCGCCGCCCGGTAGCGACGCTCCCCTGCTACGATCCGGTAACTGCCGTCGGAGACCGGCCGCACCAGCAGCGGCTGCAAAACGCCGTAGGCACGGATGCTGTTTTCAAGCTCCGTCAGCGCCTCCTCGTCGAAATTCATACGGGGTTGTCCCCTGTCGGGCTCGATATCGGAGATATTCAGCATGACCGCGCCGCCTTCCGGCAGCACGTCGGCGGAATTATCTAAAAACAAAGAATCATAGCCTCTGCCGAGGCCGCTTTTTTTAGCTGCCATTGCTTTTTCCACAGTGTGTCTGTGTACTGTCCTCCTGTTCATTCATATATTATTCACATTTGTCGCTTAATCATCCTGTTTTAAAAGGAATTCCTCGGCGAACGCCTGGTACGCCTGCGCGCCGCGTGAAGATTTGTCAAAGTAAATGATGGGCTGCCCGAAGCTCGGCGCCTCGGAAAGCCGCACGTTACGCGGGATGACCGTGGAATAGACCTTCTTCGGGAAGAATTTTTTGATCTCCTCCACGACCTGCTGGGTCAGATTCAGTCTCCCGTCGTACATCGTGAGCAATACGCCTTCGAGCTCGATATAGGCGTTATACAGCCGCTTGATCTGCCGGACCGTCGCCATCAGCTGGGAAAGCCCCTCCAGCGCGTAATATTCGCACTGGATCGGCACAAGAAACGTGTCCGCGGCGGTCAGCGCGTTGAGCGTGATCAGCCCCAGAGACGGCGGGCAATCCAAAATAATATAATCGTATTGCTCCCAGACCGGCAAAAGGGCGTTTTTCAACAGCCTTTCACGGTTCTTCATATCAATGATCGCCAGTTCCGCGCCCGCCAGGTCCATATTGGAGGCGATCAGGTCCACGTTTTTGAATTCCGTGTGGATGATCGCATCCTGCGCGCTGCAATCCCCTGTCAATACGTCATAGGAGGCGTTTTTAATGCTGCGTTTATCCACGCCGAGCCCGCTGGTGGAGTTCCCCTGCGGGTCGATATCCGCCAAAAGCACCTTTTTATCCAGCGCGCCGAGGCATGCGGTCAGATTGACGGCGGTCGTCGTCTTTCCGACGCCGCCTTTTTGATTTAAAACAGCTACGGTTTTTGCCATTTCTACATACAGGACCCCGCCGGTATACGGCAAACGTCCGACCTTTCGTAAGAATCAACATCTTTCTTTGTGATTATAGCAGATTGATCCTCAAAAATCAATAGGTTCAGGCAAAGTTCCTTGCCGAACAGACAGAAATCATTCAGATATGCAAATTTTTCGGTTACACAGAAATGTTTCACGTGAAACATTTCACAATGGGGCATGTGTTATAAATCAAAATAAATCGAATGCGCCGTAAATCAGCAAATGTTTCACGTGAAACATTCTATACGGATGGCTGTTTGGTTCCCTTATACTGATAAGCATACGAACTGCTTCTTATGAAACCAAACAGACAGCCGGTCCCGAAGAACAGACTGCCTGTTTGGTGTGGGGTGTGAAAGAGAAAGATATGGGCTGTATGATAAAGAGCTTTCGCTCATTTATCCGTAATTTCACTGTTATCTGCTTTCGGGATCCGGATCCGGTATTCGACGAAGCCTTCCGAATCCGTTTTTTCATTGATGGCGGCGATCCCACAGGCATGCATCCGGGATACGACCCCGTCGATCGTATTGATAAAGGCGTTTGCATCTTTATAAATCGGGATGATCGTCTGTGCGCGCCCGGTTTCTTCAGGCATTTTTGCACGTAGTATCCGATCAGAGGCGGCCTGCGCCTGAGATAACGTATATCTGCACGCAATGATCTCCCTTAAAAGGACGTCTTTTTCTTCATTATCCTCATGCCGCAACAAGATCTGTGCAAATTTCTCATTCAAGCCGTATTCGATCATGGTTTTGCGCATATGGAAAGGAATATTCAGCAGCAGCAATCTTTCCGTGATCTGCTGTGGATCCATGATCAGCGCCCGGGCGATCTCCGCGTAACTGAGCCGGAAGAACGCGTGCAGCTTTTCAATGGCCACGGCAACTTCAAAGTAATTGAGATCCGTGTGCCGCAGATGGTTCGTCAGCGCGATCAGAGCGGCGCGCTCCTTACCGGAGGCGATCAGCACGCAGGGGATCCGCTCCAGGCCCGCCATGACGGCGGCTTTCAGCCGGCGCTCGCCGGAGATGACCATATATTTGTCCCGGCGGGTGTAGCAGACGGTCAACGGCTCGATCAGGCCGTATTCCGCAATGGAAGCGGCAAGGGCAGCCAGCGCGTTGTCGTTATAATAGATCCGCGGGCGCAGGGGATTGGTCCGGATCATCGAGGGCGGGATCAGCATGATCTTGCCGCCGGTTTGCAGAGTATTCTTTTTCATAACCGCCCACTTTATCTCCGCACACCGCTAAGGTCCTCACGGCGGAAAACAAAAAAGCGGCCGCGGTATTCGGTCCTGTATTTCGGACGCTTAAAGAATACCACAGCCAATGGGAGAATATGGCAGAAGCAGGGGAGTCGAAAAAAAGTTTTTTCCGCGGTTTACAGCGGTTTTTTCATGATCGTGCCGGAATTGCGCGGATACCGGGGCGGAGTAGGGGAGTTCTTTTCAAAAATCAGGATCTCTCTGGCGTCGCCGCCGGGCAGGGCGTAGGGGATCGTCTTTTGCGGCTTTGCACCAAGCAGGCGCGCCGCGCCATAGCCCCTTTGTCTTTCCTCCTCCCCGAGCGGCGCCTTTAGGGGAACAAATGTTCCCCCTGTTTTAACCAGGGGCAGGCAGTATTCGCACAGCTTGTTTAAGGCAGCCACCGCGCGGGCGGTCGCCACGTCGAACCGTTCGCGGTATGCGGGGGAGGCGCCCGCCGTTTCCGCCCGCATGTTGACGACCTCGGCTTCGATCCCGAGCTCCCGGCAAAGGTACGTAAGAAACGCCGCCTTTTTGCCCACGGATTCAAAGAGCGTGAGGCTGATATCCGGCCTTGCCAGCTTCAGGCACACGCCGGGAAACCCCGCGCCGGACCCGACGTCGCACAGCTTTGCGCCGGCGGGCAGCCGGGCGTACTTCAAAAGGTACAGGCTGTCCGCAAAATGCTTGTAAACGATATCGGCGGGGTCGGTGATGGCGGTCAGGTTCACTTTTTCATTGTAAGCGATCAGCAGTCCGGCGTAGAGGTCGAACCGTTCAAACGCCCCGTCGGGAAGCCGGACGCCGACAGGGGAGAGGGCTTTTTCAAAAATATCCTTATCGATCGTCATGATTTGTTTTTCTCCAGCCAGATCAGCAGCACCGAGATATCCGCGGGGCTGACGCCCGAGATGCGGGACGCCTGCCCGATGTTTTCGGGGCGGACCTTTGACAGTTTTTCGATCGCCTCCAGGCGAAGGTTCGTGATCTGCTTATAATCCACGTCCGGCGGCAGTTTTTTCACCTCCAGGCGGCGCATCTCGCGGATGAGCGCCTCCTGCCGTTTGATGTAGCCCTCGTATTTGAGGTCGATCTCCACCTGTTCGGTCACCTCCCGCGGCAAAGCGGGGCGCGCCGGGTCAAAGGGGGCGAGGGCCTCGTAGTCGAGCTGCGGGCGGCGGATGAGCTCCGAGAGCCTGCAGCCGGTGGAAAGCGGCGCCGTAGAGCGGGAGACGAGCAGGGCGTTGAGCGCGTCGCCGGGCGCCAGCACCGTTTGCTCCGTCCGTTTGCGCTCGGCGGCGATCATATCGATCTTTTTCAGCATCCGGCGGTACCGGTCTTCGGATATGAGCCCCAGCCGGCAGCCCTGTTCCGTCAGGCGCAGGTCGGCGTTGTCCTGCCGCAGCACCAGCCGGTACTCGGAGCGGGAGGTCATCATCCGGTAGGGCTCGTTGCAGCCCTTGGTGACCAGGTCGTCGATCAGGGTCCCGATATAGGAGCCGGACCGGTCAAGGATAAAAGGCGCTTTGCCCTGACACTTAAGCGCCGCGTTGATCCCCGCCACAAGCCCCTGCGCCGCCGCCTCCTCGTAGCCGCTGGAGCCGTTGAACTGCCCGGCGCCGTAAAGCCCCGGCAGGTCGGCAAATTCCAGGGTCGCTTTGAGCGCGACGGGGTCCACGCAGTCGTACTCGATGGCGTAGGCGTTTCGCATGACTTTCGCGTGTTCGAGCCCCGGGATACTGTGGATAAACGCCTCCTGCACGTCCACGGGCAGGGAAGAGGAGAGCCCCTGCAGATAGAGCTCCTCGGTTTCGAGGCCGCAGGGCTCGATGAAGATCTGGTGGCGTTCCTTTTCGGCAAAGCGGACCATTTTATCCTCGATGCTGGGGCAGTAGCGGGGGCCTACGCCCTCGATCTTGCCGCCGAACAGGGGAGAGCGGTCCAGATTTTCCATAATGATCCGTTTCGTTTCGGGGGTCGTATAGGTGATATAGCAGACGGCGCGGTTCTCGGGGAGTGTGGGCGCGTCGAAAGAGAAGGGCGTGACGCGCTCGTCGCCGTACTGGATATCGAGGCCGGAAACGTCCACGGAGCGGGCGTTGACGCGGGAGGGCGTACCGGTTTTGAAGCGCCTGAGCGGCACGCCGAGGTTTCTCAGCGCGCCGGAGAGCCCCACGGCGGGGAACATGCCGTCGGGACCGGAGGAAAAGCATTTATCGCCCACGTAGACCTTGCCGTCGAGAAAGGTGCCGGTGGCAAGCACGACCGCGCGGGCGGTATACAGGCAGTCGAGCTTTGTGACCAGCTGCCAGAGGTCCCCGTCGCGCGTCAGAGACACGATCTCCGCCTGCACAAGGTCGAGGCCCTCCTGTTTTTCAAGGGTGTGCTTCATGTATTTGGAATATTCCCGGCGGTCGATCTGCGCCCGCAGGGAATGTACCGCCGGGCCTTTGCCGAGGTTGAGCATCCGGTTCTGGATGGTATTGCAGTCGGCGGCTCTGCCCATTTCGCCGCCCAGCGCGTCGATCTCGCGCACCAGGTGGCCCTTGGAGGTCCCGCCGATGGAGGGGTTGCAGGGCATATTGCCGATCCAGTCAAGGTTCACGGTAAAGCAGACGGTGCTGCTCCCGAGCCGGGCAGCGGCAAGGGAAGCCTCGATCCCCGCGTGGCCCGCGCCGATCACCGCCACGTCGTACGCCCCGGAAAAATAAGCCATTTTCTGAAATCTCCCACTTTTTAAGTTATCCGGTAAAATATCATATCATAAAAGGGGAGTGGTGGCAAGTACTAAAACAAAGATGAAAGATAAAAGATAAAACAGAATGTTAAAATAAAAAAGTGGAAAGTGGAAAGTGAAAA
>JAFRNP010000094.1 GCA_017430145.1 Clostridia bacterium
ACAGTTTTTTCAGATTTGCTTTGGGTTGCCCCGCCGGGCGCAGCCCGGTCGGTCTCCGCTAAAAATGATCCCCCGGATCATTTTCTTAACGCTGCGACGCCGCGCAGCGCGGCGTTGATAGTAACAGGTTCACGCGCCTATTTCACTTCCATCAGCAATCAGGGTGATCTTTTCCACTTTCCATATTTATACTTTTCTCTGAGGCTTATACGTAAAGTCGGATATAATCGGGTGCGGGCGGAGCCCGCCCTCATTTTCACTTTCCACTGTCCACTTTCCACTTTTTCATAAGTTCCCACCTCGCGATGCTGCCTGCGACCGCGGCGTTTAACGATTGGGCCGCCCCCGCCATCGGGATGACGACGTGCCGACGGCAAAGGGAGAGGACCTCGGTCGAAATGCCGTTGCCCTCGTTGCCGACCACCAGAAGGCCGCCGGCAAAAGGAGCGGTCTCACGGATATCCGCCGCTTCAGCGTCAAGCGCCGCGGCAAAGGTCGCAAGCCCCATCGTATTCGCCGTGCGCACGGTCTCCGCGGCGTCGGCGCGGGAGACAGGCAGGCGCAGCAGCGCCCCCATGGCGGCGCGCAGCGCCTTGGGCTGGTAAGGGTCGCAGCCGTCGCAGACGAACATGCCGTCAAGCCCGAAGGCCTCTGCGGTACGCGCCAGCGCGCCCAGGTTATCGGGCGTCTGTACGGCGTCCGTGAGAAGATAAAAGCCGCCCGGGATAAGCGCCGCCCGGTTTTCCGGCGTCTCGCATACGCAAAAAACCGCCTGCGTCCCTTCGGTATCGGCAAGCTTGCGGGACAGCGCCGGCGTGATCAGGTACCGCTTTCGGGCGGCTGCGGCAAGTTCCCCGATCTCGGGAATACGTTCGGCCGCCCGTTCGGTCACGAACAGCGCCTCTATACCGACGCCGTTTCTGACCGCGTCCAGACACAGCCGCCTGCCCTCCAGCAGGATACGCCCGCTTTTGCGCCGTTCCTTCGTCTCCTTGAGTTTTGCCGCCGCCTTGACAGCCGGGTTGTCGGCGGAAGACAGCGGAATAAAAGTGTTGAGATCCATGGAACCTCCGATTTGCCATCGTTACGATCAAACCTCACAGGAATGCCGGATGATCGGAAAGAAAAAGTATGAAAGTATAAAAGCAGCAAAGTATCAAATAAGGAAGCGCTGACGCGCTTGATGATAGAATCATTATTTAACACCACCGATATAAGAAGCGGTCGCCATTTAACGCCACCGATATAAGAAGCGGTCGCCATTTAACGCCACCGATATAAGAAGCGGTCGCCCGGCAATACGGGCTCACTATGATCAACGCCGCTTAAGCGGCGTTCCGCATTTGTTACTTTCTTACTTTATTACTTTGATACTTTTTTTCAGAAAGTCCCAAACACATCCGCCACGACCTTGATATCCGTCAGCGTGCGCCAGATGAGCAGCATCAGGGCGAACAGCATCGGCGGGGAGAGCAGAAAGAACAGCGCCGGGCGGCGGACCGGCACTTTTGCCGGGCGCAGGCGCCGCCAATAGCGGTTGCGCAGGATAAAGAACAGAAACGCCGCGGCGCCGACCGCGATCATGCCGTACATGATCAGCGCAGACGTCATCCACTGCACCGTTTCGGAGTATCTGCCGCTGATCAGCAGCAGGACGACCGAAATGCCGTTGTTCAGAAAATGCACGAGGATCCCGGCCTTCAGGGACCCCGTCACGACCGCCGTGTACCCCAGCGCAAGGCCCGCGATGACCGCGAAGGGCGCCTGGGTCATGGTGCCGTGCATCAGCCCGAAGATCAGAGAAGTCGAAACGATCGCGAACCAGTCGCCGTAGCGTCTCAGGCTCTGCAGCACCACGCCGCGGAACGCAAATTCCTCCACCAGCGCCGGCAGCACCGCCGTGTGCAGCACCAGCAGCACGGTCTCGGTCAGGTTCGTCGGGATATCCGTGTCTTCGATCGCCGCGTAATAGGAGTTGAATCCCAGCCCCACGGCGTCCGCCGCCGCAGCCAGCCAGTTGGTGACCATGTTCCCGATCAGGCACAGCCCGAGCGCCGCAAACACCAGCATAAAGCTCTGGTACGCGTCGTACCCGCGCCCGTAGGATATCGTAACGTTTTTGAAAGGTTCCCTGCGGCGCAGGAGGATCCACGCCGCCAGAAACGGCAGCCCCACCGCAAACAGCGTGTACGCCATCTCCAGAAGATAGGAAAAAGACAGCTCCTCCAGATACAGCGTCTTCAGCGTCCCGATGTTTGAAACCAGATACACGTAGAGCTTGCTCAGCGCAAAGTGCCCCAGGATCGCGGCCCCGAACACGCCGCCGAGATACAAAAGCTGCCGGCTGCCGGCAGGCGAACGCTTTACACGTTCCAAAAGGCCCTGCCGCCGGGCAGGGGGCTGCCCGCGATACGGCTGCCCGAAGGGAGCGCCGCCGTAGGGAGCCTGCCCGTACGGCTGCTGCCCGAAGGGAGCGCCGCCGTAAGAGGGCCCCGCGTTCGGGGGATAGCCCGCGTTATGCTCCATTTGCGTCATCTCCCACAGCACTGCTTATATTTCTTGCCGCTGCCGCAGGGGCAGGGGTCGTTTCTGCCGATCTTCTGGCCCTTTTTCACCGGGCGCGCCTTTTCGGTCCCGTCGGAGGCGCCGGAGGTGGAGGTCACGGTGACGGTCTGTTTGCGCTTCACGTCCTCCTCGGAGTGGACGACGGCGGTCAGCAGCATCTGCACGGTGCCCTCGCGGATCGCCACGTTCATCTCCTCGAACATATCGAAGCCCTCGTTGCGGAAGGCCACCACCGGGTCGTGCTGGGCGTACGCCTGCAGCCCGATGGAGCGCTTGAGCTGGTCCATGGCGTCGATGTGGTCCATCCAGTGCATATCCACGTTCGTGATCAGGATCTTGTGCTCCAGCTTCTGCATGATCTCCTTGCCGTAGAGCTCGGTCTTTTCGTCAAGGATGCCCAGCGCCAGCTCCTGCAGCGCTTCGGTCATCTCCTTCTGGTTTCTTGCGGCGGGCAGCTCGCCGTCGCCGAGCAGCCACGCGTATTTGCTGGTAAGCCCCGCGATGTTCCAGTTTTCGGTCTCGCTGCCGGCGCAGTAGAAGCTCACGGCCTCGGAGATGGAATCCCTTATCATCTTGCGGATGGTGGCGTCCATATCCACGCCGTCAAGCACCTGGTTGCGCTGCTTGTAGATGACCTCACGCTGGACGTTCATCACGTCGTCGTACTGCAGCACGTTTTTACGGATGGCAAAGTTGTTGCCCTCCACGCGCTTCTGGGCGGTCTCCACGGCGGAGGAGAACATTTTGGCCTCGATCGCCATATCGTCGCCCATCTTGAACATATCGAGGGTCTTATAGAACCGGTCGCCGGCGAACAGACGCATCAGGTCGTCCTCGGCGGAGAGGAAGAAACGGCTTTCGCCCGGGTCCCCCTGCCGGCCGGCGCGCCCGCGCAGCTGGTTGTCGATACGGCGGGACTCGTGCCGCACGGTGCCGAGGATGAACAGGCCGCCCGCTTCGCGGACCTGCTCCGCCTCGCCTTTGAGCTGCTCCTTATATTTATTTTCAAGCTCCGAGAAGGTGCGCCGCGCCTCTAAAATCGCCTCGTCGTCGGTCTCCGAAAAGCCCGTCGCCTCGCTGATCAGCTCGTCGGTATATTCCATTTTGCGCATCTCGGCCTTCGCCATGTATTCGGCGTTACCGCCGAGGATGATATCGGTTCCGCGGCCCGCCATGTTGGTGGCGATGGTGACGGCGCCGTATTTGCCCGCCTGCGCCACGATCTCCGCCTCGCGCTCATGCTGCTTGGCGTTTAAGACCTCGTGCTTGATGCCGCTGCGCTTCAGGGCGTGGGAGAGCTGTTCGGATTTCTCGATGCTCACGGTACCCACCAGCACCGGCTGCCCCTTTTCGTGGCAGGTGCGCACCTGCTCGATGATGGCGGCGAACTTCGCCTTTTCGGTCTTGTACATCAGGTCGTCGTGGTCCTGGCGGATCATGGGCTTGTTGGTGGGGATCTCCACCACGTCGAGGCTGTAGATCTCGTTAAACTCGGCGCTTTCGGTCATGGCGGTACCGGTCATGCCGGACAGCTTGTTATACAGACGGAAATAGTTCTGGAACGTGATGGTGGCAAGGGTCTTGGACTCCTGCCGGACGTTCACGTTCTCCTTGGCTTCGATCGCCTGGTGCAGGCCCTCGTTGTAGCGCCGCCCCAGCATGATACGGCCGGTGAACTCGTCCACGATCAGCACTTCGCCGTCCTTGACCACGTAGTCGATGTCGCGCTTCATCACGCCTCTGGCCTTGATCGCCTGGTTGACGTGGTGGGAGATCGTCAGGTTCTCCGGCGCCATCAGGTTCTCGATATTGAAGAACGCCTCCGCCTTGGCGATACCGCTCTTGGTCAGCGTGGCGGTCTTCGCCTTTTCGTCCACCACGTAGTCGGTGTCGGGCTCAATGATCTCCTCCACGTCCTTCTTGGCGTCCAGCTCCGTGATCCGCTGCACCTTCAGGCGGGAGGCAAACTCGTCCGCCAGTTTGTATAGCGCCGAGGAATCGTCGCCGCGGCCGGAAATGATCAGGGGCGTACGCGCCTCGTCGATCAGGATGGAGTCCACCTCGTCCACGATGGCGAACACGTGGCCGCGCTGCACGCGCTGCTCTTTGTAAATGACCATGTTGTCGCGCAGGTAGTCGAAGCCCATCTCGTTGTTGGTGCCGTAGGTGATATCTGCGTTGTACGCCTCCTTGCGCTCGGCGTTGTCCTTCGCATGGACGATCAGGCCCACCGACAGCCCCAGAAAGCGGTAGATCTTGCCCATCCACTCGGAGTCGCGGCGCGCCAGATAGTCGTTGACCGTGACGATGTGCACGCCCTCGCCCGTTAAAGCGTTCAGGTACGCGGGCAGGGTCGCCACCAGCGTTTTGCCTTCGCCGGTCTTCATCTCGGCGATACGGCCCTGGTGCAGAATGATGCCGCCGGCGATCTGCACCGGGAAATGCTTCATATTCAGGACGCGCCAGGCGGCCTCGCGGCAGACGGCGAAGGCCTCGGGCAGGATATCGTCCAGCGTCTCGCCGTTTTGCAGGCGCTCTTTGAACTCCGGCGTTTTTGCCTTGAGCTCTTCATCGGTCAGCGCCGCCATGGTCTCTTCCAGCGCCAATACCTTGTTGACCGCCGGCTGGTTGCGCTTGATCTCTTTTTTGGAGTAATCTCCGAAAATTTTACTGATTAATGACATGCTGTTTTCCTTTCTTGATATAATGTCATAATGAAAGTTCAAAAAGTTATAAAAGTTGAAAGTTATGAAATAAGGGGCCTGCGGCCGGCATTGTAGCGCCTTGCGGCGCGGTGAAATACCGCTGCGCGGTGCACCTTTCGCCTTGCGGCGCGGTGAAATACCGCTGCGCGGTGTGAAATCCGCCTTGCGGCGGGTGAAATCTCCGGCTGCGCCGGAGGTGAAATCTTTCGTCTTCGCCGAAAGGTTTCGGGGCCTGCGGCCGGCATTGTAAAAGATCAGGCTTCAAAGCCTGCTGTTCTATGATCGGGTGCGGGCGTCAGCCCGCCATTATTTGTATCTTTTTTAACTTTTTTAACTTTCAACTTTTTTATTCTCGCACCATTCCTTCATCGAACACTGTGCGCACTTTGGCCTCCCTGCGATACACACGGCGCGGCCGTGCATCACGCAGCGGTGACAGAAGTCGTTGCTCTTTGCGGGGTCGAGAAGGTCTCTGAGCTCCCGCTCCACTTTCACGGGGTCCTTCGTATGTACCAGTCCCAGCAGGTTCGTGATCCGGATCAGGTGCGTGTCCGCCACAACGGCGGGCTTGCCGTACACGTCGCCGACGATCAGGTTCGCGGTCTTGCGCCCGACGCCGGGAAGCGTAGTAAGCACCTCGATGGTATCGGGCACCCTGTCGCAGAACTCCCGGTGGATCCTCTCCGCCGTCGCCACGATGTCCTTCGCCTTCTGCCGGAAGAACCCGCAGGAGTGGATGATCCGCTCCACGTCCCCCACGTCCGCCGCGGCAAGCGCCGCAGGCGTCGGGTACTTTGCGAACAGCTCCGGCGTCACAAGGTTGACGCGCGCGTCGGTACACTGCGCCGACAGGCGGGTCGCCACCAGAAGCTGGAAGGCGTCCGTCGCGTCCAGCGAGCAGACCGCCAGCGGATATTCGGTTTCCAGCGCTTCCACACACTTTGCGGCGCGTTCCTTCAGCTCCATACCGTCCTCCCGTCCGATGCGCGCCCGGGCAGGCGGCCCGGAAGATTTTCCGGTCTTTTTCCGGCAAACGCATCGTTCATGCATACTCTGTCTTTTAACAGTATACACAAGCCCACCCCCAAAATCAAGTGGAATTTTCCAATTAGATAAATATTTATTATATTACACAATTTCACCCTTGCAAACGGCGAAAAAATAGCGTACAATAACAGCGTTGCGTTTCTCCGGGAGGAACGTGACGCAAAAGTAAAAAAGTAAAAAAAGTTACAAAGTTACAAATGAGGAAGCGCTTCGCGCTTGATTACAATATAGCTGTTTTCAGGAAACAAATAACATAATAAAAACGTCGGACAAGAGGACGTATTGGAAGGAGATCAGGCGCCCATCTGCCGTAGGGGCGGGCACCGACCGCCCGCCGTCGCACGACCGGATACCGTGATCCGTTTCGTGATCCGTTTTGTGTCCGCAGAAAGAATAATCCTGTTTTTCAGACGTTTTCGGTTCTCTTTCCCGTTTTACGAAAAATATACGTATTGCGGGCGGTCATGCCCGCCCCTACGGTTCGGTGCACGGCTTGCGCCGTGATATTTATACCCCTCATCCGTCACGGCTTACGCCGCGCCACCTTCTCCCCCCGGGGGGAAGGCTTTCAAGCGGCTTCTATAATCAATGCCGCGCTGCGCGGCATTCCGAATTTTATAACTTTTAAAACTTTTATAACTTTTACAGCTTTTATTCCACGCCTGAAGCCTTTCTTTTTTTATTGTTTCTCTTTTATCTTTCATCTTTCAATACGATCAACGCCGCTGCGCGGCGTTCCAAATTTGTTACTTTATTACTTTGTTACTTTGTTACTTTTTATTTGATTTTTTGTATATTTTACCAAAGGAGGCTCCCATGACCCCATTCACCTTCCCCAACGCCCGTCCCGTCTGGGAGGCGGGCAAAGAGACCGAAAAAAACCGCTCCCTGCTTTTCCGCGCGCTGCTGGTTCCGTCGGCAAACGGTGAAAAAACCGTGCTGTCCTGTACCGGCCACACGAAGTTCCAGATCTTTATAAACGGCGCGTTTTTCGCCGAGGGGCCCGCGCGCACGGCGCACGGCTTCCACCGGGTCAGCGTTTACGAATTGGACGCGCTTTTGACAAACAAGACGAATATCGTGTCGTTTCTTGTTGCCGGATACAACGTAAACAGCTTCAGCCTGACGGACCAGCCCTCCTTTTTCTGCGCCGAAATAAGCCGCGGGGAAACGTGCCTTTACGCCACCGGCGGCGAGCGGGAATTTGAGACCGCCGCCTTCGATTACCGGATCAAAAAGGCCGCCCGTTACTCCTACCAGCGCCCCTTTACCGAGGGGTACGTTTTCGACGCGGGGTACGATCTTTTCATGACGGATCCGGGGTTTCAGGCAAAACCCGTACCGCTGGAAGTCACCGGCGACGGCAATTTCATCACGCGCGACGTCTATTACTGCGACTACCCGCACTGCAGGGCAGAAACGCTGATCGCGACCGGATCCGTGGCGCCCGCAGAGGAAAAAGGCAGCTTCTCGGACCGCAGCATCGACAACGCGGGCGTGACGCTGGGCGGTTTTCAGCGAACCGACCTGGAATACGCCCCGGCGGACGAGGTGCTCGCCTTCCGGCATACGGTCAAAGACCGCGCCGCCCGGCCCGCCTTCCCCGTCGCCCTGCCGCCGGACGGTTTTGCGGTATGGGATTTCGGGCGTATCCGCTCCGGGTTCCTGAGGGTCACCGTCACCCCCGGGCAGGATACGGTGATCTACGCCGTATTCAACCAGAAGCTCAAAAACGGCGACGAGACCCCGGATCCCGGGCAGGACGCCTGCGAAAACGTCATCAAATGGGTGCTGCAGGGCGGCAGAAGCTACGACCTCGTCGCCTTTGAGCCATACACCTTCCGCGTTGTGGAGCTGTTTGCGCTCTACGCGCCCGTGCTCGTTACAAACGTGTCGGTGTTTGAGGAGCGCTGCCCCGATCGGGCGCTCACGAACCTGAAACGGTTCGACGACCCGGCTCTGCAAAAGGTCTACGACGCGGGCGTTGCCACCTTCTGCCAGAACGCTACGGATATATTCATGGACTGCCCCTCCCGCGAGCGGGCGGGCTGGCTGTGCGACGCCTTTTTCACCGGCCGTTCGGAGTGGGCGCTGACAGGCAGAAACGTGATCGAGCGCGCCTTTTTGGAAAACTTTCTGCTGCCCGAAAGCTTCCGGGACATCCCGGAGGGCATGCTGCCCATGTGCTACCCCTCGGACCACAACGACGGCGGCTACATCCCCAACTGGGCCATGTGGTACGCGCTGGAATTAAAGGAACACTATGAACGCACCGGCGAATATGACCTGGTGGACGAGGCGGAGGAAAAGCTTTACATGCTCTGCAAATATTTTGAGCGGTTCGAAAACGCCGACGGGCTGCTGCAGAAGCTGGAGGGCTGGGTCTTTGTGGAATGGTCCAAGGCCAACGACTTCGTGCAGGACGTCAACTACCCCTCCAACATGCTTTACGCCGCCTTCCTCGACGCGGTGGGCGGCCTGTATAACGACGCCGGGCTCAAAGCAAAGGCGGCAAAGCTGCGGTCCGTGATCCGGGAGAAGGCGTTTGACGGGACCTTTTTCGTCGACAACGCCCTGCTGGATGAGACCGGCGCCGCCGTGCCCACCGAAAACCGGACGGAGACCTGCCAGTACTACGCGTTTTTCACCGGCGTCGCCGACCCGGAAAAAGACCGGGCGCTGTTCGATCGCATGATGGGCGAATTCGGGCCCGGCCGCGACCCCGCGAAAACCCTGCCGGAGATCCACCCCGCCAACGCCTTCGTCGGCAACTTCCTGCGGCTGGAGCTTCTGCGCCGCACGGGGCGCAGCGAACAGCTGAAAAAGGAGATCGTCTCCTTCTTCCTGCCCATGGCGGAGGACACCGGCACGCTCTGGGAGAACATGACGGATTTCGCCTCCTGCTGCCACGGGTTTGCAAGCGCGGTGACGGATTTTCTCAGTTAGGAGTCAGGAATCAGGAATTAAGGATTAAGAATAAAATAACATAATTAAGAGTTGGGGGCCGATAAGGCTTCTGACCGAACCGTGACCTTTCGGGAAACGGAGAGGCTGAAAGCCTTCCCCCTCAGGGGCAATGCCAACAACTTAAGGCAGATTAGCAAGGTCAATCGCGGGGACGGTTTTCCCGATCGGTGCAAGTCAAGCGGGGAACTTTCCCCTGATGGACCGAACGGGCCTTTTGCTTCTGCTCTTAAGTTGTTGACAATACCATCAGGGGAAGGCGGCACGGCGCCTGAAGCGCCGTGACGGATGAGGGGAAGCCCTGCCGTAATGATTATGCGGCCTGCACCGTAACAAAAGAAATTCGCGCCGTTTCGGGCGGGCATGCCCGCCCCTGCTTTTATACACAGGTTCCCGTTGACCGCCTGACGCGGTCAACGGGACCTTGTCTTATGACGGAGCTGTAACTTGAAAACAGCGCCTAAATGCGCTATACTGAAAACAGATCAGCCGGAGGGGCCGGAGCCGGAGGCTGAAGGAGGCGGACAGAGATGAACGATTGGTTCCAGACAAGGATGCGCCGTTGGGAAGAGGAACAGGAGATCCTTTTTTCGGTCGTCAAAAAATGTTTCAAAAGCAGAATGTTTGTGGGCAATATCATCTGCGTCCTGCTTTGCGTACTGGCTCTTACCGTCAGCTATTTTGTCGCTTCTCCGCCGCGCACCGATAACCGGAACATACGCTGTGATCACCCGCTGAAGCATGAGATCGTGCACGGGGTCGCCATGGACCAGGAAGGAAACTATTATTTCCTCTGCGGCCGCGTCGCCGTATGTTATGACGCGGATTTCAACTATCTGTGCGCCTATTCCGACATTTCCGATCAGAGTGCCGATTCCCTTTTTATTTCACACGAACTGATGGAATTTGAATATGCAAGGGGCGGCTGCCGGTACGTCTACCGGAAAAACGGCGAATTCGTCAGAAAATATGCGGTAGAGAAGCACACCCGAATGTCGGACCGGTTTCTGACGCCTGACGGCGAAGAAATGCGCTTTCACAGGCTGTTTTTTATCGAAACGATCCGTGACGCGCAGGGAAAAACCGTCTGGCGGCGTTTTTCCTCAGACGCCTTTTTCTTCACGCTGCTCGGCATTTCCGCCGCATTCCTGATTCTGAAAATGATCGCCGAATACTTCAGGACCGACGACGGCCCATACCCCTCGGCGGCGGTCCTGACAAAAAGACCGATCTGAACGGCAAAGGAGGATCGTAAGCATGAAATACAATTACAAACTGTCGGCGGTGCTTATCCCGCTGATATTAAGCCTCTGTATCGCCGTGCCGGCCTTTGTTTTTCTATACCTCAAAACGGAAGCAGGCCTCGTGCCCTACGATGCGGGCGTCTATCTGCTGATCGCGCTCTGCAGCGTCCCGTTCGGTATCCTGGTCTATATAATCACCCTGCGGCGCCGGCGGTACGTACAGCTGGATTCCGGTTCCGTCTCGTTTCACGCCATCGACCTGAAATGGAAAATACGGGACCCGAACGCCGTGAAGTACAAGCCCCGCAGAGGCCCCATCAGAGGCCGGATCGAATATCACCCGCATTTCACGACGAACGTGACGGTCATGTACGCGGATATGACAGAGATCCGGCTGCGCCGCGTGTTTTTGTTCCGCGTTGTTGAGATCGATGCCAAAAGCTGCGTCTCCACGCTGCGGCTGGATTTTCGGTACCGGGACAAAGAGGACATGTTTTTGCGGCTTTACAAATCTGCGCGCGCCATGAACCCTGCGCTGAGGGTGAATGAGGCGTTTTCGGACTATCTGCAGTCGATACCAAAAAAATAATTATTGACTTTTTACGACAGATAGAGTATGATATTCTCACTATATAATAAAAATGATTAAAATGGGATGATAATATGAAAAAGTATCCGAAAATCGCGGTGGTTCTGATCTGCGCTCTGCTTACCGCGGCGCTGCTGGCGCCGACCTCCTTTGCCATCGGCGGCGGGCTGCTCGGGAATCTGGAAGAGATGCTCGGCGGAAATTCCCTGCAGGACATCATTTCCGGACTGTTCGGCGACAACGCCGACGGGCAGATCAACATTGACTCGATCCTTTCGAATTCCGAACTGCTCAAGCAGCTCCGCTCCATTCTCGGCATCGGCGACAACGTTTCCGATTCCCGTCTCATGGACACGATCCGCGACATTCTCGGCAACTCGACGTTCAACATCAGCGACCTTTTTTCCGCCGATACGCTGCAGAAGATCCAGCAGTCGCTTCTGGGCGGCGGCGACACAAGCACCACTTCGCCCGCAAACAGCTCGCAGACCCCGGGCGGCAGCACCTATACGCCGTCCTACACGCTGCCCGCTTCCGACACGCTGACGCTGCCGAATATCGACATCCCCACGCTTCCGCCCTCCACCACGGCGGACGCGAACGCCGCGACCACGCCGATGCCCACGGCAGACAACACCGTGCCTACCCTGCCGAGCGTCGCTGCGACGGAGAACTACACCGTGCCGAACTACACGGACCCCTACGCCACGCCCTACGACGGCTATAATTATGAGGAGACCACCTACGCCGCGCAGGTACAGCAAAAGACCTCCTCCGGAAAGCTTGCCCTGGGAATTTTTATCCTGCTGCTCTCCGCCGGCGCGGTCGTCGCCGTGGTGGTGATCCTGAAAAAGAACAAGATCTGACACGCCGTGTTAGCAGAAAACGAACACCTGGAACAGATGGGCGCGGGGATCTCGATGCTGGTAAGCGACCGCCACACCTTCGGGACGGACGCGTTGCTGCTGGCCCGTTTTGCCGCGCCGAAAATGAACGCCGTCGCCTGTGACTTCGGTACGGGCTGCGGCGTTATCCCGTTTTACTGGCTCGCAAACGGGCTCAGACGCGTTTTCGGGGTCGAATTGCAGGCGCAGGCCGCCGCGCTCGCCGCCCGCTCCATCGAAATGAACGGGCTTTCTGACCGTTTCACCCTGATCGAAGGGGACCTGAGGGACGCGGATCCAAAGCTCCGGCCGGGCAGCTTTGACCTTGTGACCATGAACCCGCCTTATACGAAACAGGGCGCGGGGATCGACAGCCCCGACGCGGCCCGGCGCCTGCAGCGGCAGGAGACGGCAACGCTGCCCGAAATTGCTTCTGCCGCGAACCGTCTGCTGCGCTTCGGCGGCAGCTTTTGTCTGTGCCTCAGGCCCGAGCGGCTGGCGGAGGCGATCTGCGTGCTCACCGACGCCGACCTTGCGCCCAAACGCCTGCGCCTGGTCTCCAAAACCGACGGCGCCGCGCCCTGGCTTTTCTTGCTGGAGGGCAAAAAGGGCCGCCGCCACGGCCTCGTCGTCGAGCCGGAGCTGCATATTTACGGGGCGGACGGACAGCAGGGGAATTACGGAACCGTTACAGATTGAAAAAGTTATAAAAGTTACAAAGATACAAAGCTGCAAATGCGGAACGCCGCCGGTGCGGCGTTGATCATAAGCAGTTTCTGCCTCGCAACGACGCCCGTTCTTTCATCAGGTACGTTTTTCAGCCGTATCTTCAATCGGGTGCGGGCGAAGCCCGCCCTTATTTGTAACTTTGTAACTTTGTAACTTTATTACTTTATTTCTTTTTCGTGTTATTTTGAACAGTAAACCTCAAACAGGAAAGGAGCCTCACCCATGTCCGGCACCCTTTACATCGTCGGGACCCCGATCGGCAACTTAGGGGATCTTTCGCCGCGGGCGCTTGAAACGCTGACGGACGCGGACTTTATCGCCGCCGAGGACACCCGCGTCACGTTAAAGCTGTTAAACCATTTTGAGATCAAAAACCGGCTTGTCAGCTACCACGAGCACAACAGGACCGAAAAGGGCCCCGGGATCGTGGACCGCATCCTGCTCGGCGAGAGCTGCGCGCTGGTCACCGACGCCGGCATGCCCGCGATCAGCGACCCGGGAATGGAGCTGGTGCGCATGTGCCGGGAGGCAGGCGTGCCGGTCGTGACGGTCCCCGGTCCCAGCGCCGTGGTCACAGCGCTGGCATTTTCCGGCCTCAACGCCGCCCGGTTTTCCTTTGAGGGCTTTTTAAGCGTCAACAAGCCCTCCCGGCGGCAGCACCTTGCCGAAATAAAGGACGAAAAAAAGACCATGGTCTTTTACGAGGCGCCCCACAAGCTCGCCGCCACGCTCCGGGACCTGTACGAGGCCCTCGGCGACCGCCGCGTCGCCCTTATCAAGGAGCTGACGAAGATCCACGAAAGCATCGAGCTTTCCACTCTTTCCGAGCTTTCCGGCAAATACGACGGCGTAAAGCTCAAGGGCGAATATGTGATCGTGATCGAAGCCAAAACCCCCGAAGAGCTCGCCGCCGAAAAACCGGACGTCGACCCCGTCGCCCTTGCCCGCCGGTACCTCGCCGAAGGCCTCAGCGTCAACGAAGCCGCCAAACGCGCCGCGAAGGAAACCGGGGTAAAAAAGAGCGAGATCTACAAAGAGCTTTCGGCGGACGGCTGACGGCTGTCAGCTATGGTCCGGGGAAAATCAGGGGACGGTTCCCCGATTGACTGACGTAAATCGGGATAACCGTCCCCGTGATTGTCCCCTGTGCTCGCTGAAATCCGCCGGCTGTGAAAAGCGATAATCGGAAACGCTGTCGCGCTTGATTATAAAAAAGGTCCGTTAAAGGCGAATACTTACTATAATCAACGCCGCACCAAGCGGCGTTCCACATTTCCACTTTCCACTTTTCACTTTCCACTTTTATAACCCCATTTCCCCTTCTCTGTTATATAAATCTTCCCATAAGGAGGTCCCCACTATGCCTCTCTTCCTCATCCGGCGCGCCGTTGAGACCGGCGCTTACTACGACGCCGTCGTCATGCAGAGCGAACCGCCGAAGCCGGTGGTTTCCGACGCAGCCCCCGACCTGCCGCGCCCGCTTCTGCCCTACCGGGGCGTATGCGCCCCGGGCACCGCCGAGGCGCTGCCCGGCGGGCGTCTGCCCTGCCGGACCGTCATCCGCGTCTCCCCCTACACACCGGAGGGGGAGATCACCGAAAACCTGCTGCACGGCGCCTACCGCGCCGTACTGGCCCTTGCCCTCAAAAAAGACTGCGCCAGCATCGTTTTGCCGCTTTTGGGCGCCGACGCCGGTTTTTCCGCCGAAACGCGCTTTGAGATCGCCAAAGAAGAGGCCCTCGGTTTTTTGCAGACGGCGTCCGTCAGCATATTTCTGGACCTCCGGGAGACGGAGGCGCCGAATGTACCCGACGAACGGAAAACGGCGATCGAAAGCTTTATGCAAACGCCGCCGCCCATGCGTACAGCCTACGCGCCGCCGACGGCGCCGTCGGCTCCCTCTCCCGGCGCCGTCGTCCGCTGTCCCTGCTGCGGCGCCGGCAATTCGCCCTCGTTTTTCTACTGCGCCGCCTGCGGGGCCAGCCTCAATTCCCGACCCTCGCCCTTCGAGGCAACCGTATCCGCAAACGTCCTGCCGGACTTTGCGGCGCCCGCCGAAAAAAAAGCGGCCGGCAAGCGCGGTTTCCGGAAAAAAACCAGAAAAAGCGAAGAAAAACCGCTGCTTGCCGACATGGAGCTTCTCCCCGACAGCAAAGAGCCGGCGGATGAAGCGGCAGCTCCCCCGTTTGCGCCGTCGGGGTACGGCGCCGCAGCAAGCCGTCCCGCCCCTTCGCCGGAGGACTGGCAAAAGGCGCTCAGGGAGCGGCTGGATACGCCCGACGAAAGCTTTTCGGAGATGCTGCTGCGCAAGATCGACGAGCGCGGCATGAAGGATTCGGAGTGCTACAAGCGCGCCAACATCGACCGTAAGCTGTTTTCCAAGATCCGTTCCGACCGCCTGTACCGCCCCACAAAGCCGACGGCGCTGGCGTTTGCCGTGGCGCTGGAGCTCTCGCCCGAAGAGACCGCGGAGCTTTTGCAAAAGGCGGGCTTCGCCTTTTCGCACGCCAGCCCCTTCGATCTGATCGTGGAATACTTCATCTCAAACCGGATCTACGATATTTTTGAGATCAACGAGGCGCTGTTCTCCTTTGACCAGAAGCTGCTCGGCGGATGAGAAGGACCTGATTTTCCGGGACTATAGCTGTTAGCTGTCAGCCGGGTAGCCGCCGGATTTCTGCCCGCGAAGGGGACAATCACGGGGACGGTTATCCCGATTTACGTCAGTCAATCGGGGAACCGTCCCCTGATTTTCCCCGGACCATAGTTATTAGACTTCAGCTCGCGCAAGTTGATCATATTCAGCCGTCAGTCGTATTGACAACGCCGACGAAGAATGATAAAATAGCGAAGCAATAGAGCCGCAGGGGTTCTACCGGCGGCGGTTGGCGTACGCTTCCTGAAAAGGAGGTGGTACAAATGCAGATCACGATCACATTCCATGTGAAACGCAAAACGATCTCCTTCATTTTGCGCGTAAAAAGCGACAACCGCCACTCGGCCAAGTGACGGTTGTCTTAAGATACATTAAGCAATCGGCGCCAACCGCTTGAAACGGTTGCCCCTCGGTTCTATTGTATACCGTTGGCAGGCAATTGTCAATGGGGTCACGGCAAGTTTTTTGCTTGCCGTGATTTTTTACACCCTTTTGCGGGCGGGCAGCCCCTCAACGGAAGAGCCCGCGCCGTGCTGCAATTGCCCCGGACAATAGCCGTTTAGCAGGGCAGCCGCCGGATTTCAGCCCGCGCAGGGGACAATCACGGGGACGGTTATCCCGATTTACGTCAGTCAATAGAGAAACCGACCCTCTGATTTTCGCAGGGGACAATCACGGGGACGGTTAGCCCGATTTACGTCAGTCAATCGGGGAACCGTCCCCTGATTTTCCCCGTCAATTTACGTCAGTCAATCGGGGAACCGTCCCCTGATTTTCCCCGTCAGTCAATCGGGGAACCGTCCCCTGATTTTCCCCGGACCAAAAAAACGCAAACAAAACCAATCGGGCAGCCGCCCCCCTGATTAAATCAAAAAATCGTCCGGCGGGCATTTTGTCGCCTGCCGGGCGACCTTTTTTTATTCCGGGTGCGGTATACTGGGGCCACAAACAAAAAGAAACGGAGGAAACAACAATGACAAACACCGAAAAAACCGCAGGGACCCTGAGAAACGACATCACCGAAATGGTCTTCATTCTGGACCGCAGCGGCTCCATGGCGGGGCTTGAAAGCGACACGATCGGCGGCTTCAACGGGATGCTCCGCGACCAGAAGAAAAAGGAGGGCCGCGCCCTCGTCACCACAGTCCTGTTCAACCACGCGTCCTTTACGCTCCACGACCGTCTGCCCATCGAAGAGGTGGAAGAAATGACCGACCGCGACTATCAGGTCGGCGGCTGCACCGCGCTCATCGACGCGCTGGGCGAGACCATCGACCACATCCGCAAGATCCGCAAATACATCCGTCCCGAGGACGTGCCGGCAAAGACCGTGTTCGTCATCACCACCGACGGGCTGGAGAACGCGAGCCACACCTACACGTCCGGGCAGGTCAAATCGACGATCACCGAGCTGCAGTCGCAGGGCTGGGAGTTTTTGTTCCTCGGCGCGAACATCGACGCCGTCCAGACCGCCGCGCAGTACGGCATCCGCAAAGAAAACGCCGTGGATTACCACGCGGACAGCACGGGCACCGGCGTCGTTTACGAGAGCGTGAGCAACGCGATCGAATGCTTCCGCGCCTCCGCCTCCCCCTGCATGGCGCCGAACTGGTCGGCAAAGGTTAAAAAGGACTTTAAATCAAGAAAAAAGAACCGGTAAAAAAAAGTACCAAAGTAAAAAAGTATCAAAGTAACAAATTCGGAAGGGCTCCGCCCTTGATTGAAAACGGAAATTTGGAAAGTAAAAAAAGTGAAAATCGACGCTGCGCTTGATGATAGGACCTGAATGGGAACGTAAATCAACAGCCAGCGAAGGGGACAATCACGGGGGACGGTTATCCCGATTTGCGTCAGTCAATCGCGATAACCGTCCCAATGATTTTTGTGGGAGTTGCTAACCGCTAACAGCTAATAGCTAAAAGCTAACAGCTGACTTGAACAACGCTCGTCCCCGGGTAATAATGCGCCACGATCTCCCGCCAGGTCATCCCCTGCCTTGCAAGGTAGTCCGCGCCGTACTGGGACAGCCCCACCCCGTGGCCGTAGCCTTTTACCGAAAACACAAAGTTTTCGCCGTCAAAACCGGCTGTGACCGCGGCGCTGCGCAGGCCCAGCGCCTGCCGCAGGCGGCTGCCGGAAAAAAGCGCCCCTGCGATCTCGATTTCGGTCAGCGTCCCGGCGGCGGTATAGCTGCTTTCCCCGAGCCACTCCGCGGGCGCCGAATCGCCGGGCGTCAGGGCGAGCTTTTCGGTAAGATCCGCCGGAGAGAGGGTCACCGTCGTCGAATAACCCGGGGACAGCCGGTCGCCGTCGCTCTCCACGCTCACGAGATAGTCGATCTTTTTTCCCCATACGGTCTCGGCGGTCTCGGTCATGCCGGGGGAGATCGCGTGGAACGCCGCTAAGATCGGCGCGCCGTCGTAGGTGATCTCATAGGGCAGCACCTCGTCCACCGCGTCGCACAGCCTTGCGTACCAGTCTTCAAAATCGTCGCCCCAGCGCGCCTTCATATCCTCCACGGACAGGTATCCCTGATATTTTCCCGGGTCCGTGGAGATCACCGCGCCGTCGGGGCCGGCGTTTTGCCCGTTTTTTTTCATGTACCGCGCCAGCGTCACGCACGCAGCCGCCTGCGCCCTGAGCGCCTGCTCCTCGTAAGCCGCGGGCATTTCCGCCGCCAGCACCGACACGATATAGTCCCGCATCGCCATCTCCTCGGTGCGCCCGTCGGATTCCACGAACACATCGATCACCTCGTTCCCGTTTTCCTCTTCCGCCGTCCGGGCCGTCCCCGTATCCGGCGGCGTCTCCTTTTTGCGGGCGCTTTCCGGGCGGATCATCGCCACCGGGACCAGCGTCAGAACAAGCGTTACGGCAAGGGCCGTCAGCAGGCAGCGTTTCATTTTCGTCTCTCCTTTTCCTTTCCGGCGGGAACCCCCTACGCAATGTCAACTTAAGGCAACACCGCACAATTCGCGACGCACGCCTTGCTTGATCTTTATTCCGTCATCCTGCACAGATTTTCCTTGCCAACCGCCAGGTTGACGGCGTCAAATCTGTACATTCTGACGAAAAAATCTACTGCGCAATCCGCACACCGGAATTATGCGGTGTTGCCTTAAGGCGGCTGAGCGGGCTCAATCACGGGAACGGTTATCCCGACAGACGGCAGTCGATCGGGGAACTGTCACCTGACGGACCGAAGCGGTCTTGTTGATCCCGTTTTCAAGTTGTTGACGTTGCCCCGTACGGTAGTATCCTATGCCCGTCCGCCCGTCTGTATGATCAAAAAAAATGCGTTTTCCTGTATAGCGCCCCTTTGGCAACACCGCACAATTCGCGGCGCACACCTTGCTTGATCTTTATTCCGTCATCCTGCACAGATTTTCCTTGCCAACCGCCAGGTTGACGGCGTCAAAT
>JAFRNP010000014.1 GCA_017430145.1 Clostridia bacterium
CTTTACGTATTCGGAATACATGCTCGACCCCGAAACCTTCGGCTACGCCTCCACGCAGGGGCAGATGAATTATGCGTCCGAGGCGATCCTTGCCGAAATGCTGAACGAATTTACCGTCTCCGACGCCGGATACCTGCTGATCGCCGGGGACCTGACCTGCGGCAGACGCGCGTCGCATCTGGCGTTTGCGCAGTACCTGCGGGAAACGGAGCAGGCGAGCGGCAAGCAGATCTTTGTGACGATCGGCAACCACGACTGCGCGGCCGAAAGCAGCGCGGACAGGATCTCCATGGCGGAATTCAGGGAGATCTACGCCGAATTCGGTTACGATGAGGCGCTTGCCCGCCATGAATCCTCCGCCTCTTACGCCGTGGATCTGGACGACGGTTTCCGCCTGCTTGCGGTGGATTCCTGCATCTACGGCGAGGACGACGGCAGGATCGGCGCGGACGTTTTCAGCTGGATCAAAGAACAGACGGCTGCGGCAAAACGGGACGGCAAAACGCCGATCGTGATGATGCACCACAGCCTTCTGCCCCATTACGAACTGCAGCCGATGATCGCCGACTGGCGGGTGTACGCCGGGTGGTTCGCGGACCACGGGATCCGAACCGTGCTCACCGGGCACATCCACGCAAACGATATCTCGTCCGCGGTCTCTGACGGCGGCAATACGGTCTATGATATCCAGACCGGGGCGCTGATCTCCTCTCCGAATACCTACCGGATCCTGACGGTGGGGACCGATACCGTGGAGGTGGAGAGCCGCTTTATCACCCACGTTGACCCCGCGCTGCTGCCTTCGCAGCTGACCGACGCACAAAAGGATATGCTCTCTGCGGATTTCTCCGGCTACGCGAAGGCGTACTACGTCAGCGGCGTGTGCAAGTGGCTGAACCGGAACATCGGCTCCGTGAACCGGGTCGCCCGCTGGTTCCGTCTGAAAGAGGGCACAAAGGCCTACGCGGCGGCGGAGAAGGTCATGGGACGGCTGGGCGCCGCGGTGGGGCAGGATATCTACGATACCGGCGGCGGCCCGAGCATCGAGGCGGCGCTTGCGCCGTACGGCGTGGCGGTGCCGCAAAGCGGGTATATGAAACCGTATGAAGTCGCCGCAAAGATCATGTACGGGTTCTTTTACGGGGACGAGGACGCGGCAGGCAGCGAAGAGGACGTGCAGTTGCTGCTGACCTGTCTGGAGGGCGCGATCCTGACCGCGCTGACAGACGGTGCGGAAGAAAACGACCTTTGCGCGCTTGCAGGGGCGTTGGACGTCCGGACGGATCTCGCGGCGGGCCTTTCTTCCCTGCCCGGGACCGTCCGGATGCGGCAGCTTGCCCGGAAACTGGCGGCGGCGCTGCTGGAGACGCTGGCAGGCGGGTTCGTTGACGACTGCAGCGCCCCGGCGGACCTGAACGTGACGCTCTCTTTCCGGGAAAGCAGGTCGGAAGCGCTGCCGCTGCATTTTCTGATCCGGCTTTTCAGAGCTTTTGCCGAACTTTGGAAGCGGCTGTTCCCATACGCGGCCTGACGGGATCGCCGTGCCGTGTACGGAATGCAGACGCCTTATGCAGAAAGGGGATTGAAAACGATGGCGAAAATTACGTTACCTGCCGTCATCGAAAGTATTGAAACGGCAACCGATTTTGTAAACGGGGTCCTGGAGGACGTGGGCTGTTCCATGCGCGCGCAGATGCAGCTTGCCATTGCGCTGGACGAATTGATGAGCAACGTGGCGCATTACGCCTATAAGTCCGGACAGGGCGACGTCACGGTTTCGATCGAGATCCTCAAAGACCCGAAGCGCGCGGTCCTCACCCTGACGGACGAAGGCGCGCCGTACAACCCGCTGGAAAAAGAGGACCCGGACGTAACGCTCTCTGCTGAAAAGCGGAAGATCGGCGGGCTGGGGATCTTTATCGTGAAGCGCTCCATGGACGATATGACCTACGAATACAAGGACGGCAAAAATATTGTCACGGTGGTCAAATATATCTGATCCGGGCGGAAATGAAAGCACGGGCAGAATAAAAAAAGAATTGCCGGAAGAGGATCAAACGGCCTCTTCCGGCTATTTTTCGTATGTGCAGACGGTCTCTCTGACAGGGGCTTTATCACAGGACCGCCGACAGATATTTGATGACAACGGCAAGCACGATCATCAGCGTGGCGGCGGCGATAACGAACAGGTGCTTTTTCTTTTCCGAAACGAGCGTCGCAATAAATTCCCGCACGAAGGCGTTGATCCAGAAATACCGTTTCGTGGGGCTGCCGATCCCTTCCAGATGCTCGCCCTGTGTTTCGGCGATGAGCCCAGCGCGGAAAACGTGGTAGTTGGTGGTGGAAAACGCCGTTAAGGGGTCGTCAAAGCCGGCGTGTTCCCGGATCAGACGCATGGAGTTTTCGATATTCTCCCGGGTGTTGGCGGATCTGTTTTCCGAAAGGATGCGCTCCTCCCCGATCCCGACAGACAGCAGATAGTTTTTGATCGCGTCCGCCTCAGCCATGACCTCGTCCGGCCCCTGCCCGCCGGAGGGGACGAACACGGGCGCTTTGCCGGTCTTTTCCTGCTGCATGCGGGCAAATTCCAGCGCCCTGTCCGCGCGGGACTGCAGCAGGGGCGTCAGCGTGCCGTCGTCTTTGATCTGGCAGCCGAGGATCAGGATATAGTCCTTGTCAAACGCGGGGATATGCCGCGCGGCTTTGAAACCGAAAATGACCGTGCCGATCAGGATACATTCCAGATAGCTGACCAGCATGGAGATCACGCCCTCGGTGAACAGCTCGATATAAAGGCCGGCGCCCTGCTCGTTGTGTACGTCCATGATCGGGTTCGAGGACCACTGCAGATACTCGCCGAGGGCGACGGGCGCAAGCGTGAGCAGGCAGAGGCCCACGCCGAGAAAGGTGCCCAGCATATTCCGCCAGGTGCGGCCCTCTTTGCGCATCAGGCTGACGTTGCTGGCGGTGACAAAAATCGAAAGCACGAACGCGACGGGCAGAACGAATATGGAAAAGGTATGGATGACGCCGAGAAAGTTGTTGACCGAATCGATAACGCCTTTGTAGTTTATGCACTGCCACGCCTGGTACAGCATCAAAAAGCCCAGAAAGACGATCAGGCCGAGCTCCAGAACGTTACGGTACTGATACATGCTTTTTTTGACGTCAGCCCGGTAGCGGGAGATCACAAACCAGAGCACGGCGGCAAGAAAAAGCAGCGTCGCGGCGGGAATCGCGATATCGCCGGTGCTGTCGCCGAACGCGTTTTCGTAGGTGAGCACGCCGAAGGGATGCGTATACAAACGGAACATGGACTGCATCTCGTCGCCGAAATAGACTTTGACGTTAGTCTTTCCTTTCCGTAAGGAAGCAAAGCGGATCAGCAGTTTTCCGTCCTCCGCGCTGTACCCGGTGATCTCGGCGCCGGGCGCGTCGTTTTCGATCTCAATGCGGATGTCGCGCGGGTCTTCGGGGATCGCCTGCGAAATGTAATTGTCGTTGAGCTCGACGGTATAGGTTTGGCCGAACACGACCAGAGCAGCCGCGCACAGGGCAAACAGAACGGCGCCGGTCAGGATCAGAGTTTTTTTGCTCATATCAAACAGTCCTTTTAAGAATGCAAGTCACGTTTCGTAAAGGAAGAGCGCCGCGCGCAGAAAGCAGGCGGACCCTTACGGGTTCACGACGGTATTATAGCACACCGCTTGCGGCAGATGCAATGATTTCCGTAAGAAAAATGAATAAAAAAGAGAGAACAGAAGGGGAAATGAAAAACCAGCCCCAAGGGCAGAACGGGGCTGGGTGTATGTACGTTTGATTTTTCAATGATAGCTTCTGTTAAAAAGCAATTTTTTCATTCTTTACGTTATAAACCTTTAGCAATTTCCATAAATCGGTTATAGGAATACGCGCCGGGGTAATCCGGAGTTTTTGTCTCGAACACCATAAAATAACGATACATCGTTCCCGCCAGTGAATCCCACTGTGCCCCCATTTTTGCTTTTGCCTTGGATTCATTATTATCCAGATGGTCGCCCTTCGTTTCTATCAACAGCACTTTGCCGCTGTGTGTGTAGGCGATGATATCCGGATAGGCGTGAAATGCGCCGTTGATACAGAAACCCAATCTGGAGATATTGCGGTGCCACCATTTGATATTCCCCATGGTAGAAAGTTCTGCCACGGTTTTTCTTTCAAATTCGTTCATATCTTCCTCAGCGGAATACAGAGATTTTGGATAAATAGAGGTAAAAGCAGTAGGAGAAATAACAGACGGAAGTGAATAGAAAGGCGTGCAGGTGATTTTATCCTGTTCCAGCCAAAGATCGAATTGTTTCAACCTATGCACTTCAAGAAGCTGTTTGATTTTTTTCTCTATTTTACTAATATATGGGTAGGCGGATTGTTCCATATCGCTCAACTGATCTTCTGTCATGTTATCCACGATTCGGTCAACATATTTTTTCAGTTCTTTGTCGTTGACACTGTTAATTCTGGATATCTTATGACAGATCATATCTTTACAGCGCGCCAGCTTTGCATCCGACGGCTGAGAAGCGAACCATTCTTTAAAATATGCGCTGTCCGCACCGCGTACCTGCCATACCTTCGGGGCGGCGTCAATGGCGTCGTCAGTATCTACGCGCACGATCTCCGCGTCGATGGAAGAAAAATCGATCTGAACGTCCTTATCCTTCAGCGTAAATCCTTCTTCCAGATGTTCCGGCGTAAGCAAAACGGATTCACCGTCGGAGAAAAGGCTCGGCGCCGTTTTCAGCATAAACTGCGGAATGGATAATGCGGCGGCCTCTTCGGCAAACACATCGTTCATCCGGAAAGCGTTCATTTTATCACGCACTTCTGCAGGCGCAAGATTGAGTGCGGTAGATTCTGCGGTGTTCAACTGTTCCTCATATGCTTCGTTTTGTTGCAGTGCAGAGGAGAATATCTCGTCTGCCGCCGATGGTGCTTCATCTGTAGAAACGTCCGACGACAACGCGGCTGCGATTTTCTCTTTTATTGCGGCGAGCTGATTGGCGGAGATTTCCTCCACCGGTTCCTCAGGCACGGTAAGCTGTTCCGGTTTTGTTGTCGGCGGCGCCTTCGGTTCGGGTGTGTATTCTGCATAATCTTTGGCACGGTAGTCCTTGTTGCTGAAACCGGCATTGTTCAATCCCTTTACCACACGATCAAGCGTTTGGCTGAAATCGGCGGAAGAGGTGATAACGTAAGAAATATTCAACACATTGCTGGGGTTTTTCTGTGTGTACGGTAAACGAAGAACGCGCCCGAGAATTTGTTCCACGTCCACCGTGGAGGTGCGGTTGGCAACAGTAGCCAGCACATAGGCAAAGGGGCAGTCCCAGCCCTCTTTTAAGGCGTTGACCGTGATGATATAGCGCACCGGGCAGGCACGGGAGAGCAGGTCCATACCCTTCAGCTCATCCTTATCGCCGGTTTTGATGGCGATTTCCTCTGCCGGTATCCCCAAAGCAATCAGCGTTGCCTTGATTTTTACATAGGTGATGCTTTCGCTGCCGACACGGGGCTGCGCCTGAAACAGCACGATGGGGCGGATATACCGTCCTGTCGTTTTTTCATCCTCTTTGGCCTTCGCTTCCAGCTTGCAGCGGATGCTGATGGCGTCCCCGTATACGTCCTCCTGTGATTTCCGGTTATATACGATCACCGGCAGCTTGACCATATTGGCGCGTTTGAGTTGCGCGGCGTCCACAAAGGAGATGATATTGCTGGTTTTGGAGGGGGTGGCGGTTAAATCCAACACAAAACAGGGGTTGAAGTTTTCCAGCATTTCCACACTGAGCTTTGAGGTCGCGTGGTGGCTCTCATCCACGATCACTACAGGGTTCAGGGAACGGATCACCTGGATCAGTGCCGTTTCATCCGTATCGGGCAGCAAAACGGATTTGTCCTGCATCAGCTTCGGGAACATGGCAAGGTTGCCGTTTTCCTGATAGGCTTTGCGTCCTTCCTGTTTGCTGGTACGGAAGGAATCATAGCTGAGAACAAAAACGGAAAGCTGCTCCGTCACGGTAGTGGGGTTGAAATTCTGACCGTTCAGCAGCTGCGCTTTGGAATAGACCTCTACCGCGCCGCCGAAATCCACGTCGAGCTTCTGCCGGTACGGATGGTCCGGATTGCTGAGCGCGGCATACGTCTGCGTCAATATTGCGTCGGAGGGCACCAGCCAGACCACCGCCTTTGCGGTACGCACCGGCATGGCGTCGTAGATCGTTTTCACGGCGCTGGCTGCCAAAAAGGTTTTGCCGCCGCCGGTGGGGACTTTGAAGCAAACATCCGGCACGCCGTTTTTCAGGTTGTACCGATAGGCGGGCAGACCGTTCAACCCGATATTGACGTTCCTTTCATTCCAAAATGCGGAATATGCCTTTGCCGCCGTGCCGGTTTCGGTGAGCAGCGTGAGAAAGCGGGATAAATCCGCAATGACATCTTTTTGATAGGTTTTAAGTTCCATCGTATTTCCTCCACTGGACTATCTTGGAATCTCAGGCGGGAGATAGCGACTAATTGCTTCTGCTATCTCATCATGTTTAGCTCCTTTTAACAAAGACATAACTATAGAGCAATACTCTTTGTCGGTGATACCAAGAAAATGACCAATCGAATTGGAGATATTTTTTTCGTTAAATACTTTAATGATTTCAAGATAATCGTTACTGTCGAGTGGTGCCGTAAATCTTGTTATTTGCGTATTTCTTATTTTATCGTATTCAATATCAGAATAGAGATTTTCCAAACTTGCCTTTGCTTCAGTTTCGTCTTTTTTTGAAATCTCAGCACAGGTTAATTTGTATTTGATTTCAGCGACAACGCTTTGCAAAATCTGCTTATGAATTTGATTTGCATACCGATCTGCAATCACATACTTTTTGATCTCAGAAAACACCGCATCGGCATTTTTACCAATATGGACTGCCATAAAGCGAATTAGTTCTTCAACGATAAACAGGTTTTCAACTTCAGCAACTTGTAGCGTGAAGATATGATCTTTTTTGTGTTGTTCAATCTCATAATCCGAACGATAATCCCTGTCAATCAATCCATAAACATCATATTCATGTAAAGTTTTATTCTTCTGAAACGCCTTTGTTTGCTGAATAACTTGTGTGCAGGAACCGCAGGGGATAACGTAGTATGAAGGATAGAGTTCCGAATAAAGCTGAAAATCATAGCTATCGCTATCGCCTTCCACGAACAAAACTGGTTTTCTGCCGCCAAGAATATTTAAAAGCAACTCGTCCGGAAGATCATTATTCTCAATCAGTTTTTTCGTCCAGTGTTTACCATCATAGTTTTGAATCCAGATTTTATCCGAGTGGCTATGAGATGCGGCAAAGAATGTATCATGTGTAAAATATACAAAAAGGCAATCGGGGCGTGCTTGTTCCAAGGCTTCCCATAACTGATTCACGACAGAACGGTGCAAATGGAGTTCAGGCTCATCAATAATCAATGTTTTTCCTTCTGGTGCACAAAGGACCGCAGCTATTAAATAGAGCGCTTCTCTTTCTCCGTCGCTCATCATTTTTGCGGAATAATGCTTATATTCCCCGTCTATATCATAGCCTGCGTAAAATTTCGAATCCTCAAAAACTAAATAAGGGTGAGAGAATATGCGACGCCAGATTTGGAGCAAAGTGTCGACTGTCAAATTAGGAACAGTTGGCATTTCTCCTCCATTTTCTTCAGCTTTTTTACATTCATTGAAGAAATCTTCTTTTTCTTTTTGATCTTTGGCGGCTAATGTTGAAAGAACATCATCATAATCACTGAATAGTTTCGTGGTCTCTGAGTATTTATTATAAAAGATTGAAACCTTTTTTTTAGAATTGAATACTGTATTTTTTATTTCAGAGTATTTTTTTGGAGCAACTTCATCATTAAATCTTAAATCTCTTTGAGCTCCAATTCGATGTGCATTTTCCTTGATTAGGTGTTCGAGCCATATTCCCAACCTGCTTTTCCCTGAACCATTTGCTCCAATGATAATTACAGAATTTGTATTGGTTTTATGCTCTTGTCCTTTCCCATCTTTGTCTGGAAGCCAATATGAATATTCCATTTTGTTTCCTCACAGTTTTGTAATATCCCGTGGAATCTTTTTGAATGTGATATTATATCGTTTCAATTCCTCGTCTGGAATAGCGCAGAGGTCTGCATAGATCAAATAGTTCTCTGCCTTTTCAGTGATGGTGGCAAGGAATTGATGGTTCAGCGTGGTAACGGTGTCTTTCTCATAATAGAAGTAGTAGCCGGTATCGCGGGCGGCGCCAAGATAATAGGGGTTATCCTGTTCTGGCGGGGCATACGGCGATTTTGTTTCCATGTACCACACATATTCACGGATTTTTTCTGTTCCGGCGTTTTCGTTCAGATTGCCGTCCGGCAGCAGCAGCGCGGGCCCCAGATCGTAGAATGTAAAATCGCCGCCAGTACCCTCCACCGCGTTTTTGCCTTCGCCGTAGCCGTCGATCACGCGCTTTACCCGCTCGGCGGTAATACTGTCGGCATAATCCATCATTTCCACCAAGATAAAATGGCGGTGCCCGCTGTCGGCTTTGTTCATATTTAAGACGGCATGGGCGGTAGTCCCGGAACCAGCGAAGGAATCGAGAACAATAAAATCACTTTTACTATAAGAATATAGCAGCTTTGTAATGAGTTTGACTGGTTTAGGATAATTAAAAGGTTTTTGTTGCCCAAAAATAATACGTAATTCTTCATCAGCGTCTTCATTTGAGCCCCAACCATCTGCTGTTAAATCATCTGGATTAATATCTGCATCATAAGAAAGATCTTCATTTTCACCAGTTCTACATAATAAATCCTTTAACCGTTTATATCTTGGTGATTTTACAATCCTTCTTATGTATAAATCCTGTGTTATATATAATTCTTTGTTGGAAGAGAATATTTCCATATTATCGCTTGAATATCTCCAATTCCCTTCAACTTCAAAATCGTTAACAACTACTCCGTCCTCAACTACTAAATTCGTTTTATATTCTATACTCATTGTTTTGTTGGAAATAATTGTTCCAGCAGGCAAAACAAAAGATTTTTCTCTATACTTGCTAAGTATACCGCCTTTTATGTTTCGCAATTCTCTTTTGTTAGGCGCATTGATACAAGGATAGGTTTCTTCCTCGTATTCAACACTCCCTATCAATCCTTCAAAACAGTCTTTATTCTTACAATATACAAAGACATATTCTTTAATATTAGTAATTGTTCCAGATAAAAATGAACCTTTTTTCTTTTTCTCCCAAACTAACTGAGCAATAAAGTTCAAAGAGCCAAATATCTCATTACATAATATTTTTAATTTGTCTTGTTCGTTATCATCAATGCTGATAAAAATAACACCGTCTTTAGCCAGCAATTTATGAAGTAGTTTTAGCCGAGGGTACATCATACAAAGCCATTTATCGTGACGGCTCAAGTCTTCTCCTTCATCACCAACAACTTCTCCCAGCCATTTTTTAATTTTTGGATCATCAACATTATCATTATAAACCCATCTTTGGTTCTCGTTTGTACTTTTTGCAGTATTGTACGGAGGATCGATATAGATACACTTGATTCTGCCCTCATAGCGGGGCATCAGGGCTTTTAGCGCCTCTAAATTATCTCCTCGGATAATCATGTTTTCGCTTCTTTCGGCGTTGTAGGTATATTGTTCCTCCAGCACCCGGTATGGCACCTGCTGGTGATGGTTGATAACCTTTTCTTTCCCGATCCACTCAAGTGTCGGCATGAAGGATCCTCCTATATATTTCTTTTTTCTTTCTGTTTTCTATGAAATTATTTTATCGCTTTGGAAAAAATACAATTTTATTGTATCAAAATAAAGAGAAAAAAACAATACTAAAATCATTTTCCGCCCTATTTCCCCGTCAGCCGGTAGCTTTCCTCCACCAGCTCCATGACGCTTTCGTCCGTGTTCGTGTCGTCGAGGATCACGGAGATCCAGTGCTTTCGGTTCATGTGGTAGGCGGGGTAGACGCCGGGGCGGGCGGTCAGCGCTTCGATCGATTCCGGGGGCGCTTTCAGGTTCATCACGTCCGCGCTGCGTTCGTCCCCGTCTTTGGTCAGGACCCGGCGCTTTACATTCATGATCAGCGCGAACCACTTAGCGTTGTCCGTGTGCCTGAACACGCCGCCGGTGTCGTCCCCGCTCTGTGCCCACGGGTAGTCCGGCTCCACACCGCAGCGCTCCCGGATCCTTTTTGCGATCCGGTTTGCCTGATCGGACGAAAACTGCACGTCAATGCAGCATTCTTTTGCGATCTGCTCCAGCAGCTCCGTATACCGGGCGCGCACGGTGCTGACGTACGGGCCCTGCTGGTTCTCCATTCTCAGCTGCCTGTATTCCTCTTTGTTCATCTCGTCCGTGACCGTCCCCGTGATCTTTCCCGCATCGGAAACAAAAAGGGCAGCCGAAAAATCGCCGCCCATAAATAACGTTTCACAGCGGTACCCGCCTGCCGTTTTCGTAAATCCGAACCGCAGCAGCTTGTCTGTTTCAAAGCGTTTGCGCCTGAAAACGTCCCCTTCGATGTCCATGCCGTTCCCCCTCGTTTATTCCGGTCTTTTTTACAGCTCGATATAATACGGGCATATGTTTTCGTAATGCCCGTCCTTCATGCGGAAGCCTTTCGGGATCGTGCCGAGCGGGACGAACCCGACCCGTTCGTACAGATGCCTTGCGTGGACGTTGCTCTCCACGACCGCGTTGAACTGCAGGATCCTGAAACCGAGGCGCTTTGCCTGTTTCAGGCAGTCCAGCACCAGCTTTTCGCCGATATGTTTCCCTCTGTTTCCGGCGCTGACTGCGTAGCTTGCGTTGCCGATATGCCCGCACCTGCCGATATTGTTGGGATGCAGAATATACAGCCCCACGACCTGCCCGCCGTCGTCCGCCACCCCGCAGTAGCTCTGCGTTGCAAAAAACGCCGCGCCGGTCTCTTCGTTTAATAACTCCTCCTGCGGAAAAGCGACGCCGTCTTCCACGACCCTGTTCCAGATTTCGATCATCGCATTTAGGTCGCCGTTTTCGTATTGCCTGATCTCCATTTCTCTTCCTCCGGTCATCCGTCTTTTTTGTCATGTGACGCTGTAATTGCCCGCAAATTCCCGCGCCCAGGTCTCTTCGATCCCGCGGCGCCAGGTAAGCGCGAGTCGTTTGAGTTCTTCGCAGGTGTCCGGCAGCGTTTCGGCAAGGTTGTTTTTTTCGCCGGGGTCTTTGCTCAGATCAGCCAGAAAAACGGGGGCGCGGGGCGCTTCGCCCTCCTCCAGCCTGCCGTTGAGGACCAGCTTATAATCGCCGCGCCGCACGGCGGTCTGGTCCTCCATCTCCCAAAACAGACAGTCGTGCGGGGCACTTTCGCCCTTCGTGAGCAGCCCGAGGATGCTTTGTCCGTCCGTATCGTACGCCGCCGGGTCGCCGCCGCAGGCCTGCAAAAGCGTGGGGAAGAGGTCGGTCGCCATGCATGGCTCTCCGATCACGCGGGCGGGGACTTTGTTTCCCCAGGAGAACAGCGCCGGCACGCGGACGCCGCCTTCAAACAGGCTGAACTTGTGCCCCGAAAAGATCCCCGTCGTGCCGCCGTAATACGGGTCTTCGGTCCCGTCGAGCCAGTTGCGGCTCTCCCTTGAGGGGCCGTTGTCGCTTTGAAAATAAATGATCGTATCGTCAAACAGCCCGAGTTCCCGCAGCGTGTCTGTGATCTCGCCCACGCCGTCGTCCACGGCCGCCAGCATTGCCGCCATGATGCGCCTGTCCCACGGCAGGTCCGGGAACCGGTCAAGGTAACGCGCAGGCGCGTGCATGGGGTAGTGCGGCGCGTTGTAGGCGGTATAGAGGAAAAACGGTTCGTCTTTGTGCCGGCGGATAAAGTCCACGCTCTTTCTTGTGATGCGTTCGGTCAGGTACTCGCCGTCGGCCCGGACCTCCTCGTCGTTCTCCCACAGGTCGTGGGTGGGGTTGAAGCCCCCGTCGGACATGCCGTAGTAAAAGATATGGGAGTAGTAATCGAGGCAGCCTGCCAGAAAGCCGCTGAACTCGTCGAAGCCGTTGGCGTTCGGGCGGCATTCGGGCTTCAGCCCCAGATGCCATTTGCCGCAGATCCCCGTGGCGTACCCCTCTTTTTTCAGCGCGCCGGCAAGCGTGGGGACCCGGGGCGTCAGCCCGCTTGCCCTGCGGTGCCCCGCCAAAATCGCGCGTACGCCGGCGTTGCCGGGGTAGCGGCCCGTGAGCAGCGCCGCTCTTGAGGGCGAACAGACGGGCGACGCGGCGTACATGGAGGTAAACCGCGCGCCGTTTCCGGCAAGCGCGTCCAGGTTCGGCGTTTTCAGGTCCGCCGCGCCCATGCAGCCGAGGTCCCCGTAGCCCTGGTCATCTGTCAGAATAATGATCACATTCGGTTTTTTCATGATTGTTCACATCCGGACGGTTGAATTTCGGTTCTGCTTATATTATACTGGAAAGAGAAAACGTGTCAAGGAAAAACAGTGATGAAAAATCTGACCTTACTGATCAAACCCGCCGCAGGGCTGTGCAATATGCAGTGCGGCTATTGCTTTTACCGGACGCTGAGCGAAGACCGGGAAAACCGGATCATGCAGCCCGAAACCGCCGGCGAGCTGATCCGGAAGATCGCCGCCTTTCGGCCGTCGGCGCTGTCCGTCGTGTTTCAGGGCGGCGAACCGACGCTGGCGGGCCTTGATTTTTTCCGCTTTTTTGTCCGGGAGCTGGAACAAAACGTCCCCTGCCCGGTCTCTTATTCCCTGCAGACGAACGGGCTTCTGATCGACGGCAAATGGGCGGCTTTTTTGCGGGATAACGAATTTCTGGTCGGCGTTTCGCTGGACGGAAACCGCAAAACCAACGACCGGTACCGGCTTGATAAGTCAAACCAAAGCGTGCTGCCGCAGGTGCTGGAGGCGATCTCCGTCCTTGAAAAACACGGCGTCGACTATAATATCCTTTCGGTGGTCGACGATGAAAACGCAAAGGATATCGAAACGACCTGGCGGTATTTTGCAAAGCACGGATTCCGGTTCCTGCAGTTCATCTCGTATGTTGACGAAGGCGGCGCGCGGCTCTCGCCCGAAGCTTACGAAACCTTTCTGAAAAAAGTGTTCGACCTCTGGTACGCGGATTTTCAGCGCGGCGAATACGTTTCGGTGCGGCACATCGATAATTACGTGGGCGTGCTGATGGGACGGCGGCCGGAGAGCTGCGCCATGTGCGGGATCTGCGGGGGGTATTACGTCGTGGAGGCAAACGGCGACCTATATCCCTGCGATTTTTACTGCAGGGAGGCATACAGGCTCGGCAGCGTCTTTGACGAAAACCCGTTTGAAGCGAACGAAAAACAGCGGCGCTTTACGGAAGATTCCGAAACCATCCACGTTTACTGCCGGCCATGTAAATACTACGACCTGTGCCGCGGCGGCTGCAGGCGGGACCGCACGGCTGACGGCACGAAAAACAAATACTGTGCGGCGTATTACCATTTCTTCGAGTATGCCGCCGAACGGATGAAAAAAGCGGCGGAGGCGTTTTTGAATGGATAAGCATACCGTACACGTTGCCTACGGGTTCCACGTCAACTGTTACCATTCCTACCGCGGCGACACAAACGACGCCGCGGGCTTCGGCTCCGATCTCCGGATCATCCGCGGGATCATCAGAACGCTGGACGAACTGAACGCCGCCGGGATCCCCGTGAAAGGCACCTGGGACAGCGAGAATTTCTTTTCGCTGGAACAGATATTGCCGCAGTACGCGCCGGATATCCTTGCCGGGATGCAGCGGCGCGTAAAAGAACACGGCGACGAAAACATCATCATGGGGTATTCCAACGGCGCGCTTGGCGCCATGCAGGGCGACGAGCTTGCGGCTTCCGTTGCGCTTGCCGTCACGAACCCGCAGGGATCGGGGCTTAACGACCTGTTCGGCACGTGCGAGATGATCGTGCGCCCGCAGGAGGTCATGTTTACGCCCTCGCAGGTGCATACCTACAACAAGCTCGGCGCAAAGGCGTTGGCGTATATCGTCAGAAAACAGCGCCGGGCAAAATAAAGAAAGGCGGAAAGAAGATGTTTCTCACAGTCAACGGTGTAAAGCTTTACTACGAAAAGACCGGCTCCGGCAGGCCGCTCGTGATGGTCCACTGCAACAGCATGGACCATAAGATCTTCCGCCGCGCGGTCAAAAAGCTGTCGGCGCGTTTTACGGTATACTGCCCGGATTCCCGCGATCACGGCAAAAGCGGCAAAGTGAAGACCCTGCATTACGAAGATATGGCGGAGGATATGGCGCAGTTTATCGGCGCGCTCGGGCTTCAGCGCCCGGTGTTTTACGGCTTTTCGGACGGCGGCATCATCGGGCTGATCCTTGCGGCAGGCCGTCCGGAACTGCTTTCCGCGCTGATCGTCAGCGGCGCAAGCCTGAACCCCGACAGCACGAAGGACCTGCCGATGAAATTCTTTAAGCTGTGGAGCCACGTGGACCGCAGCGACAAAATGCAGATCATGATGCGCGAGCCCGATATCACCGACGAGATGCTGAAAAGCATCCGCGTGCCGACCTTCGTTACGGCCGGGGAGCGGGACGTGATCAAGCTCTCCCACACCCGGCGTATCGCCGAAACCGTGCCGGGTGCAGAACTGAAGATCTTTCCGAAAACCGGGCACACAGGCTATATCGTCAACAGCGACAAGATCGCGGACTACATCTTATCCGTGATCCCGGAAGACGGGCAATAAAAAAAGCAGCCGCAGATCCGATCTCTGCGGCTGGATTCATATATGTACCTCCGGGCAGACCGTGAGGCTGTCCGGCGTGACCCGGCAGGGGAGATGCAGCACCGTGACGCCCGCCTGCATAGCGTCTGCCACCGCTTTTGCAAAAGCGGGGTCCGTTGCGGCGTTGGGGCGCACTTCCGCTACGCCCCCGGTCTGGATCACAAACGCGAGTACGGCGCGGTACTCCTCGTTTTGCGCGCGGATCAGCTCCCGGACGTGTTTTTCGCCGCGTTCGGTGGGCGCGTCCGGAAAATATCCCACGCCCCCGATCTCCAGCGTGCAGCCCTTGACCTCCATCAGGTGCTTTTCATTTTTCCGCTCCATATAAAAATCGATGCGGGAATCGCCGAACCGGTACTCCGGTACGATCTTATCAAAGCCCTGCGTCTTCAGCCACTCCATTGCCGCGGCGTTTGGCGCCTGGGAGTCGATATTGAACAGCGCGCCGGTCTCTTTGCGCACCGCGATCAGGTCGTATTCCGTCTTTCTGCCGGGCGTGCCCGGCGCCGTCAGATATACTTCGGCGCCCGGGCGCAGCAGCTCCCGGCAGCGCCCCGTGTTTTTGACGTGCACGGTCTGTGTTTCGCCGCCGATCGCAACGCGGGCGAGAAAGCGGTTGGGCCGTTCCAGAAAAACGGCGGGGACGATATTCTGATACTTCACGCGAGGACGGCGAGCATCTGCGCCGGGTTCTCCGCCGCCTTTACCTTGTCGAACGCCTTTTCGATCACGCCGTTTTCGTCGATCAGGTAGGTGGTGCGCACCACACCCATGGAGACCTTGCCGTAGTTTTTCTTTTCTTTCCACACGTCGTACGCCTCAATGACCGAGCGCTCGGGGTCCGCCAGCAGCGGGAAGGGGAGCCCGTATTTTTCCTCAAACCGTTTGTGGGACGCCACGCTGTCCTTGCTGACGCCCAAAACGACCGCGCCCTTTTCGCGGAACTGTGGGTACAGCTCCCCGAAGGCGCAGGCCTGCTTCGTGCAGCCCCCGGTCATGTCCTTGGGGTAAAAATACAAAATGACCTTCTGGCCCCTGTAATCCGATAAGCTTCTGCTTTCTCCGTTCTGGTCCGGCAGCGTAAAATCCGGCGCTTTGGTTCCGATCTCAAGCATAATAATTCCTCCTGTACGGTGATATATATAGCATACCTGTGTATAACGGGAAAGTCAATACGATTTTGGGACGGAAAAAGAAAACAATGATAAAAAGGCAATGTTCGGCGCCTGCGGCATCCGGCTGATCTGGGTATTTTTCTTCCTGCCGATGAACCGGACGCTGCGCTTCCTCTACGTTTCCTACCCCCTGTCGTGGGGGATCACCTTTGCCGTCGCCGTCGGGCTGTTCCTGTGGCTGACGTATTCCCGCCGGCTTGACGCGATCATCCGTGAAAAGGCGCTGCCCGGAGGCGCGCAATAAAAACGAAAGCTCCCGAAGCTGTCTTAAATGCAGCTCCGGGAGTTTATCGTATAGTCACGACCGTCTGCGGCGCAGACGCAAACCATTTTTCCGTCTGATCCGTCGGTGTGCGCAGTTTTGCCTTTCTTCTCCTGTCAGATCCGTTTTGCGTGGACGGCGCGTTCAATGCCCGGGATCGGGAGTGTCGGGGGCTTTACGCCTGTGGCGCATACCACAACGTCCGGGGCGAGGGCGAGGATCTCCGAACGCGTCAATTCTTTTCCCTGCCGGACCCGGACGCCGGTAAGTTCCGCCATGCCGGGAATGTATTTGTCGTCGTCGATCACCAGCATGCCTTTCGTATTGAGGCCCAGCGGCGCGTCCACGCAGGTGACCTCCACAACCACGGCGCCGACGCCTCCGTTTGCGCGCGCCGCGTAATGGTTCAGCACGGCCTTGTTTACAAAGCCGCCGTCCGACTGGCTCATGCCCATCGCCGCCATAACGACGCGGTTTCTCAGGGTGACGCTTCCGATATTGACCGGGGAAAACAGATGCGGATATTTGGGGCGCATGACCGATCCCTCCTTGTTATGTTTTCAGTATAAGGGAAGAATATGAACAATTCAGGCAACACCGCATAATTCCGGTGTGCGGATTGCGCAGTAGATTTTTTAGTCAGATTGTACAGATTTGACGCCGTCAACCTGGCGGTTGGCAAGGAAAATCTGTGCAGGATGACGGAATAAAGATCAAGCAAGGCGTGCACCGCGAATTGTGCGGTGTTGCCTTCAATAATAAACAGTAAACAAAGGACGCAAACAATGGATAATCGCCGCATGAGATGTTAAAATGAAGAAAAAGAACAGATGGAGGGAAAAAACAAATTCCGGTCGATCCTTTCGATATGAAATGCGATACGGATAAAAAACGCTTGACAATCATAATACTTCGTGATACGATGTATTATGTAAAGGGAGGTATTTTATGGATGCGCAGTTGAAACGCGGTTTGCTGGACGTGTGCGTTCTTGCCGCCATTAAGGGGGAGGATTCCTACGGTTACAGGATCATAAAGGATCTGAAACCGTATATCGCACTGTCCGAATCAACGCTGTATACCGTTCTCAAACGGCTTGAAAACGCCGGCATGCTGACGGTGCGCACGGCGGAGCATGACGGCAGGCTCCGGAAATACTACCGGATCACGGACGTCGGCTTAAGGCGTCTTGAAGACTTCAAAAACGAGTGGAAAGAAGTCATATCGATCTATCAGTACGTTGCCGAGGGGGGCGCATGATGAATAAGGAGCGTTTTTTGTCCGAATTGAAAAGCGGCCTGTCGGGGCTTTCCGAGGCAGACGCGCAAGAGCAGATCCTGTTTTACAGCGAGATGATCGACGACCGCATGGAGGAAGGCATGACCGAGGAGGAAGCGGTTGCCGCGATCGGCGATGCAAACGTCATCGCGGCGCAGACTACGGCGCGGATCGTGTCTGCAGAGCCGGAGGAAAAAACGGGCGCGCCGAAACGAAGCCGCAGGCCGTGGGAGATCGTGCTTATCGTTTTGGGCTTTCCCGTGTGGTTCCCGCTGCTTGCCGCAGCCGCCGTCGTCGTGCTGTCTCTGTTTATTGTTTTATGGGCGCTGATCCTGTCGCTGTGGGCGGTCGAAGTGTCCCTTTGTGTGTCGGTTCCCGGTGCGGTCGCCCTGGCTGCGGTGTATTTTATGCGCACAAACGCTTTGGTCGCGCTGATGGCGCTCGGCGCCGGGGCGGTTTTGGCAGGGCTTTCGATCTTTGGGGCCTTCGGCTGTTTGGCGGCAACGAAGGGCGCATGGCGGCTGACAAAATCTGCGGTCGGTAAATGCGGATCCATGTTCGGCGGAAAGGGGAGATAAAAATGAAAAAGAGATGGCTGATCGCAGGAGCGGTCCTTGTTTCGGCAGGGCTCGTGCTGTTTTGTGCGGCATATTTTGCCGGGGGATCGGATCTTTCAACCCTCGATCCCGTAAAATACGTATCGAAAACCTATACCGTGGACGACGCTTTTGAACGCCTGGAGATCACCGCCGGGGATACGGATATTACGTTTGCGCCGTCCACGGACGGAAAGTGCAGCGTCGTCTGTACGGAAAGAGAAAAGATGGGGTATTCGATCCGGACCGAAAACGGGAAGTGCCGGATCACGACGGCGGATGAACGGAACTGGTACGACCATCTGACTTTTTTTTCAAAGACCTGCTCGATGACGGTGTATCTTCCGGAGGCGCATTACGCGGGCGTATCCGTTGACAGCGGGACGGGCGACGTTTCGGTCCCGGAAACCTTTTCCTTTGATGCGGCCGAGATCACGGCGGACACCGGCGACGTAACGTGCAGGGCGGACGTGAAGGGGGCGCTGCGGATCGTAACCGATACGGGCGATATCAGGCTCGACGGCATAAAGGCGGGCAGCATCGGCCTTACGGTATCCACCGGACGGATCGACGCCGGCGCTATTCGCTGCGACGGGGAATTTTCTGTGGAGATCAGCACCGGCGACGCGTATCTTACGGACGTACGCTGTTCGGGCCTTCGCTCCCGCGGGAGCACAGGCAGACTGACGCTGACCGATACGGTCGCCGCCGGCGCCTTCGATCTGGAAAGAAGCACGGGCGACGTGCGCTTTGACAACTGCGACGCCGGGACGATCACCGTAAAAACCTCCACCGGCGACGTCACGGGGACGCTGCAAACGGAAAAGGTGTTCCTTGTGGATACGTCCACCGGCGACGTTCACGTCCCCGATACGGCCTCGGGCGGCAAATGCGAGGTCAGGACGTCCACAGGCGATATTGAGCTGAAAATGGCGGACCGCTGAGCGCGTCTGCGTAAAAATACGATTTTATGTTGAAAACGTCGGTCGGAGGAAAATCATGATGCAAAAAACGGAATACGATCTGAAAAAAGTCGTAAAGTATCTGCTGTTTACCTTTCTTTTCGCTTACGCCGTGCAGTTCGGCGCGTCGCTGCTTTATAACAACGGGCAAACGTTGATCGGGTAGCTTACAGTCGCCGCCGGCGCTGAGATCGGGCTGACGCGGGAGGATTGGTACGCTCTCTACCTTGCCGCGGGCTTCCGGCTGCCTTGACATAAAAAACCTGACGTTACAATACAAAAAAGAACAGTCCGCCGAAGGGAACGGAACCGGGTTCCCTTCGGCGGCTGTTCTTTTTTATTGTATAGGAAACTGCTCGCGTTGTGAGCAGTTTGCATACAACAAGAAACACCTTTTTGCCCCCAAGATCGGGGGACGGGGTTTTGATATCCCGAAGGCATTTTCTTATCGTCATGTTGATCTGCAAGCGCGCTCGTCCTTTGAAAACGGCAGGCTTTTACGGCCGACCTTCCGCACAAAAATCGGACCGCTTGAACCGGCAGGAGGCAGTCAGACCCAAGTGGAAGGATCGTCCAATTCAACGCTGGCGCGCAGGATCCTTCTTGCGTCGTCTGCTCCGACGGCCCTGTCGCCGTTCGTGTCGCACGCAAAACAGGCTAAGCTGTCTTCGGGATAGTTTTCGAGGTCCACAGATCTGCGAAGCGCCAGCCGCGCGTCGTCTGCTCCGATTATCCCGTCGTTATTAACGTCACCGCGTGTTACTGAGGATCTGCATTTCGTACAAACATAAGTCATTCCTTGAATGGCCGTCGACGGATCGCCGTTTGCGGGGATCAGAGAATGCTGCGTCCGGAATTTTGCCGTCATCGTCACAGACGAAATTACGGGGAACCTGTAATCCTTGTGGTCGGTAATAAGCGTTCCGTCTATGTACCAACCCTGGAATTCGCTGCAGACGGTACGCTCCGCTTGAACGGTAACATAGTCGCCTCTGACTGCGGTCACGGAGGCGGATACCTTTCCGTCTCCTTCTGCCTGTACCGTTATCTGTTCGTTCCTGATATCTTCCACGGGCATAAACTCTGCAGGGGCGATAATGCTGTCGCCGGAGGATAAGGTGTAGTTTTCAAGCTCGAAGGTCTCCGGATCGAGTACGCCTTCGTATGAACTCCCGGGCGTCAGCGGAAGATCGTAGTAATTGACGCGCTGGATCTCTCCCAATGCGCCGTCGATTTCGGAGACCGTATAATCCATTGTGCCCGTGTCATATCCGATGAGTTCGATTCTGTAATCCGCGTCGGACAGGGTGAAGAAGCTCTTTTCATAGCCAACGACTGTCATTTTGAGGACGTCGGTATTTTTCCGGATTTTATTGTTTATGATCTGCCCCAAAAGCTTGCCGGTTGCATTATCGTAGACGTTGACGTTAACAGGACAGTTCAGAACATGCTTAAAAGTGGTTCTCGGCGGGTCGATCTGGTACAGTTTGATATCTGAACCGTATTTTTTTACGGTCATGTCTTTATCCTTTGTTTTCGGGGAAATAAAGTTATACAATTCTTCGAGAGTGACCGCGACGCTCTTATCCTTGTCCGCTTTCAGTTTATTGTCAAAGAACCCGATGCCTTTTCCGAGATAGTAGGAAAAACAACCGTAGGGCAATTGTCTGAAAAAAGAGAGTTTCAACGCCTCTTTCGGTTTGCTGGTTTCGTCCTTGCCGCAGGAGGTCAGAACAGAAAAACGGGTCCTTTCTTCCTGCGAAAGATTCTTAACGCCGTCTGAAATAAAGCCCTCACTGTGGCAGGCGTCAATCAGAACAACTATTTTTCCGTGGATATTGTCAAGAAGCGTTTTTGCGAGAACATCCCATCCGATGATTTCAACACGGTCGGCGGTGTCGGCCAAGACTAGTCCTGTGGAACTGCCGTGCCCGGAATAGAAAAAGAAGGAGAGATCGCTGTCCCGGGTTTGTGAAAAAGAATATTTGATTTTCTCTTTAAATGCAGTCGTATCGGTGGGATCATTATCGCAATTGTAAGAGAGAAGATGCTGATCGGATTCTAAACAGTAATGCCCGTTGAGCGTGTTGCTGCACATACGGGTATAAAACATGGAGATGTCGTTGTCTGTGCCGAAAACGCTGTTATTACTGATTCCGTTGACGCTCAGCGAAAAGATCCGGGGGATGCCCTTTTTCCGAAGAACGGGAAGGTTGGAAAACGTCCAGACGTTATCAAAGTCCCATCCCAGATCTTCATAGGTGCTCTGTTTCCCGGATTCTTCTGTTGTGATGACGGCGGCCGATTTGTTGGGCATGTCTGCCGCCAGACGGTCAATGACCCTGTTGTTTGTCAGTGTGGAATAAGGACAGATTACGTCCCTGAATATCCTTGTCCTTCCCTCTATCGTCACAGAATCGGTCAGGGCGACGCAATTGGATATTTTACCGCTGCCGGACCCGACGATCCCGCCGCAATAAATATAAGAGTTTGTGCTTTGCGCATACAGAGAACCGGCGGCATAACAGTTTTCAATGATCGACGTAGCGTCCCACGAGGCAATGCCGCCGACCATCGTATTCTGATTATCCGCCTTCGCCGAAATGGAAGCGACCGCATAGCAATTCCTGATAATGGATTTGTCGCAGCAGCCGAACGCGGATGCGCGCGCAAACGAATTGTTTGTTGTCTGCGCCGAAACACTGCCGGTGAAGTAACAGTTTTCAACCGTCGTCATGTTGAACAGCTCGCCGGCAAAGCCTGCTGCGTGGCAAAAGGACGCATTTCTTGTCAGGCTTCCCGTCACATGGGAGGAGACAGAGGCGTTGACGATTCCAAGGTTCTTTATGGTCGCGCCGCTGACAACAGAGAACAGAGCGGCGTTGACCGGCCTTGTCCCGTCGGAGGCATCTGCAACAACCCTGACCGTCAGATTCCGGATTTCGAAACCGTTGCCGTCAAGCGTCCCGGTAAAGGGTTCCGTGCTGCTCCCGATCGGCATCCAGGAGCTGTAGCCGGACAGATCGATATCGTTTTTGAGAACGTAATGGGCGTCCGGCTTATTTCTGATCAGGCTGAGCTCATCAGGGGTCGTGATCTCATAGATGGTCTTCGCCGAGCTCACAAGCGGGAGCGACAGAATCAAAATCAAAAGGCAGAGTAAAACGGAAACGTTTTTTTTCATTGGTCGTACCCTCGGTTTTTCATAAATTTTATTCATTATACATTAGATGCTCGGAAAATGCAAGCCGAATCCATATACTGCTTGAAAAACGGAATCTTTTATGATACGATGCTTTATGGAAACCGAAAACGGTGAAACGGCGGCAGAAATACGGAAAAACCGTCCGAAAAAACAAAAACAGAAAAAATCTCCCTGCGTCAGGGGTTGCATATGACGCTGCGTCATATGTTAAACTTGACGTAAAGGAGGTGAAACTCTGTGTCCGAATACACGACAGGAGAACTTGCAAAGCTCTGCGGCGTGACCGTGCGCACGGTGCAGTATTACGATAGCCGGGGGATCTTAATTCCCGGCAGACTGACCGAAGGCGGCAGACGGCTGTATTCCGAGGACGACCTGAAACGGATGAAGATCATCTGTTTCCTCCGCGAGCTGGGACTTCCGATCGACGCGATCGGTCAGCTGCTTTCCGAAGAAGACCCGGGCAGCGTCATTTCTCTGCTGCTTGACCGGCAGGAGGCGACGCTGAAGGGAGAGATCGGCGAACGGGAGGAAAAGCTGCAAAAGCTTACGGAGCTGAAAACAGGCCTCAAAGGCATAAGTGAATTCTCCATCGATTCCATCGGCGACATAGCGTACGTTATGACCGGCAGAAAAGAACTGCGCAGGTTCCGTATTTTGATGCTGCTGACCTCGATCCCGCTGGGCGTGCTGCAGTTGTCGTCCATCATCCTGTGGGCGACAAAAGGGATCTGGTGGCTGTTTGTCGCATACGTCCTCGTCGCCGTCCCGTATTCCATCCTGTTTTCGCGCAGGTACTTCCGGAAAACGGCGTACATCTGTCCTTCTTGCCACACGGTCTTTCAGCCGACGCTGAAAGAAGCGCTGTTCTCAAAACATACCTTTTCCACCCGAAAGCTTACCTGCCCTGCGTGCGCCCACCGCGGTCTCTGCGTGGAGGCCGCAGCCTCAACGGAGGAGAAAAAAGATGACAAAAAATGATTTTAATAAGAAGCAGCTTATAAAATATCTGCTGTTTACCTTTCTTTTCGCTTACGCCGTGCAGTTCGGCGCGTCGCTGCTTTATAACAACGGGCAAACGTTGATCGGGCAGCTTACGGTCGCCGCCATGATGTTCGTCCCGGCGCTCGGCGTACTGTTTTCCGGCGCAAAGCTGAAGGAGATGGGCTGGAAGCCGGCGTTTCGTCAGAACGTCCGGCATTACCTGATCGCGTGGCTTTCGCCCGCGGTCCTCACAGCCGCCGGCGCCGCTCTCTATTTTTTGGTTTTTCCGGGGCATTTCGATCTCAGCGGCAATTACGTGACGGCGCTTGCAGGGGAGGATGCCCTCCGGCAGATGGAGGCGCAGGGCCTGACCTATCCCGTCATGGTCCTTATCAGCGCGGCAAGCAGCGTCTTTTACGCGCCCCTGATCAACACGTTCGTGGCGCTTGGGGAGGAGATCGGCTGGCGGGGCTTCTTGTATCCGCAGCTCAAAGCGCGGTTCGGCACGCCGAAAGGCAGGGCCCTCGGCGGCGTGATCTGGGGCATGTGGCACTGGCCGCTCATCTGGCTGATCGGCTACGAGTACGGCGCCGCCGCGGGAAATAAAGCCGGGTACTTCGGCTTCCCCGTCGTTGGTATGCTGCTTTTTTGCGTCATCACGGTAGGTTGGGGCGTTATGCACGACTGGCTGTATGAAAAAAGCGGAAGCATCTGGGCGCCGGCGCTCTTTCACGGCGCCATCAACGCGGCGGGAACGATTCCGCTTGCGGTCTGCCTGACCGATACCGGTTCCGCGCGTCTGCTGGGGCCGGCGCCTATGGGCATTCTTGCGGGGCTGCCGTTTCTGATCGCTGCCGCCGTGCTTTTGGCGCAGAAAAAGAAACCTGACGGAGAAAAAGAGGCCGCATGACCGGAAACCATCCGGCGGCAGGTAAAAAAATCCCCCATCCTGCAAAAAACAGGATGGGGGATCGCGTTTTGCCGTTACCGGATCTTTGCCTTTACGCAGCGGTCCTTGATGAACTTTTCCACAAAATCAAAATCCGCGTCCTCTGCGTAAACCTGGTTTTTATCCAGAAGCTGATTGACGTGGATCGTGTTCCGTTTGCGGCGGACCGTGACGAATTCCACGTTTTTGAATGCGGAGGTGCTGATATTTTTAGCCGAAACGCTCAGGCCGAGGCCTACCATGTAGGGTTTGCCCGCAAGCATGCCCACAAACGTGGTCAGCCATCCGATCGCCTCCGCCTTTTTGAACTGCCGCGGCATCTGGATGTGGCTCACCTGGTCCTCGGTCATCTCAAACAGCACCTGATATTTCCAGCCGTAGATCGCAGCCAGGATCAGGTAGGAAATGATGCTGAGCATGAAGAATATGCCCAAAAGGATCAGGAATATCTTTGACGCGTTCCAGAAATCCTCCAGATTTGCGATCACCTTCTGGCAAAGATCCAGAATGAGGACAAACAGATAGACCACGCCGAAGGCGATCCCGAGCGCCTTCCAGACCGAAAACAGGATCGTCGGGTTGCGCAGCATATCCATCTCGTAGGTCCAGCGGTAGACGCCGTCCTTGCACAGCCAGATGTTTTCCGACACTTTTTGGCCGGTCGGCGCAAAGGGCTGTGTATTTTCGTCCATTATTATTTCTCCCTTCCGGTTAATATCGTCGAGCGGGCTTTTACCGGCGCTTACGCCGGTTCCTTTTCAAACAGCATGTCCTCAACCTTGCCTTCGCTGTTGACCATATACAGCGAAATGGTATCCTCGTCGGTGGCGTTCAGGTAATTGTTTACGACGACCGTCAGGCTGCCCACGGTGAGGTGCAGCTCGTTGGCAAGGTCATACCGGTATTCGTATACGTGGGGCGGGGTATTTGCCATGAACATATAGGTGCCTTCGCTTTTTCCCTCCGGCAGGCCGGTCAGCGCCGCCATTTCGGGGCTTACCTCCAGCGTGACGCTTTTGCCGTCTCCGTTGAAGGTCATCGTCCCGTAGGACGAAACGAAGGTGCCGACGTGCGCGGCAGGCTCCGGCGTTCCCGGGTCCTTCGGCGGGCCGTCGTAGATCCGGCAGCCGGCCGTCAGCAGGATCGTGAATAACACCAGGATCGCTATACTCTTTTTCATTTGTTTTCCGGCTGTACGCCGCTCCTTTCGTCTGCGGATGCAGGTTTTCGTGGTTATGAACAGATTATATCCTTTTTTCTGCCGGAAAGCAAGTCTTTTTCAATAAAAAAGGCGCAAAAGCCGCCGGGGCGCGCTGCAAAGGGAAGCGCGCCCCGGTGTATATGCCGTCCGGTTTCGCGTGTGCGAACGCCCGGGCAGGTTTACTCTCCGGTAACGGTCTGCGCCGCGGCGCCGATAAAACCGAGAAACAGCGGGTGCGGGCGGTTCGGCCTGCTTTTGAATTCCGGGTGGTACTGGACGCCGACGAAAAACGGGCGGTCGGTGAGCTCCACGGTCTCCACAAGCCTGCCGTCTGGCGAGATGCCGCTGAGGGTAAGCCCGGTGTTCTGCAGGATGTCCCGGTAGCTGTTGTTGAATTCATAGCGGTGGCGGTGGCGTTCGCTGATCTCCGTTTGTCCGTAGCAGCGCTCCATCACGGTGCCGGGCGTGATGACGCAGGGGTACGCGCCGAGCCGCAGCGTGCCGCCTTTGTCTATATCGTCGCTTTGCCCGGGCATAAAGTCGATCACCTTGTGGGCGCACTGTTCGTCGAACTCTCCGGAGTTGGCGTCTTTGATCCCGGCAGCGTTCCGGGCGAATTCGATGACCGCGATCTGCATGCCGAGGCAGATGCCGAAGTAGGGGATCCGCCGCTCCCGCGCGTAGTTCGCCGCAAGGATCATCCCTTCGATGCCGCGGCTGCCGAAACCGCCGGGCACGATGATCCCCTGCAGCCCGGCAAGTTTCTCTTCGACGGTATCGGCGGTCAGCGTTTCCGAGTCGATCCAGCGGATCTCCACGTGGACGGCGTGGCGGTAACCGGCGTGCCGCAGCGCCTCCGCAACCGACAGGTAAGCGTCGTGCAGACCGACGTATTTGCCCACGAGCCCGATGGTCACGGTCTCCGCCCGGTTCTTGATCTGTTCCACCATTTCCCGCCAGTCTGAAAGCTCCGGGGCGGGCGCAGTGATCCCCAGTTCCCGGCAAACCACGTCCGAAAAGCGGGATTCTTCCAGCATCAGCGGCGCCTCATAGAGGTTCGGCAGCGTGATGTTTTCGATCACGCAGTCGGGTTTGACGTTGCAGAACAGCGCGATCTTCTGAAAGATGCTCTCCTCCAGCGGTTCGTCGCAGCGCAGCACGATGATATTGGGGTGCACCCCCATGCCCTGCAGCTCCTTGACCGAGTGCTGGGTGGGCTTCGATTTGTGTTCCTCGGAGCCGTGGAGGTACGGCACCAGCGTTACGTGGATAAACAGGCTGTTCTCCCTGCCCACTTCCAGTGAGATCTGCCGCGCCGCCTCAATGAACGGCTGGCTTTCGATATCGCCGATGGTGCCGCCGATCTCGGTGATCACCACGTCCGCCCCCGTTTTTTTACCTACCCGGTAAACGAACTCCTTGATCTCGTTTGTGATGTGCGGGATCACCTGCACCGTGGAGCCGAGGTATTCGCCGCGGCGTTCCTTGTTCAGTACGTTCCAGTATACCTTGCCCGTGGTGAGGTTGGAGTATTTGTTCAGGTCCTCGTCAATGAAGCGCTCGTAATGCCCCAGGTCCAGGTCGGTCTCAGCGCCGTCCTCGGTCACGTAGACCTCTCCGTGCTGATAAGGGCTCATGGTGCCGGGGTCTACGTTTATGTAGGGGTCCAGCTTCTGCGCCGCCACCTTCAGGCCGCGCGCCTTTAAAAGCCTGCCGAGCGACGCGGCGGTAATGCCCTTGCCGAGCCCGGATACCACGCCGCCGGTCACGAAGATATACTTTGTCATAATGATCCCCTCCTTTGCGATCAATACATAAAAAGGCGTCCTTCTCAAAGCAGCCTTGCGGCCGCCGTGAAAAGACGCCTTTGCCTTTACGCTTGTATTATACGCGGGATCACGGAAAAGTCAATATCTTTTTATATGTTTTTGCAGGAAGCCGGCGTTCTGCCGCCGCGCAGGGGCGCATGAATAATAAAAACCGGCGGTTGCCCGTTTTGCCGGGCATCCGTTTTCCGCGCCGCACAAAAACGGCGCCAATGCGGTTTACTCTGTTTCACGCTGACTTAGCGAGAGCGTCCCGGCAGGCAGGAAGTCGCGTCCGTTTTCGGTGACGGAAAACGAGTACGCCGGGTCGAGAATAAAGCCCTTATCCGTCGTCGAATAAAACCGCAGGTCTTCTGCCAAGACGGGGACGCATACCTCCTTCGTCTCCCCGGGGGCGAGGGGGACCCTGCAAAAGCCCTTTAAGAGCTTTAAGGGGCGGTCGTATTTCGCGCCGACGGAGGAGGCGTACACCTGAATGACGGTTTCGCCCGCCCGGGGGCCGGTGTTTGTGACGCGGACCGTCACCGCTGCGCCTGCGTCCGTTTTTTCCGTTTTTGCCGCGTCCAATAAGAATGAAGTATAGGAAAGCCCGAACCCGAAGGGGAACTGCACGGGCTTTTTTGTTTTGTCAAACAGCGTATAGCCGTGGTAATAGCCGTAGCGGATATCCTTTTTTCCGTCTCCGATGTGCAGGAACGGCGGGTAATCCGCCTCGTTTCCGGCAACGGTGAACGGCAGCCTGCCGCCGGGGTTTACGTCGCCGCTGAGAACGTCCGCAAGGGCGTTGCCGCCCTCAAGCCCGCTGTAAAAGGACATCAGGATCCCGTCGGCGAGAGCCGACCATTCGCGCATCACGTAGGCGCTGCCGCCCATGACGTTCACGATCATCTTTTTGCCCGTTTTTGCAAGCGCCTGGATCAACGCCAGATCCTCGGGCGGGACGCCGAGGCTGATCCGGTCGCCGCCGCTGCCCTTGGGCTTGCGTTTGATATCGCCCATGTTGACGAGAAATTCGCCCTCCTGCCGGTAGTCGCTGCCGACGCACACCACGATATGATCGCTGTCTGCCGCGGCCTTCAGCGCCTTTTTCGGATCGCTTCCGTTATAAAGCGCCGTGTTTTTTTCTCCGAACCGCGCTTTGATCCCCATATAGGGCGTGACGGTATACGGGCTGTAGACCTGGCTGCTGCCGTGGTCGCCCACGTTTTTTTCGTTCGCGTACCGGCCCACGACCGCGATCTTTGCGCCTGCGGGCAGGGGGAGCACGCTGCCCCGGTTTTTCAGCAGGACCGTGCCTTTTGCCGAGACCTCCCTTGCAAGGGCGATGTGTTCTTTGGAAAGCACCGCGCTTTTTGATACGTTTTTCTGCTTCGGCAGCGTCGCGATCAGCGCCCGCAGCACGCGCTCCACCGCCGTATCAACCTGTTCTGTTGTGATCTTTCCGGCTCTCAGCGCCGCGCCCAGAAACGCATAGCGGTAGATGTAGGGCATCTCCACGTCCATACCGGCGGCCAGGGACCGCGGCCCGTTATAAATGCCGAAAACGAAGTCGGATAAAGTAAAGCCTTCAAATCCCCATTCGTCCCGGAGGATCTCCGTCAGCAGCCGCCGGTTTTCGCAGCAGTAAACGCCGTTGACCCTGTTATACGCGCCCATGACCGACATGGCGCCGGCGTCGATACACTTTTTGAAATGCGGCAGGTAGACGTCGTAAAGGGCGGCGTCTTCGCACAGGGCGTTCACGCTGAAGCGCAGGTCCTCGATGCTGTTGAGCGCATAGTGCTTGGGGCAGGCGATCACGCCGTTATTTTGCATGGCGCTTGTCAGCGCGGCGCCCATTTTTCCCAGCAAAAACGGGTCCTCGCCGTAGGTCTCCTGCGCTCTGCCCCATTTGGGGTGCCTGAGCAGGTTGATGCATACGCCCGCAAACAGGTTCGCCCCGCCGGCGATCGCCTCTTCGGCCATGGCTTCGCCCACGCGGTATTCCAGCGCGTCGTCAAAGGTCGCGCCCCGCAGCATGGAGACGGGAAAGCAGGTGCCGTTTCCCATCACAATGCCGCGCGGCCCGTCGGTAAACAGGACCGGCGGCACCCCGAGCCTGCGGCAGCCGCCTGCGGCGTACGCTTCGCCGTTGTAATAGCGTCCCTTTGTCAGAAACTGCCGCGCCGTCGTCCCCAGCGCATGGCCCTTGAGCATGTGCAGCTTCTCCCGCGTCGTCATCTGCGCGCGCAGCGCCGCCGCCGTTTCGCGCAGCGTTTCGGCGGTGGGGTCTTTTGCATATATTTCAACGGCTTCTTTGTAGTCCATAAGCGTTTCCTTTCTGTTGCGCTTTTGCTGTTTCTCTCAAAAGCTGATAGTAAAATTATAAACTGTATTCGCCGTTCTGTCAATGCCGTGGCAGGGCCTTGTTTTTTCGGTGGGCGCCGCAGGTCTTCGCCTTGACAAAAAACCGGGCAGGTGCTACAATCATAGCATCGTGCGCAGCACGCAAATGATAAAAAAACGGAGAAAAAACCATGGAAGAAGCAAAAAATCCGATCACCGGGCGGTATGACGGGATCACCAGATACGCCGGGGTACCGACCGAGCAGACGACCGGCAGGCTGCACTACAATGAAAATCTGTACGGGCCCTCGCCCAAGTGCCTTGAAACGCTTCGGCAGACGACTGCCGAGGACCTTTGCCTGTACGAATCCGGCAGCCGGGACGACCTGACGGACGCGCTGAGTGAAAAGTTCGGGATCCCGGCGGAGAATATCTTTACCGGCAACGGCTCCGCGGAGAACCTCAGGTCCATTATGAACATATTTACAAAAGCTGGCGATACCGTGCTTCTGCCGGATCCCGGCTGGAGCTACTATACCGGCCTTGCCGACTGCCGTTTTCTGAACGTGGAGCGCTTCCCGATCGTGGAGACCGAGGACGCCTGTGTGTTCGATACCGACGGGATCCTGGCGCAGGCTGAGCGTGTCGGTCCCGCCGTGCTGATCATCGCAAGCCCTGCCATGCCCACCGGCAACAGCATTTCAGAACAGGATCTCGAACGGCTGATCTGCGGGCTGCCCGAAACGCTGGTCGTGGTGGACGAGGCGTATCACGGGTTCAAAAAAGAGAGCTTTGACGTCAGGCGTCTGATCGGCACCTACGACAACGTGGTCTTTTCCCGTACTTTCTCCAAATACTACGGCCTTGCAAATCTGCGCATCGGCTACGGTTTCTGCAGCGCGGCGCTTAAAAAAGTTCTCTGGCTGGACCTGCCGCTGCACCGCCTGCCGCATATCGGCAAGCGTATGGCGGTCGCGGCGCTTGCCGACGACGCCTATTATACTGCGGTCACCGAAAAACTGCTTGCATCCCGCGAGCGCTTCCGCGAAGCGCTCAACACCCTGCCGGACGTGTACGTGTACCCCTCCGACGCCAATTTCGTCTATATCCGGCTTTCGGGGTACGACGTAATGAAGATCCGTGAGGAGGCGGAAGCCTGCGGGTACCTGATCCGCGTATTCGACGGCAACGCGCAGAAGCACCTGCGCATCACGATCGGAACGGAAGAACTGATGCAGGCGCTGACCGAAACGCTGCTGAGGATCATTCCTGCGGCGCGCAATCAGGAGTAAAAGGGGACCGATGCTATGAAATCGCTGTTCGGGCGCGCCGTTTCTTTTTTGTTGCTGCCGGCGCTGATATTCCTGACGTTTTTCAGAAACTTTTCGGGAGGGGTGTTTTTGGACTGTACGCCGAAGTATTGCAAAAACGGCGTGTCTGAGACCGCCGACGGCTATACCGACGCCGAAGTGCTTGCAAACGGCGGGGCGCTGGTCAAAGGCAGCAGCGCGTCTCTCGTTTCGGGGGATATGCGTTTGAGCCTTGATATCCAGAATGACCGCCTGTATGTAACGAGGCTTTCAACGCTGAAAAACGGCGAAAACCGGATCGCCGGCGCCTCCGTATTCTCGCTGCCGGCGTATATCCTGTCCGGCGGGGCGCCGCTGCGCCTTCGCTGGAAGTACGATTCCGTCCGGCAGTATGCCGCCGTCCGAAACGGCGCCGCCGAGACCGGGGTCTGCTACCGCTTCCGGAGCGTGTGCGGCGGTTTTGCGCTGGAAGTCGCCTGCGCTGCCCGCCCGGCGCTTGCGGGGCCGTTCGAGTTCTGCACGGCGCTTGAAAATCTTAGCGGGCAAGCCCAAAGGATCGTGCCCGAAGCCTTTGCCGCTTTCACCTTCGGGGACGTTTACGACGGCGACGAGCTCATGATGATCAAAAAAGAGAGCGGCATGTCGGAGGGCTATACCCATTACGACGGGCAGTCCTTTGAAGGCGAGGGGATCATCCGGTCGCCTCTGAAATTCGGCAGGCGCTTTTGCGCCTGGGTCAACACCCTCCAGAACTTCAACGCCGGCGGCTATCTGCCCATGGTGTGGCTTGACGGCGGAGACCACGGCTGCTATACGGCGCTGGAGTGGTCCTCCGGGCGAATAAACGTCACGTGCTCGAACGCCGGCGCCGCGGTCTCGGCGGACCTGGACTGCGTCGGCGAAAAGAAATACGTTTTTTCAACGGCCGTGCCCGCCGGGGAGACCTTTTCTTTCCCGTCCGTGTACCTCGGGGCGTACGACGGGACCGTGGACGCGGGCAGCAACGTTTTTAAGCGTTGGTTTTTCGCCTGCAAGGCGCCCGCGAAGCTGCGGGACGACCCGAACGAGCCGCTGACGCAGATGGATTTTCAGAGCGGGCTTGAGACTTACGGGATCGAGGCGGTCAAATGGGATTACGGGTGGTGGACCAACGAGACGCTCGGCAACTGGAAGACGCTGGAGGGCTCCTGGCAGCTCAGAAACGACGGGTACCGGAGCGTCCTTGCCGGGTACGGCTGTGAGACGCTCTCGCAGTTCGGCGCGCTGACGAAAGCGCAGGGCAAGTCCCTTACCACCTACGTGCTGCTGCATGATACGCTGGACGCCGACGGCGATCCCACCGACGCCTACGGGGAATTCAATTCCAAAACGCACCCCGAATGGTTCTCAGACCGCAGGATCGACCTCGGTATGGGGAATTCCGCCGACCTCGGCAACACGGAATGCGTCGCCTACCTGCAGGGGGCGCTGGCGGATTTCTTTAATTCAAACAACGTGACCACCTGGCGGTCGGACTTTGAGCCGATCTGCTATTCCTCCGACAAACAAAACCGCCACGACGCGAACGGGACCGACGTGCAGTACTGGTGTACAGTGGGATTTAAGGAGATCGTGGATTCTCTGTACGCGGACGTGCCCGGCTTCCGGTATGAGAGCTGCTCAAGCGGCGGCTCCATGAAGGACCTGTTCACGGCGACGCTGGCGGTGGTGATCAACTGCGACGACGCGGCGAATTACGCCGGGATGCGCGCAACGTTTTACGACAGCAGCTACGTGATCCATCCCGCGCAGCTCCAGATGCCCTGCAACGCCGATTTTGCGGACCCGACGCAGGCGCTGTTCCACCCCAAGGCCGAACAGGGCGGTATGACGGACGGCGATTTCCGCGCGGCGATGCTGGATACGGAATTCCGGACCCAGTGCCTCGGCGTGCCGATGTTTTCCTCCTGGACGGGGACGCTGCTGACGGACTACTACGCGAAATACGCCGAAATGTACAAAACAAAATTGCGCCCGCTGATCCGCGAGGGCGCGCTGTACCACATCCTGCCGCGCCCCGACGGGGTCAACTGGGACGGCGTACAGTATGCGGACGCCGACGCGGCAGGCGGGATCAAGGGCGCGGCGTTTTTGTTCAAGCCCTCGGCGGCAGCCGGGGAGACGTTGACGGTCGCCCTGCAGGGGCTGGACCCGGATACCGTGTACAGCCTGGAATTTGAGGACCGGCCCGAACAGAACGTCTCGCTTTCCGGACGGGACCTGATGGACGGTGGCTTAACGGTACGGATCGCCGACGCCGTCGGCTCCGAGATCGTCTGGATCAAAGGGTAAAAATGATTCCGCTTTGCGAAAAACAGAATAAGGAAATACGCAGCCCTTCGGGAAAGAAAGGCTGCGTATCGCTTTTTTGTCGGTACCTGTGGATCAGTCGAACCAGCTCTTGACCTCTTCGATCTCCCGCCGGTAACCGGCGTCGTCGTTGGGCGTTTCCAGAATAAACGGCAGTCCCTGCAGCGCCGGGTGCCGGGCGACGCGGCGCAGGGCGTCTTTGCCGATCTGGCCGAGCCCCAGCTTTTCGTGGCGGTCCTTGTGCGAGCCGCGCCCGTTTTTGCTGTCGTTGAAATGGACCGCTTTCAGCCTGCCGAGCCCGATGATCTGATCGAACCGGGTCAGTACGCCGTCAAGGTCGTTTACGATATCGTATCCCGCGTCCCAGACGTGGCAGGTATCGAGGCACACGCCGAGCTTTTCGTCCGGTTCGAACCGGTCGATGACCGCTTTGAGTTCCTCAAAGCTGCCGCCGACCTCCGAGCCCTTTCCCGCCATGGTCTCCAGCAGCACGTAAGTCTCTCCCGCCGCGGGCAGCGCGGCGCGCAGCGCGTCGGCGATCTGCGCGATCCCTGCGTCTGCGCCCTGTCCGGTGTGGGCGCCCGGGTGGAAGTTATAGAGCTGCCCGGGCAGCAGCGCCATGCGGGCAAGGTCCCCGGTCAGCATCTCAAACCCGTTTTTCCGGGTGTCGGGGTTTTGGGAGCACAGGTTCATGGTATAACTGCCGTGGGCGACCAGCGGCCCGAACCCCGCTTCTTTCGCAAGACGAAGAAGCGCCGCGATATCATCCGGCGGGACGTCCTTCGATTTGCCGCCGCGGGGGTTGCGCGTAAACCAGGCGAAGGTATTTCCGCCCATGTCCCGCATGGTCTGCCCCATGGCGGCGTAGCCGTCGGCGACGGAGAGATGGCATCCGATATAGATCATTTTTTTGGCTCTTTTCCGTTTTTTTTACAGAATACCACATTTTTCCGGGAAAAGCAACGGGATATTTCGGACAAAACTGTCGGATCCTGTACGGATTCGGTATTTACAAACGCGTATAGTATATGGTAAGATAAATATATATGAGAGAGAGGGGAGAGACCGTTTGAAATTTGCGGTTCTATCCGATACGCATTACATATCCCGATCGACGCTTTACGGCGAGGGGAGCCCGCGGGACGTCTTGCGGCACGATATCAACGTCGCCGTGTTTGACGCGCTCGAAAAGCGGACGGATATCGACACGGTGCTGATCACCGGCGATCTGACCGACGCCGGGGACCTGGACAGCCACCGGGAATTCATCGTCCTTTTACAAAAGCTGAAGGCGAGCGGCAAAAACGTGTACGTGCTCACGGCGACCCACGATTTCCATTTCAGCCGCGCCTGGGTCAGTATGTACGACTTTCCGGTCCGGTACCGGGAACGCCCTTGGGAGACCCCGTGGTTTGACCGGGAGGGGACCGATTACAAGAGCCTTGTGACCGAGGAATTCGCCGATCTGCCGGCGGCGGACTGCGTGCCGCAGCTAAAGCAAGTCGCGTTCCCGGACGACCTGTGGGAGATGTACCGGGAATTCGGCAGGGCCCAGGCGTTTTCGGCCTGTGATTCCGCGTACTCCTACGCCGTGAAGCTGGAAGACAAGCTCTGGTGCCTGATGCTCAATAACAATATGCGGGACGTGGACGCGCTGTTTGACTTTTCCGCCGCCTATTCCCCCGCCTGTTACCGCTGGATCGAAGGGATCGTGCGGCAGGCGAAGGCGGAGGGGGCGTTCGTGTTCGCCTGCACGCACCACCCGCTGGTCCCGCCCTCCCCGGGCTATAAGATCGGCGGTACCACGAGAAACATGCGCAATTCCAGGATCTGCCACACGCTGGCGGACATCGGTCTTTCGCTGGTCTTCAGCGGGCACACGCACTTTGCGGACGTGGCCTTCGGGGAGAGCGACGCGGGCAGGGTCCTCTGCAACGTTACGACGCCCTCCATCTGTTTCTATCCGCCCGCATGGCGGCTGGCGGAGCTGGATCCGGCGGAACACCGGCTGAAGCTGACGGCCGTACCGGTGGAAAAGACCGACGCCATGCAGGTGGGGGAAGAGACCCTCCGGGCGCATTTCGCGGAGGAATTCATCGCCGAATGGCGCAGAAAGATGGCGGGCCTTCCGCACGGGCTCGGCAATATCGTGCTTCGGCTGGAGCTGGGGCATCTGTATCCGCTGGTCCGGCGCGCCTCCGGCTTGACGAAGGCGGAATTTGAACCGGTCCGGCACCGGCGGCTGTTCGATCTGATGATGGACCTGACGCTCAATATGCAGGCGGGCGACGGCAGATACACGCCGGATACGCCGGAATACAGATTTATGATGGGACTTGCGGCGGTGGCGGACAGCGTGATCGCTGCGCAGCCCTTTATCCCGATCGAGAAAAAACTGCAGGGGTACACGGTCTCTCAGATCATTGAACCGCTGCTGTATAACAACGGCGTGCCGGACAACGACGCGGACTTCGTGTTTGACCGGCTGCCCGAAGACCGCTTCACACCGCCGCACCTGAGCAGCCGCGCCGGCGACGCGATTATGATCGTGCTGAGTATTGCTGCGGCTCTGCTCTCGCCCCTGTCGCCCCTGGCGGCGGCAGCCGCCATCCCGGTGATGACGCTCAGAAAAAAGCGCCGTCCGCCGCTTCGCCCGGAGAGGTATTGACCGATGCAAGAAAAACCGTTACTGTACGACCCTCTGTTTGAAACGCCGCCCGACACGGTGATCCGCGACACGCCGGAGCGCGGCTTTTTCGGCAAGGCTGTTGTGAAAAAGACAGTCTTTATTCTGGTGCTGTCGCTGTTCGTGGGCGTGTCCATCTGGATGAGCTTCAGCTCCCTGACAAAGGACCGTTTCCGGTTTGCGGAGACGGAAGAAGGCTGGCGGCTGGAAGAATTCAACGCCGGCAAAACCGACGCGGTGCTGGTGATCGACCGGGTCTGTTCCGAGGATGGCAGCGTCGTTTCCGACGACCCGGTGTCCGCCGTGCGGGAGTACGCCTTGTGCGGCAACGAATATACGTCCTATATCCTGATCGGGAAGGACGTAAAAACGGTCTCCAATACCGCGTTTTACAGCTGTACCTCGCTGCAGGCGGTGCTGGTGGACCCCGAAAACCCGTATTACTGTTCGGACGCGGGCGTTTTATACCGGCAGGAGGACGGCAAAAAGGTCGAGCTGATCCTCTGTCCGCAGAAAAACTATCTGTACCGGGCGATGCTTACGCTCGGCGAAGAGCCGCCTGCGGACGCCGAAGAAGCCGGGGCGCTCGCAAAGCGCTGCGAGGCGCTTAAGGAAAAAAGCGACAAGTGGATGGAATCCAGGCAGGGGGACAAGGATCCCGAAGAGCGGGGGTCGCTGACCGCAGCCGAGGTATCCGCGCTGGCCGACGCGCTTTCTTATGCGGTCGCGCCCGGCGTGATGCGCATCGGCGAAATGGCGTTTTCCGAAAACAAGGCGCTGTTTTCCGTTACGATCCCCGAGGGTGTGGTGGAATTTGCCTCCATGTCGTTTTTCAAATGTTCGGAGCTGCGCAGTCTCCTGCTTCCGGATTCCGCCGGGACCATCGGCTCCGACGCGTTCTCCTACTGCGCGAAGCTGCCGGAGATCTATATCCCGGCGAATGTGGAGACCATCGGGCACCACGCGTTTTTCGGCTGCGACGGCGCAGAGCAGGTCGAAATGGCGTGCGCCGAAGAGAATGCGCCGGACTGCGGGCAGAACTGGCTGCCGCAAAGACGCAAATTCTTTATGAAAAACGTCCCCGTGGTCTATAACGCCGAAAGGAGGGGGGACTGATGGCAAAGCTGAAGGATTTCCTTTCGGATATGAAAACGCACTGGAAAGTGCCGGATACCGCAAACGGCAAGTTCGTCAGCGGCAAAGAGTACCTGTATGCCTTTATCGGGGTCGCCGCCAACTATGCGGCGCAGGCGCCTTTCAAATATATCGGCTTCGGCGCATCCTGCTTTCTGATCATGCACCACTATAAGCTGCCGCTGCTCTCCTTTTCCGTGATCGCGCTGATCGGGCTGCCGCTGTCGTATCTGTGGAACCTGCTGGACTGGTTCGTGACCGACAACCTGGGGATCCTGCCGAAACGCACGGAGCGGCGCCTGGACGTGTTTTATCTGTCCGTGGCGGCTCTGGGGCTTCTGCTGCTCGTATTTGACGTATCCGCCCTGTTCCCGCCCGACAGCTGGCTCATTACAACGATGAACGGGCTCAGCGGCATCAACGCCCGCGCTTTCTTCAAGATCTTCGGCGTGCAGCTCGTGGTGAACGGCTGGGGCGGCGCGCGCAGCATCTTTTTGCGTAAAAAGCTGATCCCGAAGCACGGACGCTACAAATTCAGCCTGTACGGGAACGTGATCCAGAAATCCGTGATGATCGTGCTGCTGGGCTGGCTGCCCGCCTACAAGATCGGCGACGTATATGACCGGCTCTGGATCGCCTATCTGCTGTTCAGCCTGTTTTCGATGTTCGATTTCAGCAACCGGCTGGAAGCCTGTACCGAGAATATCAGCCCGAATTCCGAGGAGCGGATCTTTATGCGCGCCTATCCCATCAAGATCTGCCATCTGCTCAACTCCCTGGTAGGGATCCTGGTCCCGCTGCTGGGCAAATTTGAAGATATCAATTTTTACCGCTTTGTGCTGCCGGGCGTCTTTTTGCCCTGCGCCGCGCTCACCATGGTTTTCGCCGGCAAGATCAAGGAGCGGATCCCGCAGCCGCCGCTGGAGAAAAAGCAGCCCATCCCGTTCTGGTACGGTATTTTTCAGGTCATGCGCAACAAATACCGCTGGCTGAACATGTTTTCCAGCCTGCTCGATACCCTCGGCAACGGCATGCTCGACATCACGGCCATCATCATGCTGTACACTATGCGCCTGTCTGGCTTGGAATACAGCCTGCTCATGGCGCTGCTCATGTTCCGCAGCACCGTGCCCACGTTTTTTGCGCCCTGGTGCCTGAAGCGCTTTTCGTTCAAGCAGCTGAAGATCTTTAAAGAGATCGTTGAGTCGCTGCACTGCGTCTTCTGTATCCTGGCGCTGATGTTCCTCGGCGGCAATATCCGCCTGTGCGGGATCGTCATGTTCATCAGTTACTGGCTGCGCGACTTTTTCGGGGAGCTGCCGAAGGTGGCGGAGCGCGATATGAACATCCGGCTGTTCGACTATCAGATGTACCTGTCCGGCGAAAGGCTGGAAGGCTTTTCCAATATTTTCGGCTGGTTCGTTTCCCCGGTCAGTACGCTCGTAGGACTGATCATCCCGCTGCTGATCTTACGCAGCGGCTTTAACGCCAACTGGGGCATCCTGTATTTTGACAGCGCCCGTTTCGGCATCATCGCGGTGCCGCTGGCGTTCGATCTGGTGGGCCATCTGCTGATGATGATCCCGTACTTCTTCTGGGATTATAACAACGAACAGCACGAGTACGTCATTTCCGCCCTCAAACAGCGCGCGGCGCTTGCCGAAAAAGGGATCTTTCCTGCCGAGTATAAAAAAGGCACGCTGCGGTTCGTTGACCCCGGCAAACTGCGCCGCTGGGTGCCCGAGTCCCCGGAGGCGGTCAGGGAGCGTTCTCTGACGCCGGAGGAAACAGAGGTCTCGGTGACGTAAACCGGCAGCCCCGTTATTATAAACCGCCTTTTCCGGTCGCAGCAGCACCGAAAAAGGGGACTGCCGGCAAATCAGAACGCGCATACGGCGGGCACGTTATAAGTAAACGGTTATATCGTGCAAAAGGTTCATTTATATTTACGTACCTACTTGACATTGCGGTTGGTTTTCGTTATACTATATATAAATTCCCGTCTTTGAAAAACCATATTGTTACACAATTAACAAAAAAACCGGGCGGGAAAATACATAAGAAAGCAGAGGGATGCATATGGCGCGCTCAAAATATCCGCTGTTGCTGCTCGACAATTTAATGACGGTCATCAATGAAGGGGAGTACAAGTTCACGACCATGACGCTGGAGGAGACGAAGGCGATCATCGACATGCACGATGAGGACGACATCATCAAGCTGTTCTCCGGCTACGAACTCAAACAGGTCGTGTTCAACTATCTCGGCGTGGAAAGCCGCAATTTCTCCTACGAGCCCGTTACCGACATGATCGTGGGACAGGACGCGATCGTTTTCAAGCTGTACCGCACGCCTTCCGAGAGCCAGCCCGTGATCACGACCGAGCACGGCGTGATGGCGAAGAAGATCGAAAACGTCTACGTCACCTGCCAGTACGTCAGCAGACTCAAATAAAAAAATAAAGTCAAAAAATCGCCTGAGAACGCAGCCGGTTCTCAGGCGATTTTTTCTATGGTAAGGTGTACTGAAAAGAGAAGAAAGGATAAGGAAAAGTATCAAAGTATTAAAGTAACAAAGTAACAAATTCGGAACGCCGCTGCGCGCGGCGTTGATCATAGTAAGATTACGCTCTATACCATCCTGCATCTGGAATCGGATGAAACGTTGTTGAAACAGAATACTTTCCAAGTATTACGCTTATGCGATTATCGGACATTTTTCGGAGGTGCAGGCGTTAAGTCGGCTATGATCAGGTGCGGGTCGGAGCGTTAAGAAAATATCCCGGTGGGATATTTTTAGCGCAGACCGACCGGGCTGTGCCCGGCGGGGCAACCTAACGCAAATCTGAAGAAGCTTTCCGGTTCAGCAGAGCCCGCCCGTATTTGTTACTTTGTATCTTTTCTGCTTTCTTACTTTTAATAATTGTATCCCGTGTTGATCGCCTTCAGATTGATCTCCATCAGGTCCTGGTGCCGGGCGGAGACCACTTTTTTGAGCGCCGCTTCCAGATTGTCGTAGGAGACCGCCGCGTTCTCTTTGAGGAGTTTTCCGACCATCACCATGTTGGCGAGGGTGGGCGCGCCGATATCCTTTGCAAGCTGCGTGGAGGGGACGTAATAGACCTTCACGTCCGTACGGGCCACCTTGCGGGCGATCAGCGTGGAATCCACGTAGATCTCGCCGCCGGGGACCACGTCGTTTTCGTACTTGTCAAGGCTCGGCAGGTTCATGGCGATCAGCACGTCGGGCTTTGAAACGATGGGCGAACCCACGGGATCGTCGCTTAAAATGACGCTGCAGTTGGCGGTGCCGCCGCGCATCTCCGGCCCGTAGGAGGGCAGCCAGCTCAGCTGCCGGTCCTCCAGAAGGCCCTTGTACGCTAAGAATTTACCGGCGAACAGCACGCCCTGGCCGCCGAAGCCTGCGATCAGAATCTGAGTAGTCATTTCGCCGCCTCCTGTCCGCTTCTGTCTTTATATACGCCCAAGGGGTAGTAGGGCAGCATGTTCTCGTCGATCCATTTCAGTGCGTTCTGCGGCGTCATGCCCCAGTTGGTGGGACAGGAGGAAACGACCTCCACCAGCGAAAAGCCCTTGTTCTCGATCTGGTTCCGGAAGGCCTTTTCGATCGCCTTTTTCGCATTGCGCACGTTTTTGACGTTGTTGACCGCCACGCGCACGATGTACTCCGGGCCGTCAAGCGCCGAAAGCATCTCGCACATACGGATGGGGTAGCCCGCGGTCTTCACGTCTCTGCCGTAGGGGGAGGTCTGCGTGACCTGTCCCGGCAGGGAGGTGGGCGCCATCTGGCCGCCGGTCATGCCGTAGATCGCGTTGTTGACGAAAATGACCGTGATGTTCTCGTTGCGGGTGGCGGCGTGTACGGTCTCCGCCATGCCGATGGAGGCAAGGTCGCCGTCGCCCTGATAGGTAAAGATCACGTTTTCCGGCAGGGCGCGCTTCAGACCGGTCGCCACAGCCGGGGCGCGGCCGTGCGCCGCCTCCACCATATCGCAGCGGAAGTAGTTGTAAGCCAGCACGGAGCAGCCCACGGGCGCCACGCCGATGGTTTTGCCCTCAACGTCAAACGTGTCGATGGCTTCCGCCACCAGCCGGTGGATGATGCCGTGGGTGCAGCCGGGGCAGTAGTGCAGCTCGGCGTCGGTCAGGCTCTTCGGTTTCTGAAATACGATCAAAGTTCGGCACCTCCGTTCATTTTGCGGATGCTGTCAAGCACCCCGTCGGGCGTGGGGATCATGCCGCCCGCGCGGTTGCACAGCATAACGGGGCGGCGGTTGCCGGTGGCAAGCACCACGTCCTCGATCATCTGGCCCATGGAGAGCTCGACGCTTACAAACCCTTTTACCTTGTCGGCGGCGCATGCCAGCGCCTTTTTCGGGAAAGGCCATACGGTGATGGGCCGGATCAGCCCCGCTTTGATGCCCTCGGCGCGGGCGGCCACCACGGCGTTTTTCGAGACGCGCGCCGCTATGCCGAAGGCGACGACGCAAACGTCGGCGTCCTCCATCAGAAAGCTTTCGTACCGGACCTCGTTTTCCTCGATCTCGGCGTACCGGCGGAAGCGGGCGAAGTTCATTTCCTCCAGCTCCTCCGGCTTTAAGTACAGGGAATTGATGATATTGTGCGGGCGCTTCATGCCGGTGCCGGTGACCGCCCAGGGCTTTTCGACCGTATGGATCTGCTCCTCCGGCAAAACCACGGGCTCCATCATCTGGCCGGTGGTGCCGTCCGCCAGCAGCATGGCGGGCATCCGGTACTTATCCGCCAGGTCAAACGCCAGCGCCGTCAGGTCCGCCATCTCCTGCACGCCCGCGGGGGTCAGCACGATCAGGTGGTAGTCCCCGTGGCCGCCGCCCTTGGTCGCCTGGAAATAGTCGCTCTGGCTGGGCTGGATGCCGCCGAGGCCCGGGCCGCCGCGCTGCACGTTGACGATCAGCGCAGGCAGATCCGCGCCGGCGATATAGGAGATGCCCTCCTGCTTCAGGGACACGCCCGGCGAGGACGAGGAGGTCATTACGCGCTTGCCGGTCCCGGCGACGCCGTAGACCATGTTGATGGCGGCGATTTCGCTCTCCGCCTGCAAAAAGGTACCGCCGATCTTCGGCATCCGCTTCGCCATATAAGCGGCCAGCTCCGTCTGGGGGGTGATGGGGTAGCCGAAGTAATGGCGGCAGCCCGCGCGGATCGCGGCCTCCGCAATGGCTTCGTTGCCTTTCATTAACACTTTTTCGCTCATGCCGGTCCCCTCACTTTTCTACCGTGATCACGCAGTCCGGGCACATGGTCGCGCAAAAGGCGCAGGCGATGCACTGGTTCTGATCGGTCATCTCGGCGGGATAATGCCCTTTTTTGTTGATCTTATCTGTGGCAATGACAAGTATTTTTTTCGGACATACGCTCACGCAAAGGCCGCAGCCCTTGCAGATGTCCGTCTGGAACGTCACTTTTGCCATACTTTCACATCCTGTCGTTCAGAATAATTTTTTCTGCAGCCGCAGCGGCATGGGAGACGGGACCGCCGGCGCCGGGGACAGCGCCGCGCTGTACGACGTGTAAACCAGCGGCAGTCCGGTCAGGTCCGCAAGCGCCGCCGCTTCGGATACGGTCGCCTCCACGTCGGCGGCGGTCGTCTCGGCGCCTAAATTCGAGTTGTTGACGATCCCCGTAAAGCGCAGCGGCGTCGCTTCCGTGATCTCACGGAATACCGCGAGCGCCTCTTCGGGGGTGCGGGTGAGCGGCCGGTAGAAATTGACGACGAAGTACATCTCGTAATCGTTTTCTTCCAGGATATACGGCGCAAAGCGCCCCAGCGCCAGCACGCCGCGCTCGTCCCCGCCGATATCCATGACCGCAAGCTTTCTGTGGGTCTGCACCAGCCCGTAGATCTCGCTGGGCAGGCTCGGCAGGTCTACGTTCGTGTTCGCAAAGGGCAGGCCGTACACGTCGATCCCGCGTTCTGTCAGCGCGTCCCTTGAATCCACGGTACGGAAATACGGGTTCACGATATCCAGATCCGCAATGGCGACGTCGCCGCCCTGTTCCTTCAGTCTGCACGCAAGATTTACGGCCAGGTTCGTTTTGCCGCTGCCGTAGTGCCCGCAGAACAGAAAGACGCGCCGCATTACGCCTTCAGCCCCAGCGGATAGGTCCAGCCCATGTAGTCCTCCATGGCGCCGGTCTGGATGCCGTAGAGGTTGTCGTACAGCTTCTGCGCAAGCGGGCCCACCTTGCCGTCGGCGACCGTGTGGTCCACGCCCTCGTAGTTCAGCCAGCCGATGGGGGAGATGACGGCGGCGGTGCCGCTGGCGAAGATCTCCTGCAGGGTGCCGTTCTTTTCGGCCTCAAAGATCTCGTCGATGGAGAGCTTTCGCTCGGTGATCTTCACGCCCCAACGCTTCAGAAGCTGGATGACGGAGTCGCGGGTGATGCCGGGCAGGATCGTGCCGGAATCCAGCGGCGCGGTGATCACTTCGTCGTTGATGCGGAAAAAGGCGTTGGAGGTGCCGATCTCTTCCACATACTTATGCTCCGCGGCGTCCAGCCACAGCACGTCCTTGCAGTCGTACTTCATGGCGTCCTGCGAGGCGCGCATGCCGCCGCCGTAGTTGCCGCCCACCTTCGCGTAGCCGGTGCCGCCCTTCGCGGCGCGGATATAGGTGTTCTGTACGTAGATGCGGGTGGTGCTGAGGCCTCCGTCGTTGGCGGCGTAATAGGAGCCCGTGGGGCTCAGGATGATCATAAAGCGGTAATGCTTGGCCGGCAGCACCGAGAAGGAGACCTCGTCGCCGAAAATGAAGGGACGCACGTACAGCGCCGTGCCGGGGGCGGTGGGCACCCAGTCGATATCCTCTTTGATGACCGCCTTCACGCCTGCCACCAGCAGGTCCTCGGGCAGCTCCGGGATACACATGCGCTCGTTGGTGCGCGCCATGCGCTTGACGTTCATATCGGGGCGGAACAGCTGGATCTCACCGGTGGGGGTGCGGTAGGCCTTCATGCCCTCGAACATCATCTGCGCGTAATGCAGCACGCAGGAGGCGGGCTCAATGGTGATGGGCGCGTGCGGGACCACGCGGCCGTCATGCCAGCCCTGGCCCTCGTCGTAATCCATCACGAACATGTGGTCGGTGAAAAAGCGGGCGAAGCCCAGCTTCGTCTCGTCCTCGGGACGGGGCTTGGGGTGCGTGGTTCTGGTTACCGGAAAATTGTATTCCATGATTTTTTCTCCTTTATGAAAAGAAATATTTTATAACATAATCAGTTATACAACAAATTGCCCGGAATAGCAATATTTTTCTTGTGAATTCTTTTTTATTGCATCCGTAAAATACCGTTTTTCTTTCTATTGCGGCAGGAAACCGTCAATTGACGCAGTACAGCTCCGGACGGCGGTCGCGGAAGACGTTGATCGTTTCACGGATCTTCTGCAGGGGCGCGGTATCGCAGTCGGCGTAAACGATGCTTTCATTTTCGTCTGCCTTTGCGGCCGTCACGCCCAGCGGGTCCGCGACGAAGGAATGCCCGCCGTATACGGTCTCGCCCGCTTTGCCGCAGGAGTTGCAGCAGGCGACGAACATCTGGTTTTCAATGGCGCGGGCGGTCGTCAGCGCCTGCAGGTGCCCCACGCGCACCGCCGGCCACTGGGCGACCAGAAACAAAAAGTCCATGCCTTCGAGCGCCAGCGTGCGGGTGAGCTCCGGGAAGCGGATATCGTAACAGATCAGGATCCCGCAGGCATGCCCGTCCAGCGTAAAGCGCGTCAGATGCGAGCCCTTCTGGAAATAGTCGTGCTCGCCCATGGGGCTGAACAGGTGCGTTTTGTCGTACTGGGCGACCAGCGCGCCCGTGCGGTCGAACACGGCGGCGGTGTTGTAAACTTTGCCGTCCCGGACGTTCGCGACGCTGCCGGCGACGACGTTGATCTGCAGCTCTTTTGCAAGCGCGCCGATCTCCGCTTTGACGCGGGCAAGGTCCCGGTCTGCCAGGTCCTTAAGCGTCTCTTTCGGGAAAAAGCCGGTGTTCCAGGTCTCGGGCAGAACGGCGGTATCCGCGCCGTTTGCGGCGGCCTGCCGGATCAGGTCTTTGGCATGGGCAAAGTTTTCGTCAGGCGCTGCGAACGCCATATCCATTTGCAGTAATGCGATCTTCATCATAACAGGTTCCTCTGTATCTTACCGCTGATGGTCTTGGGCATGGACTCGCGGAAGACCACGACGCGCGGGTATTTGTAGGGGGCGGTGTGCGCCTTGACGTAGTTCTGGATCTCTTTTTTGAGCTCCTCGGTGCCCTCGGTGCCCTTCGTGAGCACGATGCTCGCCTTTACGATCTGTCCGCGCACCTCGTCCGGCACGGCGGATACGCCGCATTCCAGCACGTAGGGCAGCTCCATGATGACGCTTTCGATCTCGAACGGCCCGATGCGGTAGCCGGAGGACTTGATGATGTCGTCCACGCGTCCCACGTACCAGAAGTAGCCGTCCTCATCCCGCCAGGCGGTGTCGCCGGTGTGGTAGTAGCCGTCGTGCAGCACCTCTTTTGTCTTCTCCTCGTCCCGGTAATAGGCGGAGAACAGCCCGGCAGGGGCGCCGTCGCGCACGTCCACCACGATCTCGCCGACCTCGCCGTTTGGCACCGGCCTGCCGTCGGGATCCACCACGTCGATCTTGTATTGCGGGGAGGCCTTGCCCATGGAGCCGAGTTTGATATTGCTGCCGTAAAGGTTCGCAATGGTCAGCGTGGTCTCGGTCTGGCCGAAGCCCTCGTGGATCTCAAGGCCGGTGGCGGCGGCAAACTGCTTGGCGACCTCGGGGTTCAGCGCCTCGCCCGCCGTGGTCATATGCCTGACGGAGGAGAAATCGTAAAGGGAGAGATCCTCCTTGATCATCATGCGCAGCATGGTGGGCGGCGCGCAGAAGGTGGTGATATTGTATTGCTTGAACAGGGGCAGGATATCGGAGGCGTGAAAACGGTCGAAATCGTAGACGAACACCGCGCCCTCGCACATCCACTGGCCGTACAGCTTGCCCCACAGGGACTTGCCCCAGCCGGTGTCGGAGATCGTGAAGTGGAGCCCGTCCGGCTGGCAGCAGTGCCAGTATTTGGCGGTGACGAAGTGCCCCAGCGCGTAGGTGTGCTTGTGCGCCACCATCTTCGGGTTGCCGGTGGTGCCGGAGGAGAAGAACATCAGCGCCGTCTCGTCGCCGGCTGGCGTGTCTTCGGTGCGCTCGAAGTGGCTGGAAAAGATCTTGTACTCTTCGTCAAAATCGTGCCAGCCTTCTGCCTTGCCGCCCACCATGATCTTTGTTTGGACCGTCGGGCAGGTTTTGGCTGCCGCATCCGCCATTTTATAGGCGTCGTCGTCGGCGGTGCAGACGATTGCGTTGACCCCGGCGGAAGAGAAGCGGTACTCGAAATCGTGGACCTTGAGCTGGTGGGTCGCCGGGATCGCGACGGCGCCGAGCTTATGCAGCGCGACGATAGAGAACCAGAACTGGTAGTGGCGCTTGAGCACCAGCATGACCTTGTCGCCCTTTTTGATGCCGAGGGAGCGGAAGTAGTTGGCGGTGCGGGCGCTCTCGCGGCGCATATCGGTAAAGGTAAAGCGGCGCTCGACCTTGTTTTTGTCCAGGTGGATCATGGCGAGCTTTTCGGGATAGGCGCGGGAGACGGCGTCCACCACGTCGAAGCCGAAATTGAAGCGGTCGGTATTTTTAAATGCGACCGATTGCAGGACGCCGTCCTTATCCTCACGGCAGTCCACAAAGGCTTCCTCGGTCAGCAGGGCCTTCGCGGGGCGCTGCACCGGGTGCGCCACGGGGGCGGAGACGGTGTGGGTATCCTTGCCGGGCAGCACGATCGCGTAAAACACGCAGTCCTTCCCGTCCACGGCGATCATGCCGTGGGGGGTGGAGGAATCGTAGTAGATGCTGTCGCCCTCGTGCAGCAGCTCCTTGTTTTCGCCGACCTGCACCAGCAGGGTGCCGGTGAGCACGATATCCAGCTCCTGCCCCTCGTGGCGGGTCAGGTGGATGGGCTCGTTCTGCTGCCGCTCGGAGTATTCGTATTTGACCCAGTAGGGCTGGGCGATCTTGGATTTGAATTTGGGCGCCAGGTTCTTGATCAGGATGTCCTCCTCCTTGACGTCCTCGCGGCCTTCGCCGGCGCGGGTGACGGTGTAGGAGGTCAGGCGGGCGGTGTGGCCCTCCAGAAGGTCGGTGATGCCGATGCCGAAGACGTTCGCGCAGCGGAAGATGAACGAAAACGGGATATCCTCGACGCCCTTTTCAAAGGCGAGATATTCTTCGATCGGGACTTCGGTGCGTTCGGCCATGTCGGTTTCGCTGTAGCCCATGATCTCGCGCATCTCCTTGATACGCGCGGCGATCTCGGCAAGCTCGGGTCGGTTTGTCTGGGTAGGCATGGAAAATGCTCCTTTCGGTATTTTTCATACGTCTTTTCCCGGGACGGCATTTTTATCAAAAAAAATACCGCCTCAAAGAAAAATCCTTTGAGACGAGCCGAATATGTATTCACCCGCGGTACCACTCAAATTGCGCCCGTATGAAGCGCCCCTCAAGCTCTAACAAGCTTTATGCGTTTACGCAGCAATCACGGAAAGCGTCTACTGGGCAGAACTGCCGTTCGGGCTTTCGGCTCGGAAGGGATGGAACATTGATCTTTCACTGCCGGGCTCGCACCTGCCCCGGCTCTCTGGGAGCTGCCGATCACGTCGTCTTCGTCACAGCCTTTGTAAAATGAACGGTTCTGTTGAAACCTTATGCGTATCATAGCACCGCAAAACGGCTTTGTCAAGAGGGAAGTGCGAAAAGATTGATAAAAAATTCGCAAACGCAAAATCGGAACTTAGTGTATAATTTTCATTGGCAAAAGATCAGTTTTTAGATTCCGAACCGGAGGCCACAGGTAGCCACCCCGAAGGGGCATGCCCTTGCCGGGTTCTGAAAGAAATGCTACAATGGAAATGCGAAGGCGAGAGCGTATC
>JAFRNP010000095.1 GCA_017430145.1 Clostridia bacterium
AAAGAACACCTGCTGCTTGCCCGTCAGGTCGGCGTGCCCTATATCATCGTTTTCATGAACAAGTGCGACCAGGTGGATGATCCCGAGCTGATCGAGCTGGTTGAGATGGAGATCCGTGAGACCCTCGACGAGTACGAGTTCCCGGGCGACGATACCCCCATCATCAAGGGTTCCGCTCTGAAGGCGCTTGAGTACAACGGCGGCGACGTCAACGCCCCCGAGCTTGCCTGCATCTGGGAGCTCATGGATGCTGTCGACAGCTATATCCCCACCCCCGACCGTAAGGCCGACCTGCCCTTCCTTATGCCTGTTGAAGACGTGTTCACGATCTCCGGTCGTGGTACCGTCGCCACCGGCAGAGTGGAGCGCGGCCAGCTGAAGACCGGTGAATCCGTTGAGATCGTCGGCCTGACTGATGAGAAGAGAAGCGTTGTCGTTACCGGTATCGAGATGTTCAGAAAGACCCTCGATTACGCTGAGGCCGGCGACAACATCGGCTGCCTGCTTCGCGGCGTTGCCAGAACCGAGATCGAAAGAGGCCAGGTTCTTGCGAAGCCCGGTTCCATTCATCCCCACACCAAGTTCAAGGGCCAGGTTTACGTTCTGACCAAGGATGAAGGCGGCAGACATACCCCGTTCTTCAACAACTACCGTCCGCAGTTCTATTTCAGAACCACCGACGTGACCGGCGTCATCTCCCTTCCCGAAGGCACTGAGATGTGCATGCCCGGCGATAACGTTGACATGGACGTTGAGCTGATCACCCCCATCGCCATTGAAAAGGGTCTTCGCTTCGCTATCCGTGAAGGCGGCCGTACCGTGGGTTCCGGCGTCGTTATCGACATCAACGAATAAGCATACGCATATTCCGAAAAAGAAGAAGCTGTGAGGGCGACCTCGCAGCTTTTTTTGTCCGGGATCGGTCAGCGGAAGATGATCTGCATCACGTTCACAAGGATGCAGCCCGGCAGCCCGCCCACGGCGCTCATCCCGATGGTGAGGGCGTTTAGCGGGATATTGAAATCAAAAAGCCCGGAGATAAGGTCCGCCGCGACCAGTCCGGCCACGCCGGCAAGCCCGCTCAGGACCAGCCCGCCGATCTGTTTTGTCCTGAATGCCCATAATACGATCAGTGCGCCGGCTGCAGACAGCAGGCCTATCAACAGTGTCATAAAGATCCTCCTTTTTTCTGTCGGTTCCAGACAGGTCTTCTGTTCCAAATATATGTGGCTTTTCTTGTGAATTATAACGAAAATTCCGCTTCCGTCAATAATCCGGCGGCGGCAGGCTTATACTATAATGTCTGCTGTACGGATGCCGGCGCGCCGTCGGTCCGTACGGCAAAACGCTTCACGTTTTTATGCGCGGCGATCACGGGAGGAGAGCACATGGAACAGCATTCGGTCACTTATGAGCAGTATTGCTGCGTTTTGCAGCGAAACATCGTATTTGAGGAGACGTTTTTTCACAACGGGACCCGTCGGGTCTACTGTACGTATTACCCGGAATGCAGACGGTCGGGTGGCTGTAAAAACAATATTTTTGATCCGATCCTGTCAAAAGTCGGCGCCGGGAATTGACGAACGCCGCTTTTTTTGATATACTGGGGAGGAATGAAATGAGAAAGGAAGCGGAGCATGGACAGATCTCTTTCGCTCCGGAAAACAAAAATGGAGATCCTGAAATTAAGTCCCGAGATCAAGGAGACGATCTGGGGCGGCAGAAAGCTTATTGATGAATACGGTTTTTCGACAGACAAAAAAAATGCGGCGGAGGCGTGGCTGCTGTCCTGCCATAAGGACGGTCCCTGTACCGTTCAAAACGGGCAGTACGCCGGAAAGACGCTTGCCGAAGTCCTTGAAACAGAGGGGAAGGCGGCGCTCGGCGCTTCCAACGCCGGACGCACGGATTTCCCGATCCTGATCAAACTGATCGACGCGGAGGATAAGCTCAGCGTGCAGGTCCACCCGGGGGATGCATACGCCCGCAGAGTGGAAAACGAAAACGGAAAAACGGAGGCGTGGTACGTGCTGCAGGCGGCGCCCGGCGCATCCCTCGTTTACGGCGTCAATACCGAAATGACAAGAGCCGCGTTTTCTGAGAGCATTGAAAACGGCACGCTGATGCAGTATCTCAATACGGTGGAGGTGCACCCCGGCGACGTGGTGTTTATCCCTTCCGGTATGCTGCACGCCATCGGCGCCGGGATCCTGCTGGCGGAAGTGCAGCAGAGCTCCAACACCACCTACCGCGTGTTTGACTATATGCGGCGGGATAAAAACGGGAAACTCAGGGATCTGCATGTGAAAAAGGCGACGGACGTGGTGGACCTGCGGCCTGTACAGGCGGATTTTTCGCCGAAGGGAGAAGCAGAATCCCTCGGGCAGGGAGAGGCGCAGCTGTTGACCGACTGCCCGTATTTTTCCATGACGCGGCTGACGGTCGACGGAGAAGTGACGCGCACGGCGGACGGGGATTCTTTTGTGTCCCTGCTGGTATTGGACGGCGAAGGAAAGGTCTTCGGGAATGCAGAGGCGCTGTCTGTGAAAAAAGGCGACAGCCTGTTTATTCCCGCCGGCTTCGGCGCGTTTACGCTGGACGGCGGCATGACCCTGTTGGAGACCCGGACCTGAAGCAATTGAAAGAGAACGAAACATGCCTATTCTCAGTTTTCAGAACGTAACGGCGGCGTATGCCGCGAATACGGTTTTCCACAATGCGGTCCTGCAGGTGGAAAAGGGCGAAAAAATCGGACTTATCGGTGCGAACGGCTGCGGTAAAACCACGCTGTTCCGGCTGATCAGCGGAGAGCTGCAGCCGACGGAAGGAAACGTGGTGATCCCCTTTGCCACTCGGATCGGGTTCGTGGAGCAGCATGCCTGCGGCAATTCCGCGCGCACGGTGTACGAGGAACTGCTTACGGTCTTCCGTCCACTGACGGAGATGGAGGCGCAGCTGGAGGAACTGCACCGGAAGGTGGATCTCACCTCCGGTAAGGTGCCGGAATACCTGGAGCGGCAATCGCAGCTCAACGAGGCGTTTGTGGCAGGCGGGGGACTGACCTATGTCTCCCGTGCGCACGCGGCGCTTGCGGGGCTCGGATTCACAAAAGCGGAGGAGTCCCTGCCGGTTTCTGCGCTCAGCGGCGGTCAGCGGACAAAGCTCAGTCTCGGCAAACTTCTTCTGAGCGAACCGGAGCTTATGCTGTTGGACGAGCCTACCAACCATCTGGATATCAGCAGCGTTGAGTGGCTGGAGGACTTTTTGTCCGGTTTTAAGGGCGCGTTGATCGTTATTTCCCACGACCGGTATTTTCTTGATAAGGTCACCGAAAAGACCGCCGAGATCAGCGCCGGCAAGCTTTACGTGGGCAAGGGCGCCTATACGGAATACATGAAACAGAAGGCGCTTCGTATTGAAAGCGACCGGCGTGTGTACGAAAAAGGCATGATCGAGATCCGAAGGATCGAGAAGATGATCGAGCAGCAAAAGCAGTTCGGCCAGGAGCGCAACTACATCACCATTGCCAGCAAGGAAAAGCAGATCGAACGGATCCGCCGTTCCCTGCCGGAGCTGCCGCCGAAGGAGCACGCGTTCCGGCTGAAGTTTGAAACGCCGCTGCGTTCGGGCGACGAGGTCCTGTTCGCCGAATCGCTGTCCAAAAGCTACGACGGCAAACAGCTTTTTGAAGATGCGAACCTGAAGCTTTTCCGGGGAGACCGGGTTTTTCTGCTCGGGCCCAACGGCTGCGGCAAATCGACGCTTTTGCGGTTGATCCTGAACAGGGAGCCGATGGATTCGGGGCTGGTCCGCTTCGGGGTCGGCGTACGCCCGGGGTACTATGAGCAGACGCAGCGGGAGCTGATGAATGAAAAGACCATTCTGCAGGAGATCTACGATGCGTTCCCGTCGATGACGGTTCCGGAGATCCGCAATTATCTCGGCGCGTTCCGCTTTGGAAACGATGCGATCGATAAGCAGATGTCCTCTCTCTCGGGCGGTGAGCGCGCGCGAGTCGCGCTGCTCAAGCTCATTTTGTCCAAACCGAATCTCCTGATCCTGGACGAGCCTACGAACCACCTGGACGCCGCCTCCGTGGAGGTGCTGGAGCAGGCGCTGGACGGTTTTGAAGGGACGATGCTCTGCGTGTCGCACGACCGGTACTTTGTCAATAAGCTGGCAAACCGGATCCTGTGCTTTAAGGGGACGGATCTGGTCGCGATCGACGGCAATTACGACGACTACGTTTTGCAGATGAAGGCGGCGCAGGCGCCGGCGTCGGCAGGGGAGGAACCGAAAAAGCCCAACGCCTACCAACTCCGGAAAGAGACGGAGCGCGCCGAGCGCAGGCGACTTGGCAGGATCAGACGGATCGAAGAGGAGCTGCAGCGGCTGGAGGAGAAAAAAACGGCGCTTTCCGATCTGCTTTCACAGCCGGAAACGGCGGCAGACTACGAAAAGGTCATTGCGCTGACAGCAGAGTTGTCGGAAACGGACGGACAGATCGCAGCCCTTGAAGAAGAGTGGCTGACGTTGACGGAAGAATAAACGGCGCGGGACGCATCCTTGAAAAGGGAAGCGTCCCGCTATATATTTTGTTTTATTTTGATCAGACGGCCACTACCGTCAGGGTCAGCTCATCGTCGGCGATGATATTGTAGGTCTTCTGCGTCAGGTAGTCGCCGCTTTCAAGGGCGGTGTACCGGAAAACGACCGTGGTCGTCCCGGGGGTAACGCCCCTGAACGCGAACAGCATGACCTGGTCTTCCTCGTCGTACAGGTCGTAAGAAAGACGCACGACGTTGGTGTCCTCGATACCGCAAAGCCAGCGGCAGTTGTCTTCTTCCTTTGTCGTCAGAATGATCAGCGCCTCTTTTACGTCGTCAAGGATGGCGGTCTCCGGATCGATCTGTTTTGCGCCGGAGATCGTTTTCTTCTGTTCCGGCAGATGTTCCCAGTGTGCGACCGGTTCCAGAATACCGTCGATCCACTGGTAGGCAGTCTCGATGGAATACTGAGAGGTGACTCTTTTAACGGAATAGATCGTTTTTTCTGCCGGGACAAACACCGGGTCCGGCAGGGCGGAGAGCGGCGAACTGAAAACGAAGGTATGGATATTGCGGTCCCACAGCCAGCACAGGGACCTGCCCTCGTTTTGGGGATCCGGCACTGAAAAATCGGTATAGCCGTCAAAATCCATGTCCTGCGCCGTCAGATTCCCTTCGCCGGAACCGTCTGCTTCGGCGCCGCACGCGTCGATCACGTGTACGATGCTGCCGTACTCGTTCATAAAGGCGAGGGCGCCGTTTTGCAGATACACCCATAGCGCTCCGTAGATCTCGCTTTCGAAGCTGCCGAGAAAGATCGCGTCATCCCCCGAAAAGGTGAATCCTGCGTACCGGTTTGCCGCCGGGTCGGCGCTGCTGCTGGCTGCGTCTGTATACGCTTCGTAGGGTTCGGCGGTTGTGGCGATCGCTCTCTGCGGGGCCCGGGTGACCGAAGGGCCGGCGGCGGTACGGTCAATAACGCCGCAGCCTGTCGGAAGACAGAGAAGCAGCGCGAAAATGAGCGGCAGAAGGATTTTTTTTGATTTCTTTGTTGACAAACCAAATATCATGCGATAAAATAATAAAAAAAGAAAGGAGTTTTTTTATGAAGAAATTTTTTGCGGATTTTAAGGATTTTGCCTTTAAGGGCAACATTCTGGATATGGCTATCGGCGTGATCATCGGCGGTGCGTTCGGAAAGATCGTGTCCTCTCTTGTCGCCGACATCATTTCCCCGTTGATCGGCCTTCTGACCGGAAGCATTACGCTCAGCCAGCTTGCCACGGTCTTAAAGCCCGAAGAGATCGACGCCGCAACGGGAGAGGTCATCAAAGAGGCGCTGGTGCTGAATTACGGCAGCTTTTTGCAGTCGATCATTGATTTCCTGATCATTGCCCTTTCGATCTTCATTGTCCTTCGCATCATCATGAACGCCAAGAAAAAGTTTGAGGATATGCGCAAAAAGGAAGAGGAAGAGACCGAAGAGGAAGCCGAGGATACCGAGCTTTCCGTGCTGCTTGAGATCAAAGAGCTGCTCGAGAAAAAGGACGCTCCCGCTGAGGCTGCCGCCGACGGAGAATAACGGTTCATTTCGTACATTGTCCCCGCTTGTATGAGCGGGGATTTTTTTGTTTTCAGAGCGGGCGCAGGGGGAGAGCTGCGGATCGCAGGGAAAGAAAAAGGCGCTGTGAAAACAGAGGGTTCCCACAGCGCGGTAAGTTACGCTTTCTTTTTGAAAATGTTGCGCACGTCGGATGTGCCGATGAAATTGCCGAGCCTGCCGTGCTGCGTAAGCTTTTCATAGAAGGCTTCCAGCAGGATGTAAGCGATCAGGCCCGCGATGCCGCCCACGATGATGCCGCCTAAAATATCGGAGGGGAAGTGCACCATCAGGTAGTTGCGCGACGCGCCGAGGGCGATCACGAACAGAAACGCTGTCCAGCTCTTTTTCTTGTTGCAGAAGAAGAACACCGGCGTCATGGACGCCATCGCGGCAGTGGTATGGCCGGAGGGGAAGGAGAACTCGCTTTCGAGCACCTGCCCGGCTGCGATCCACCAGTTCTGGTATTCTAACGTATACGCGTAGGGACGGGGGCGCGCCACCACGTTTTTGATGGTCAGGTTCGTAAAGATCGCGCCGATCAGGATGCCGCCGACCATGCCCATGCCGACCTTGCGGCTTTTACGGAACATGATCAGGATGAGCCCGACGCAGATCAGAAAGATGCCGCCGTCGCCCAGGCGCGTAAAGACGTTCACAAAGAGGTCCAGCGGTCTGCCGCAAGTCTCATGCAGATTGTGGTAAAACTGCAAAATCATATGGTCAAGGTTTTCGAAGGTCGTGTTCAGCCAGGTCGCAGCGCTTGTGATCCCGTTGGGATCCGCCAGTGCCGGAAGGGTCGTGACCTCCTCTAATACAGTCGTCAGTTCCATTTGGGTTGCTCCTATCGTTTTTTCTTATTCTATCATATTCTGTTCAGAATTGCAACAGAAGAATACCGTGTTTTTTTACAACGGAAGGATCTTTTTCTCTGTATGCGCCTTCCCGGGCGTGCATGCTTTTTCAAACAGGGCCCGTACCTTGCAGGCGCGCATGTAGGCCGCAGCCAGATACTGCTCGATCGGCATGGCGGCGTAGGCGTCGTTTTCGTGCCGGTTCGGTTTTGAACGGGTGTTGAGCTCAAAGGTCAGGGGACCGGTGAATCCGTTTTTTTTCAGCCGGCGGGCGATCTGCTCCCAGTCTGCGATCCCGTCAAAGGGAAGCAGGTGCAGGTCGTCGTGCCAGGTGATGCGGCCGTCCTTTGCTTTTACGCCCAGATTGTCGTTGAGATGCGTGGCGATCAGGTATTGTCCGTAAACCGCCAAAAGATCCCGCGATCCGTTGTAGCACATCTCGTGCCCTGTGTCGAGGCAGAATCCGACGTTCTTTTCCTCTCCGAAGGTGCGCAGCAGCAGATCGAGATAGGCGTCCCCCTCGGTGTTTTCGAGCGCGACGGTAACGCCAAGGCGCGCTGCCTGCGCGACCAGCTTTCCGTACCGTGTGAGCCCGCGCAAACGCGCCTTTTCGTCCGGCTTAAGGGGCTTGTCAAATCCGATAAAGGCGTGGGAGACCATCAGCCCGACTTCGTGTTTCGCACAGTCGGCGGCGCACATAAGAAGCTCCCGGAGGGCGCGTTCCCCTTTTTCGCCGTCTTCCAGCCAAAGATCGGCGCAGCCGCCGAAGGGCGCGTGGACGGATTGGACCTCCAACCCTGCCTGCCGCGCGCTTCGTATATGTTCATGCAGCGCCGGCGACCAGCCGTAAAAGACCGCGTCAAAACCGGCGTCGGCGATCAGCGCCGCCTGATCGTTCAACGGGACGCCAAACTGTTCGTTGGCGGCAATACATAGCTTTGTTCTCATACCGGTATCCCTGCAGGCGATAACAGCCGCATTTCCTTTCTTATATCGTTTTGTGGACGGCGTTGACGCCGTTTTCGTCAGCGGTGAGAATGCCGTATTCTCCCCGGCAGACGGCGCCGGGGTTAAACAGCAGGATCCCGTCCTCCTTCGTGCAGTGCTGCTGGTGCGTGTGCCCGTACAGACAGACGTCGCAGTCGTTCTGTTTTCCCTTCAGCCACAGGGTGTAAAGCCCGGTTTTGACGTGGCAGGTGTGCCCGTGGCAGAAAAAGAACCGCTTGCCTGCGAGGGTGCATATGTGTTCTTCTTTCCGCTCCGGGTCCCGGGGATCACAGTTCCCGCGCACGGTGATGACGGGCGTTACAGGGTTGAGCGGCTGCATCAGGCGCATTTCGTCCGCGCCGTCGCCGAGATGGACCACGGTGGCGGCGTCCGACTCCTTTATCAGGACCTTCTCCAGCGTTGAAAGGCTGCCGTGGGAATCGGACAGCACCAGTATTTTCATGCATGGATCCCTTTCTTTTTGCATAGTATGTTTCGGGGACGGAAACGATCTGCGTCCCCGTATAATCAATGATACTACAGGGGGACCTAAAATGCAAGACCGGGATTTAAGGGAAACGCTGCGCCGGCTGGCTGCAAACGGGGAACAGGCGGTCCCTGACGAAAAGGTAAAGGAGATGCAGGCGCGTCTGACGGATACCCAGCGTAAACGCCTGGGGGAGATCCTTTCGTCGCCGCAGTCGATGGAGGCGTTTTTGCAGTCGCCCGCGGCAAGGGCGCTCATGAAACAATTTGACAGCAAGGAGTAAGGGAGAGCCGGAGACGGACGGTCTCTGCGCGAAACAGAACGATGGATATGCAGTCTTTGCTTGCCGGCCTTCAGCCGGAGGATCTTCAGAAAATACAGACGCTGGCGGGCCAGTTGTTCGGCGGGAAAAACCGGCCGGGCGCAAACGACCCGCAAGGGGCCGTACCCGGGCAGGCGCAGCCGCCGGGGCCGCCGCCGGGGCCGCCGCCCGG
>JAFRNP010000096.1 GCA_017430145.1 Clostridia bacterium
ACATCTTATCTCTCCCATCCTCGACTGGCTGCGTCTGCATCTGGCAATCGGCGGGTCCGCCGCCGCGGTGGCCGCCGCGCGGTATTTCCGCTCCCCGGGCGGGGTGCTGGAAGCAGACCCGGCGTATCTGAAGCAGGAGCTGCATCTGCGCGAGGCGCAGATCGAAAAACTGCAGTTTGACTATACCGCAAAGGCGCAGGAGATCCTTGCCGTCTGTCTCGAGATGGGCTGGCAGATCCTGACGCCCGAATCCGAGTTTTATCCGCGCCTGCTGCGGAAGATCCCGGATTTCCCGATGGTGCTGTACGCCGACGGCGACCCTTCGGTGCTGAAAAATGCGCCTGCGCTTTCGATCGTCGGCACGCGCAGCGCCTCCGCCGGGGGGCTTGACGTTGCCTACCGGCTCGGCGCCGCCGCCGCCGAAAGCGGCACGGTCACGGTCAGCGGCTGCGCCGTGGGCGTGGATTCCGCGGGCCTTGAGGGCGCGCTGGACCACGACGGCGCCGTTATAGGGGTGCTGGGCAACGGCTTCGGGTATAACTATCTGCCGGAGCGCACGCTCTTGCGCCGCCGGGTGCGGCGGCACGGCGTGCTGCTCACGGAGCTGAACCCCTTTGAGGCGCCCACCCGCTATACCTTTCCGAAAAGAAACCGGATCCTGGTCGGCGTCGGCGCGGCGCTGGCGGTGATCGAATCCGACGAGCGCGGCGGCTCCATGGTCTCCGCGGAGTATGCCGAAAAGCAGGGAAAGCGTATTTTTATCCCGGCGCGGGAGATCTGCGATTCCCCCGGCGGGCGCGCGCTGGAGGCGCGGGGCGCGACCCCGATCCACACCGCCGCCGAGGCGCTGTGCCGGTTGGAGCCGCTGCCGAAGCTGGTGGAAAAGAACTTTTCGTTCTGCGCAAGGGACCTTTTGGCCGCCGAAGACGACGCGGACCGCTACCGCTGCCCGGAGAGCATGCCGCTGGCGCGCTACGCGCTGCATTATGAGGTAAGCGTTTCGGAGGCGGAATGGATCTACAGCCGCGTGACCGGCGGGACCGCCGCCGCCATCGAGGGGAAGGCGGCAAAGCCCCGCAAAAAAGCCGATAAGCCGCCCGCCCGGCGGGAGACGGCCTCTGCCGCAAAAACGGCAGCAAACGCTGCGGCGCCGGACGCTGCAGCGCAGGAGGCGACGCCGGCAAAGGCGCCGCGTGAAAAGCAGGCGCTCGGCGCGGGGTTCTCAGAGGAGGAGCAGGCGATCTACGCGCTTTTGAGCGTCGAAGAAAAAAAGCACGCGAACACGGTCGTCAGCGAAAGCGGACAGCCGGTGGGCAAGGTGCTTGCGACCCTGATGAAACTGCTCGTCATGGGGTACGCGTTGGAACATTACGGGAATTACTGGACGGCGGCGCCGCATTGAGGCGATACCGCGCAAATACAGGTGCGTCCGGGCCCGCGTCCGTTTCACTAACAGAACAGAAAGGGAAGAACATGCATTCTTTGGTAATCGTTGAGTCGCCTGCAAAGGCGAAGACCATCCGCAAATATCTCGGCAGCGGATTTGAAGTGAAGGCCTCCATGGGGCACATCCGGGACCTTTTTCCCACGAAGCTGAGCGTGGACGTCAACCATGATTTTGAGCCTGCCTATACGGTCATCAAGGGAAAGGAGAAGCTGCTGCAGGAACTGCGCGACGCCGCCGCAAAGAGCGACCGGGTGTTTCTTGCCACCGACCCGGACCGGGAGGGCGAGGCGATCTCCTGGCACCTGGCGACGCTGCTGGGGCTGGATCTGAACCAGAAGAACCGCGTCAAATTCAACGAGATCAACAAGCGCTCGGTACTGGCGGGGATCGCGAACCCCTCCGAGATCGACGTGGACCTGGTCAACGCCCAGCAGGCGCGCCGGATCCTGGACCGGCTGGTCGGCTATAAGCTGAGCCCGTTTATCTCCCAAAAGATCCGCCGGGGACTCTCCGCCGGGCGCGTGCAGAGCGTGGCGCTCAGGCTGATCGTGGACCGGGAGGAGGAGATCGCGGCGTTCAAGCCCGAGGAGTACTGGACCATCGGCGCCGTGATGTACGCGCCGCCCGCGAAACGGCAGATCAAGGCGGAATTCGTCGGCGACGAGAACGGGAAGATCGACCTGCACAATGAGGAAGAGACCAACGCGATCTTAGCGCGGCTTGAAGACGCCGCCTACAGCGTCAAAAGCGTGAAAAAGGGCGTGCGCAGCCGCACCCCCGCGCCGCCGTTCATCACCTCCACCCTGCAGCAGGAGGCGTCCAAGCAATTGGGCTTTACGGCGAAGCGCACCATGCGCATCGCGCAGGAGCTGTACGAGGGCGTGGAAGTGGAAGGCGTCGGCAGCGTGGGCCTGATCACCTATATGCGTACCGACTCTTTACGCATCAGCGAGGAATCCCGCGCCGACGGCAACGCCTATATCCGGGAGCAGTACGGCGAGCGGTACCTGCCCGAAAAGCCCCGCTACTATAAAAGCAAGGCGAACGCCCAGGACGGGCACGAGGCCATCCGTCCCACCACCGTGTCGCTGACCCCCGAAGCGGTCAAATCCTCCCTGACCGGCGAACAGCACCGGCTGTATACGCTGATCTGGCGGCGGTTCATCGCAAGCCTGATGGCGAACAGCGTACAGGATACCGTCAAAGCGGAGATCATCGCCGAGCAGGAGGGCCGCGACGGATATATCCTGTTTGCCGCCAGCGGCTATTCGGTGCGTTTTGACGGCTACACGGCGCTTTACGACGACGCCGCCGAGGAGGCGGGCGCGGCGCTGCCGGAGATGAAGGACGGCAACCGCATCAAGCTCAGGGACCTGAACCCCGAACAGCATTTCACCCAGCCGCCCCAGCGCTATACCGAGGCGTCGCTGATCAAAATGCTGGAGGAGACGGGCGTCGGCAGACCCAGCACCTACGCCACGATCCTGTCCACGATCGTAGACAGGGAATACGTGACCAGGCAGTCCAAAAAGTCTTTGGCGCCTACGGAGCTGGGCGTCGCCATCACCCACCTGCTGGAAGAAAAATTCCCGAAGATCGTCAATACGAAGTTTACCGCCGGCATGGAAGCGGACCTTGATAAGATCGAGGCGGGCGGCTACGATTACGTCAAAATGCTGCACAGCTTCTACGATGAGTTTGAGGAGACGCTCAAAAAGGCAAAGAGCTCCATGGAGGGCGTGAAGATCCAGCTGGCCGAGGACGTGACCGACATCCCCTGCGAAAAATGCGGCGCGATGATGGTGGTCAAGGTCAGCCGGTACGGCAAATTCCTTGCCTGTCCCAATTATCCCGCCTGCCAGTGCACGAAGCCCTTCGTGAAACCCACCGAAGGCAAGTGCCCGGTGTGCGGCGGGGACTGCGTGAGCAAAAAGACCCGCCACGGGCGCGTGTTCTACGGCTGCTCCAATTACCCGGACTGCAGGTTTATGACCTGGGATACCCCGACCGCGGAGACCTGCCCCAAATGCGGCAAGACCCTGTTCCGTTCCAGAGGCAACAAACTCAAATGCCTGGACGAGAACTGCGGCTATTCGGCAACGGGAAATAAGAAAGAGAACGAGGGGTAAGGGAAGACGGAAGATGGGATTAAAAGTAAGAAAGTAATAAAGTAATAAAGTAATAAATGCGGAACGCCGCGCAGCGCGGCGTTGATCGCAGAAGGTACTTGCTTTATTTTGAACGCCATCTATAAAAAGCCGCATAAGGCGAGTGAAATCATTCCTGATCCCTGACGGTTTTCCGCTTTTTTTCCCTCCATTATAATCAAGGGCGCAGCCCTTCCATATTTCTTACTTTCATACTTTTTTACTTTGATATTTTGTTTTCAGGGGGTGAGCAGATTTGGACGCAACCGTCATCGGCGGCGGGTTCGCAGGCGTTGAGGCCGCAATGCAGCTTGCAAGGCGCGGGGTGCACGTGCGGCTGTATGAGATGAAGCCCGGCAGGTTTTCCCCCGCCCATAAGTCCCCGGCGCTGTGCGAGCTGGTCTGTTCCAATTCTTTCAAGGCCGCGCGTGTCGATTCCGCCGCAGGGCTCTTAAAGGCCGAAATGGAGCTGCTCGGCTCCGTGACCGTGCCCGCCGCAAAGGCGACGGCGGTGCCTGCGGGCGGCGCGCTTGCGGTGGACCGCGACGCGTTCAGCGCCAAAGTGAGCGAAACGGTCGAAAACGAGCCGAACATCGAGGTGGTGCGGGAGGAAGTGACCGCGATCCCCGAAACGGGCGTCGTGATCGTGGCGGCGGGGCCGCTGGCGAGCGAGGCGCTGAGCGGATCCATCGAAGAGGTGTGCGGCGAACGGCTCCACTTTTTTGACGCGGCGGCGCCCATCGTGACCGCCGACAGTATCGATATGTCCCGGGCGTTCCGGCAGTCCCGCTACGAAAAGGGCGGGGACGACTATATCAACTGCCCGATGAACAAGGCGGAATACGAGGCGTTTTACGAGGCGCTTGTGTCCGCCGAGCGCGCGCCGCAGCACGCCTTTGACGAGCGGCGCGACGTATACGAAGGCTGCATGCCCATCGAGATCATGGCGCGGCGCGGGGAAAACACGATCCGCTTCGGCCCCATGAAGCCCGTGGGCCTTGTGGACCCCGCCACCGGGCACCGGCCCTGGGCGGTCCTGCAGCTGCGCAGCGAGAACAGCGAAGGCACCATGTACAATCTGGTCGGTTTTCAGACGAACCTGAAATTCGGCGAGCAGAAGCGGGTGTTCGGGATGATCCCGGCGCTTGCGGGCGCGGAATTCGTGCGCTACGGCGTCATGCACCGCAATTCGTTCCTGCATTCCCCGGGGCTGCTTAACGCCGCCTTTCAGACGATCAAACGCCCCACGCTGTTTTTTGCCGGGCAGATCACGGGCGTGGAAGGCTATATGGAAAGCGCTGCCTCCGGCATTCTCGCCGGGATCAACGCGGCAAACGTGCTGGCGGGCAAACCGCTGTACGTCCCCCCGGCTGAGACCATGACCGGGGCGCTTGCGCGGTATATCGCGGACGAGAGCATAAAAAGCTTTCAGCCTATGGGCGCGGCGATGGGGCTGCTGCCGGCACCCGAAACGCGCATCCGCGACAAACGGCTCCGATACGCCTTTCTTGCCGACAGGGCGCTGAAGGCGCTGGAAGAGAGCCTGCGGGAGACGCGGGAATAAACGGAGAACGGGATCAAAATGAAAGAGCTTGAGAAAAAACTGGGGTATACGTTTCATAATAAAGAGCTGCTGCGGCAGGCGCTGACGCATTCGTCCTTTGCCAACGAGCGGCTGCCCGGCAAGGACAACGAGCGGCTGGAATTCCTGGGCGACTCGGTGCTGGGCTTTATCACGGCGGAATACCTGTTCAAAACGCTCCGGAAAACGCCCGAAGGGGAGCTGACCAAGCTGCGCGCCAACGCCGTGTGCGAGCGGGCGCTGGCGGGCTTTGCCAGAGAGCTGGACCTGGGCGGTTACCTGCTGCTGGGCAAGGGCGAGCAGAATACCGGCGGCGCGGACCGGCCCAGCATCCTCTCCGACGCCTTTGAGTCGGTGATCGCCGCCATCTACCTGGACGGCGGCATGGAGGAGGCGCGGCGCTTCGTGCTGCGGTTCATTACAAATATCGCCACGGACGTTTCTGCCGCCACCGATTACAAGACCCTGCTGCAGGAGGTCATCCAGAAAAATCCGGACGAGCATCTCTCCTACGTGCTCGCCGCCGAGGCGGGCCCGGACCACGACAAGACCTTTACGGTGGAGGTATACCTGAACTCCAACTGTATCGCCACGGGCGAGGGGCATTCAAAAAAGAAGGCAGAGCAGGCGGCGGCAAAGGAAGCGCTGCGGCTCATGGGCATCCGGTAACTGCCGGTTACGGCCGGAGAGCGAACGGATATAACAGCGAATATATATAATTAAGGAAAAGAAAGCATGTACTTAAAAGCATTGGAATTGCAGGGCTTCAAGTCCTTCCCCGATAAAACGGTCCTGACCTTCGGGCAGGGGCTGACGGGCGTCGTCGGCCCCA
>JAFRNP010000097.1 GCA_017430145.1 Clostridia bacterium
ATGCCGAAAGCGCTGGTGTCCAGGTCCTGCGGAAACAGCGCAAGCTCGGGGTTTCGATTCACAGCCAATGCCCCCACCGCGTTATTGGTCAAAAACGCATCCGTCTTCCCGGATTTCAGAGCCAGGATCGTATCTGGGGCGCTGTTGAAATAAGAAAACTCTCCCACATCCGGTACCTTGCTGCGTACTAGCTCCTCAAACGGCGCGCCGGTGAGCATGGATACTCTTTTGCCGCTCAAGTCGGAATACTCGCTGTATTCCGCCGCGGATTCAGGCTGGATCGACGCCGCAAGATCGGACGCGCGAACCGCAAGCACGATCCCGCCGTGACTGGTCGGATCGGAAAAGAGCACCTGCTCCATGCGCTCCGGCGTCACGTTCATATCGGTGGTAAAATCGTATTTGCCGGATTGGATCGCGGGGATCCTGCCCGCAAAGTCCACGTCCCCGATCTCCAGAGCGTAGCCGCGATCCCGGCAGAAGCGCACGACGAGATCGATGTCGTAGCCGACGTGTTTGCCGTCCTTGATGTACGACCACGGCATATCGGTAGACGTCGTGACGACCCGGATGGTACCGTTTTCGCCGGAAAGGCCCGACATATCGACCGTCTTTTTCGCTTCGTCGACGCCGAACCAGACGTCGAGCTCCTCCATCGTGCCGTCTTCCCAGCACTTTTTCAAAAACGCGTTGAACTCCCTGCAGAGCGCGGCGCTTTTTTGATCGTCCTTGCGAAACGCAAAGCTGTAGTTGTTTTCGGTCAGGCTTTCATGAATGTAATCGACCTTGGGCTGCTCCGCGCGGATCGATTTCACCCCCGGCTCGTCGCCCAAAAAGCCGTCGATCTTTCCGGCGAGAAGCGCGGTCACGCAGTCCGGATAGCTGTCGAAGAGCAGATATTCGCTGTCGGGAAAGAATGCCTTTGCCGCGTCCTCCATCAAAGGCCCCACGAGCACGCCGAGCTTTTTGCCGTTATAGTCCTGCCAACGCACCGTGCCGCTTGCGGATCCTTGCGCTGTGCCGTCGTCGCGCACCATCGCCGTGATCTCGACGTCGAACAGCGGATCGGAAAACGGGATCGCTTCCGCTTTCTCCGGCGTGATATAGAGGTTGGACATAATGCAGTCCACGTCGCCGCTCTGTGCCGCCGCAACGATGCCGCCGAAATCGTAGATTTTAAACTCCACGTCCGCATTGAGCCACGCGGCAAAGCGGTACGCAAGCTCGATGTCGTAACCCGCAAGCTCCGTTCCGGCGAAGTAGGAATACGGCAAGGCTGTACCCGCGGTGCCGACTCTGAGGTGCGTCGAAGGATTCTCCGGCACGGCAATGTCCGGCATCGTCTCGTCGCCGTTTATCACCCATCTCAGATACATATCGTCGAGCGTGCCGTCCGCTCTGCACTCCGCAAGAAACGCGTTGATCCTGCCCTGCAGGTCCGTGACGGCCGCTTTCGGAGAAATGCCGACCGCAACGGTATTAACGCTGTAATTTTCGTCCAGAAGACGAACGCCTTTCGTTCCGTTCGCAAGCGCAAATTCCATTTCACGCCTTGCGTATACGAACGCGTCGAGGCGACCTTTTGCAACGTCCTCGTACGCCGCGGTACAATCGTTGTAAGCCAGAACCTCGGCGTTCGGGTAATCGCGCTTCAGCATGTCAAACTCCATCATGTCGCCCTGCACGCCGATCTTTCTGCCCGCCTCACCCAACTGTTCCAGCGAGGTGATCGGCTCGCTGCCGGGTTTTGCGCAGCCGAGCAGCAGGAACAGACCTGCCGCGATGCAGAGAACCGCCAATCCTTTACGCTTCGTTTTTTGTTTCATCAAACCTGCCATCCTCCGGCTTCAAGAATCTGTTTCCGGTATCCCCGATCGTCTCGCTTTACGGTTCCCTCCCGCTCTTTTTTCTCTGCCGCGCAGATACAGCCGCCAGAGAAGCCACATCACATGGAATACGGCGGTGATCAGCACCGCGTAGATCCCGGCCCGCAGATACTGATCGTCCGGAAGCAGCGGCAGATCCAGCTTCAAAAACAGATAGTCCGAACCGGGGTAAGCTTCGTTCAGCGCAAGGCTCGGAACGAGCATTGCCGAAAGAACGCCGACGCTGATCCAGATATCCCGGTAACGCGGTCTCATTCCATGAACCGTCATCATATAAACCGTTCCGAAAATGGGGATCAGGTGTTCGCCGAAAAACTGGTAATACCGATAGTGCATAGGACCGACGTTTGTCAGCACCGTCTGCGGAACGATACAGGAAAGTGTTGCGCCGAACAGGGTAATGAAGAAATTGATGCCGAAAAGCGTGCGATTTTTTGACGGCACCATAAACATACAGCAGATCAATCCCATATCGCAGACGTGGAGGGGAAGCTTTGCCATCATCAGGTTTTTCCCGCTGTCGTCCCCGACGTACAGCAGCCAGCAGAAATAGCTGAACTCCATCACAAACATGGCAAACGAAAGAAGAAACCGAAGATGGGTCTCTCCCTTCCATTCTCTCAGCCGACGTCTCCCGTACCATACGAGGATCAACAGCCCGACGGTAACGAGGATCGGCATAAAGTGCATCAGCGTGTAGGCGCGGAAGGTCCCGTCTGGTCCGTATCCGAAAAAGCCGTCTCTGTAATACGTATACTCACTGCTCATGATCTTTCTCCGGTTCTTCGCAGTAAAACGCCTTGATATACAGATCGCACAGTTCCCCGGCGGAAAGGCCGCTCTTGTATTTTTTCTCCATCATGTTCAGAATACGGCGCGGCACGATCAATTCACCGTCCGTATCATGAAGGCGATCCGTATCTGCCAGCGCTTTGATCGCAGAGTGAATATCCGGACGGTCAAAGGCGTCCGCCGTCTGGTAGTATCGTTCCAGATCGGCCTTTCTGCGGCTGTGGATCGCGTTATGGATGACGCGCAGAAGCGTCGCCAGTCCGAAGCTAATGCCGCACATGAGAAGCAGGATGACCGGCAGCGGCAGATGATCCGCGATGGTCCGGATCTGGTAATGGTCTCTCCATCCGCCCGCGTCTTCGCCGATCACAAACACCATGACAAGATAAACCAGCGCGTATGCCGTGACGGGAATCACCGCGATAAAGGTGCTTCCGAACCGGATCTTATGGTCGGAATTGACAAAGAGAAACAGCAGGATGGACAGCAGCGGGCAGATCGTATGCAGATACAGGTTGTTTTTCCAGATCATCACGCGGTAAAAGCCCGCCGCGGGCGAAAGAACCGCAGCCGCGACCAAAAACGTCACGGCAACGCCGACGGTTCCCGTAAACATCAGGTCAACGTACCACCGCGGCAGGTGATAATTATGATTGCGCAAGCCGTCCACCGCGTACGGAATACACATCGCGGTCGCCCCGGCCATCAGCATGTTTGACAGGATCGTAAAAAGGTGATAGGTTTTCCATCCGACCTCCTGGATCTCGGGGTTCGGTTCATCCAGTAATTGGATGCACACTCCAAAAAAGACCAGAATGCAGAGCAACGAGCAAGCGATGATCGCAAGGATGCACCGGATCCTGTTGATGCACAAAGCATCCGATTTCTTTTTCTGTTTCATTGGCTGCCTCCTGTTAATCGCGTATTCGTATGCCGACCGCCTGTTTTGTGCGCAGGCTTCGGGTTTACCGACCCATGGCGTCGAGCATCCGCATGACGATCCGGCTTGAATTGTCCGCGGCAAGATCGCCCATATTTTCCACGCTGTCGTGCGCGTTGCCGTCCGCCTTGTCCGACATGCAGCGGATCACCACGAACGGGACCCGATACTGCGTGCAGACCGCCGCGATCGAAGCCCCCTCCATTTCGCAGGCGATGGCGTCGAACTGCGTTTGCAGCGTCTTCACGTATGCTTCGGACGCGACAAACTGATCGCCGGTCGCGATCGTACCCTTGAAGACGTGCTCCTTTCCGATCACCTCGACGGCGCAATTGTACGCAAGATCCACAAGAGCGGAATCGCAGAAATAGTAATCCTTTTCGCCCGCTTCCCCGTCGGTCACGCCGTTCGCCCACACAAAGCCGTCGTTCGTCATCGTGCCGTAATCATGCTGCACGAGGCGCGTGGCAATCACCTGATCGAGCACCCGCGTTTCGTCGCCGACGCCGCCCGCAATGCCGGTGAAGATCACCTCGGAGATCGAATAGCGGTTCAGCATTGCCGTCAGCGCGGATGCGGAAAGCACCTTGCCGATGCCGGAGCGCATGATCACGACCGGCTGTCCCTGCAGCGTTCCCACGTGAAAATCCACGCCGCCGAAGGTGTCCACGCGGTCGATCTTCGCCTCTTTCAGCAGCAGCGCGACCTCGTTGTCCATCGCCGAAACGATGCCGATCCGCTGCGGTTCGGCCTTTGCGCAGCCGAAAAGCCCCGTGCCGATCAGCAGCGCGCAAATGAGAAGGATTGCAATTCGTTTGTTCCTCATTTTTATTCCTTTCCCGGATTCCTTATAAAATCATTATAATATAACAAATCCTGTCCAACAAATGTCCAACACATTTTGCCGGATTTCCATGTATTGAATCGAAATCTACGCGGCTGTTGGACATTTGTTGGACGGGTTGTGATATACGTTCGTTACGTCCGAAGGGGTCTTCGGAAAGAAATACGAATCGGAAACCGTACACAGGAGTATCGTATGAAAAGAACCGTTTGTTTTCTCGCGGCGTGCCTGTTTCTTTGTCTTTTGCTGATCGGATGCGCCAGGCAGGCAGCGAATACCGCGGAGTATCAGGGGATCGACGTCGCTTCGCCGGCGTGGGTCGCGATGCTGGAAGCCGCGAAGGACGCAAAGCAGATCTTTGTCGTCGCGGCGTTATCGGAGGACGCGACGGACGCGTGGATCTCGCTGCACGAAAAGCAGAGCGACGGAAGCTGGCACATGGTCATGACGACGCCGGGCTTCATCGGCAGGAACGGTCTCGGCAAAACGCGCGAGGGCGACGCCAAGACGCCGGTCGGCGTGTTTCGCTTCAATCGGGCCTTCGGCATTGCCGACGATCCGGGCTCATTGATCCCCTACGTCAAGGTGGACAACGATACCTATTGGTCGGGCGATCCGCGCGAGGGGTACCGCTATAACGAGCTCGTCGATCTCAAAGATCTGCCGGGTCTCGATATCGAAAGCGGCGACTCCGAGCATATCATCGACTACGTCTATCACTACCGGTACTGTCTGAACATCAGTTACAACGAAGAAGGCACGCCGGGTCTCGGCTCCGCGATCTTTCTGCACTGCTTCGGTCCGGTCAAGCCGTATACCGGCGGCTGCGTCGCCATCCCGGAGGACCATATGCGGTTTGTCATGCGGCGCGTCGACGCGGACACGGTCGTGGTGATTGATACCTACGACGCCCTCTCCGGCGGCGCGGATTGGCCTTCCGGCGTCTGGCCCGTCGAAAGATAACGTTCCCCTTAAGTGACGGCAGGTCGGCTGTAAAGCGCAAAACTGCCAAAAATCCCGGCAGTTTTGCGATAAGCGGCAGAATGCCCGGGTTTTCGGCGTTTTTCTTTTGGTTCAATCTGTCCGGAAATCACGGGATTACACGCGTATACCCTCCGCGTTTTGTCTGTTTTCCCGCATTCAAATATGGCGTCAGTACCCTCTTTTGCGGTCGATCCGATGCAGAAGCGGTTTGCCGGAAACGTAGCGCTCGAACTCGGCGCAGAATAGATCGATCAGGTTGTCTATCGAAAGGCGATTATTGGTGTTTCCTGCGACGTGCGGCGTGAGGATCAGGCTGTCGGTGTGCCGAACCGGATCATCCGACGCGGGCGGTTCCGGATCGACGACATCCAGCGCTGCGCCGTTGAGCCGCCCTGAAGACAGTGCGCTCAAAAGAGCGGACTGGTCCACAGCGGTGCCGCGACCGACGTTGATGAGACAGCTCTCCTTCGGAAGCAGCGCGATCCGCTCGGCGGACATCAGTCCGGCCGTTTCTTTGGTGTCCGGGAGGCACATTACGAGGATATCCGTCTCCGGCAGAACTTGTTCGAGCTCGGAAATTCCGCGGATTTCATCGAACAGCGGATTTTCTTTTTCCGGATTTTTGCGGACGCCGAGCAGCTTTTTCGGATGGAACGCACGGATCCGCTCTGCAAAGCGGCTGCCGAGATCACCCGTCCCGAGCACGGTGATCCGGCTGCCGGATACCGTCATAATCTGTTTCTGTTCCGGCTTCCACCCGCCCGCGCGGAGGGCGGCGTCGTTTTCCGGCTGCCGCCGCCGCCGCAGCAGCATGACGGTGTGCTCCGCAACCGTGACGCCGTACGCGCCGCAGGAATTGGACAGGATGCAATCCGGATTCCGATAGAGGGACGCATCGCACAGCGTATTGACGCCGGCGCGGGCAGCGCAGATCCAGCGGGCGCTTTTCGCCGCACGAACCGCGTCCGGCCCGATCGAGTCGTATATGTGAACAGCGCTGAGGGACGATTTCCTGCAGCGCTGTTGCAGAAAGGATGGTAAAACGTGAAAACTGTTGTCATCACCGGAGCCAACTCCGGTCTCGGATTTGAAACGGCAAAGAAGATCGCCGCAAGCAAGGAATACAGAGTGATCCTTGCCTGCAGGAATGATGCAAAGGCGGCGCAGGCAAAAGCGGATATCATTGCCGCGACGGGGAATGATGCGGTTGAAACTCTGCGGCTCGATACCTCTCTCCTGTCCTCCGTAAGAGAATTTGCGAACAATTACATAAAAGCATACGGCACGGTGGACGTGCTGATCAACAACGCCGGGATCTCTCCCATGCGTGACAGCGGAACGACGGAGGAAGGCTTTGAGGTTGTCTTTGCCACCAACTATCTGGGGCATTTTCTGCTGACGCAGCTACTCCTTCCGCATATGGCGCCGAACGGACGAATTATTAACGTAAGCAGCGATATGCACAACCCGCCCGGAGGCATCGAGTGGAAGGGCGTGGGATATCTGGCGCATGAGGCGATGATAGATCGGCGGCGGTATTCCTATTCCAAGCTTTGCGCGATCTATTTTACGCTGAAACTGGATGAGTTGCTGAAGAAGCAGGGCTCGTCAATATCCGTCAACTCTTTCAATCCCGGCTTTATGGCAGCGACCAACTTCTCCGGCGGACATACGGACAAGGCAAGAGCGCTGGTTGTAAAGACCACCATGCCGGATCGCTACGGAGAGCTGGGGACGTCTTCCGACGCGCTGGCGCAGATCGCCGTGGACAGCCGGTTTGACGGCGTATCCGGACAGTACTTTGACAGGAGCACGAGCATAAAGAAATCGTCCGAGCTTTCCTACAGCGAAGGGAACAGGGATGAGCTTTGGAACAAAAGTCTGGAATACTGCGGTTTGCGGTAAGCAGAATCTCCCCGTTCCGTGTCTGATCTACTTTGGATGATCATATGAAAAACAACCCCGGCATTCGGGACACGAAGTGGACACAGTTTATCTTTTTTCTATGGACATATTGGATCAAATATTCCATATGTAGTACAGAACTGAATTGCTTATAACAAGATATTGTGGTATATTACCAAAAAGAGCAATTCGATTCCGGGTGAAAACGTCACATTGATGCAAGCAATATTGGGCTTGCGCTTTTTTCATTAACAGCCGGTTTCTTCATTTGCTTTCTACTCAAAACAAATGCCTGAACACGAGAAACTGACAACATTTTTGACAACACTCTGATCATAAACGATTGTTTTTCTATGACTTTTTGAACGGATTGAACCAAATGAAAAACGCCGAAACCTCAGGTATTTAGGTGCTTTTTGCGTATTTACGGGTTTTTTCGGCAATCACATTTCTGCCCTTCATACCCGACCTGTCATCCGTTCGAATCGGATCGCCGCTACGGGAGGTCATTTTTATGTCCGCGGCCGGGGCAGCGAGAACGGGCGCGCAGCGTCCGTTCGTATACGCGGCTTTGCCGCGTCGCCGGAGAAGACCGACGAAAAGAAATATGTTTCCGGCGTCAATTGTTCGGCGGCATTTGCGTATGAGGAGATGATGGCGGTCAAGCGAAAATACGGTGAGCGCGGCAAGGTTGTTGCGTATCACGGGTATCAGTCCTTCAAAACCGGCGAGGTCACGCCGGAGCAGGCCCATGAGATCGGCCTGGAGACCGCCCGCCGCATGTGGGGCAAGGATTTCCAGGTCTTGGTCACCACCCACCTGAATACGGATAATCTGCACAATCATTTTATAGTGAACTCCGTCTCCTTCCGGGACGGGCACAAGTACAGGAACAGCATAGAGCAGCACCATGACCTGCGGGAGATCTCGGACGCCATCTGCAAGGAACGCGGACTCTCTGTCCTGATCGACGCCCCCTTCTACGGCGGCCAGAGTCGACAGGCTTACTGGAAGAGCCAGCGAGACGGCAAGCCCACCCACCGGGAGCAGTTGAAACAAGACATCGACTACTGCCTACGATATAGCATAGACTGGGATACGTTTATCCGGCAATTGGAAGCCAAGGGCTATTCCATCGACCCCGTCCGCATGTCCGTGAAAGCCGAGAACTGGCAACGAGCGGTGCGTTTGAACCGTTTGGGCTTTACGGATGAAGTCATGTATGAGCAATGGGACCGGAACGAGGCGGACCCGGAATTCCGCTATCGGGTCCAGGATCACAGGCCCCATATCAGCAAAAGCGGGGTGCTCCTACAGGTCGTGATGGAGATGGAGCATACCCGCATCTCCCGGATGCCGCTGTCTCAGGCATACAAGGAACGGTCCCGCCCACACCACCAGCCGAAGAACGATACCCGGTCCCCCGTGGAGAAGATCATGGACGAACTGATCTATGAGGCCAACCACACCCACGATACGGCGGTGATCCTGGCCGACGCCATCCTGGCAATACTGCTGGCCCTGATCGAGCTGGCAACTCATTTCACCAAAGAGGTCATCCTGACGGCGGAGCTGCGCCACGAGCCCCAGAACGTGGCGCAGTTCCATGCCGACTACCGGTTCCTCAAGGACAACGGGCTCCACTCCATCGACGACATAGGCAAGGAGATCCAGCGCACCGAAGCCCAGATCACCGCCCTGGACCAGCAGCGTAACAAAGTCCGCAACCGCATCCGACACAAGACCGATCCCCAGGTCCTGGCCGAGAACCGCCAGGACCGGGCCGAGATCACCCGCCAGATCCAGCCCCTGCGCCAGCGGATCAAGCGCCTCCAACGCATCCAGCGAGACACACCCCGCCTGTTAAACCTTCTCAAAGCGGAGCTCCGGGCAGAGTATGCGCTCAAGCACCCAGTCAAGGAACAGCAAAAACAACGATCTCGCACCTATAATCTGGAACGATGAAAAATGTGGCCAAGTTGGCTACGCTTTTGAAGGGTTGCTCTACATCATGGGGAAAAAGAGGCAGGCTAAAGCTTTGCGTCAATGGCGTTGGAGGGTGCTTTTGTCCGAAAAACATCGTACAAGCGATGTTGACCGAAAAGCAAAAAAGCTCTATGATGCTTTTTCCCTGGGAAAGATATCCGAATACCCGATCCGATTTGGTTACAAAGAAAGCTCCTACCAGTGGAGCGTGATAGAACGATTCATGGAGTGCGCTGAACAGGCAAAAGCAACATTGAACTAATAATAGAGACAGCAGGAAAGCGTAAACGGGATCACCGTTCCGGCTCGTCGTGTCTTCTGCGGACAAGATGATTCGTATTGTCTCTTTCCTGCCGACGCGCCTACTTTGCTATCCTCTTGTGTGGTCCGTGAACGCATAGTGCCGCGTCTCCGTGCCTATGTATAGTAGTTATATCGGACCAGCCGCTCGGAACCTATTGCCGTAGTCAGCGCGTATTTGATTTTCTTTATAGCCTATTACAAATTGTGATAGGGTAAATCATTCATTATTACTGCTTTTATCGTATTCTTGACAACTCCTCTCATATTCAATAATAAAAACTTATGACGCTCTTCAGAATCCTGATTTGCATTATCAGGGGCTGCCCATTACAATAAGTGCAACATCTCAAAACAAACAAATCTTCACGGAGGCAAGGCACGAAATGCGAAACGAAAAAGAACTTTTTGAAACCTGTAGCGTGACAAAAGCCATCTTTCGTCTGGCCTTCCCTACCGTCATTGGGCAGATTATCCTTGTCATATATAATATGGCAGATACTTTTTTTGTTGGTCTTACCGGCAATGATGCTATGATGACTGCTGTAACGGTATGTATGCCATCTTTCATGTTCCTTTCGGCAATCTCAAATTTGTTCGGCGTCGGCGGCGCAAGCGTTATAGCCAGAGCACTCGGCGCGGAAAACCGTACTCAAGCACATATGGCATCGGCGTTCGCCCTGTGGGGCTGTATTGGTATGACACTGTTCTACTCTGCCTTTGCTTGGATCAGCATCGATTGGTTTGTCGATCTTCTCGGCGGAACCAATCCTGCGGTACACAACAACGCTGTCGCTTATATGCTGTGTACGGTTGTTGCCGGCGGGATCGTAACGGCAACCGGCGTGTTGCTGTCCCACTTGATTCGTTCCGAAGGGCGGTCCGTTCATGCCGCTGTTGGAATTGCGCTCGGCGGTGTGTTGAATATTGTTTTTGATCCGCTGTTTATGTTCGTTCTTCTGCCAGCGGGGAATGAGGCACTCGGTGCCGCGATCGCTACGACGCTTGCAAACATGATATCGTTGCTATATTTCATAATTATATTGATCTGCATCCGAAAGCATACAGTTCTCAGATTTGTTCCAACAAAGGCAATGCTGTCCAACAGAATCCCCGTAAGGATCCTGACGGCTGGATTACCGGCATTCATCATGACGTTGTTTGAAAACATTTCCTATGCGATCCTTGACAAGTTAATGTCCTTGTCTGGGCTCTCGGCGCAAACAGGCATCGGTGTCGCTAAAAAGGTCAATATGCTGGCGCACTGCATTGTGCGCGGTATTGCCCAGGGTTCTCTGCCTCTGATCGGCTATAACTATGCCTCCAAGAATATTAACCGAATGCGAGATTGTGTGCGCACTTCACATTTCATAGCGGTTGTAACCGCCTTGCTATGCATGATCGTCAGTTTACTGTTTGCAAGACCTTTGATTGGGATTTTTATTCATTCGGAGTCTGTATCACTTGAATTCGGCATCATATTTCTGCGAATTCTTTGCATTGGCGGCCCATTCTCTGCCAGCGCATATGTGTTGATTTCGTTCTTCCAAGCGACAGGCGACGGAGGAAAATCTTTCCTGCTTGCAATTCTTCGAAAGGGCATTGTTGATATTCCGCTGATGTTTATTATCAGCCTTATGCTACCTGTCTACGGTATCGTTATGGCTACGCCAATTGCCGACTTAATATGCTGCGTCGTCGCCAATGTAATGTATACAGCATTTATTCGCAAACGCCTTGCCGCCGCCTATGCTCAAGTTCCCCTATCATATATCTAAAGGAGCTTACCCATGCTTAAATCCCTTGCCCTCCCAATTTGCTGTTTAGCTGTGTCCATATGTCTCTTAATTGTACTTGCTTTGTTATACCGTCGAATCGACCGCCGTTCAGCCAAAATGCGTTATCTGTATTACCGATGCAATTGTTCCGATTGCCATCTACCCGATAAATCCGTTTTTTCATTACTTTCGCGCTATACTCGTCGCTATCGATTTCTATACGGAAGTGACTATAACGGTATGTCTGTTCGCCGCTTTTTGATCGAATTGAATTCAGATGAGATTCCACTGGAACTGAAAGCCGGTTTGACAGAGTATGGTTGTGTAGATATCTGCTTTTCTCGTTTATCAGATTCTGATTTTGACCTTATAGATCCCGATTAATCCGCAGCGACACCGCGAAGTCAAAAAGCAGATAAGAGTATTTGTATACAGCAGTTCGTTGCATTATAAATGAAAAAGGGATATGATAGTATTACGGAGGAAGAAAAATTGATAGATGTTCGTATTATTACTCTCTTGAAGGTTGTCGAAATGGGCAGCTATACCAAAGCAGCTGCTGTTCTTTCATTGTCACAACCGGCAGTCAGCCAGCACATTCGGCAGATCGAAAGCTCACTCGGCGTGCAGATTTTTGATCATTCACATAATCGCCTTCAACTCACACACGAGGGCGAGATCGTTGTTCATTTTGCAAGAAGCATGGTCGCTCTTCAACGCAATCTTGAACAAACGCTAAAGAGCGAGCGTGAACAGATTCATTCATTGACGGTCGGTATTACACATACCGCTGAGAGCAGCGCTATTATAAACGCACTTGCTTCGTATGTGAACCGATTTGATAAATTAAGTCTGAAAATCATCACGAACACATCAAGTAATCTATATGCAATGCTGCGTAATTTCGAGTTAGATTTCGCATTCGTTGAAGGTAGGGTTAACGATCCTGCGCTGGGTTGCATGATGTTGGACACCGATTGTCTTGTGTTGGCGGTTCCACCAGATCACACGCTTGCCGGGCAGGGAACTGTCACAATCGACCAGTTGAAAAAAGAAAAGCTGATCCTGCGTCTGCCAAATTCGAACACCCGCAATTTGCTCGTGGCATCGCTTGAAAGTCAAAATCTCAGCATCAATGATTTCAATATTGTCATGGAAATTGACAGCATTGCAACGATCAAGGATCTGATCCGTGGCGGTTTCGGTGTTTCGGTGCTGGCAAAGAGCGCGTGTATGAGCGAGCTTCGCCGCGGGCGCCTGTCGCTGCTGACAATCGAAAATTTCAGCATGATGAGAGAAATCAATATCGTTTATCTCAAGAATTACGAACACCTTGATTTGCTGCGCGGTATCGTTGAAACCTATCGTGACCGGCAAAAATAATAATATTAAGACCTGATAAAAGGGAGGCAAGATTGCCGAGACATTTTTCATTCTGCCGAATGTGAACGTAGGGAGGGGATGCCTAAAAGCATCGTTGACCGGAGTGAGCCAAAGGCAGGGCGAAATCTTCTTTTAGTTCAGGTATTAGTATTAACGAGCGGAAAACAGAAGAAGTGTAGGTTCCGAAGCAGTAAAAATGGGTCGTGGATGGGAGAGATACCCAAACTCTCATCCACGATCCTTGTCCTTATGTGTTTGCTTCTTCAAAACGCTTTCTATTACTGTGCCAGCAGATCCAGTTCTCTTTTTTTCATCAGGATCCTTTCGAGGATCGCTTCATAATTTGCATTTGCGTCGGCCCGGGAGCGGAGCAGCTCCGTGATCTCCATAACCGGCTCCAGGATCGGCGTCAAGGAAAGATTACCTAGAACGCCTTTCAGGGCATGAGCCGCTTCAAACGCGGGAGCCTTGGCCCCCACATGGATCGCCGCCTCGAGTTTTCCATAATTGGCATCTGACATAGCCTTACTCACCATGCGCAGATAAAACGCCTCGTTATTGACGCAGCGCGCGACGCCCTCCGCCGTATTCGCGCCAAAGGCTTTCAGCTTTTCTACAGTAAGCACGTTTTTTAAATATTTGTTAACCACGCCTGCCCCAGCCGCCCATGCCGCCTCGACCGCCGCCCATCATCTGGTTGGGGATATAGTTGATCTGCTGGCCGTTGACGATGATGGTGCCGCCGTTGATAATGAGGTCGCCGTTGGAGTCGATAGCGTCCGTATCACCGGAGGCCATGACCACGGTGATGTCGCCGCCGTTGATCTCCGCCTTCGCCCGGTACGCGCTGGACTTCTGGGCGGCGTTGATGCCGTCATCTTTGCTGTTGATGGAGATGGTGCCGCCGTTGAGCTGGATAAAGAGTTTAGAATGTGTTCTTCTTTCTCTGATACCCTGGATGCATAAAACGCTGATCATCAATGTCGTGGACGAATCGATCGTTCATATGGATTGCGGAGTCTGACAACGAGAACCGAAAGGCAATAGAAAACGAAAACGAACAGAGTAATAAAATCCAAGAATTCTTTTTGTTGAATGCTCGTCATGCTTTTATGATCCTTTGCAATTTTGATAGATCGGCGTTGATCGCTGCAATCTCGTTTTTCAGATTGTTGCGGCGATCGATGCGGTTGGAAACAGCTTCCAGTTCATCCGCCGGAATGTACTTGCACCGTATACGTTTCCCGTCTCGCCACTGAAGATAATGATACTCACGACCGTTGATCCTCTTTTTACGGATGCTTCCTTTTGGAAGCATGTCAAAATCACGCAGCTTTGCCGTGCGAATCCGTTTAAGCCGTTCCGCTTCTTCGAGTATCAATTCATCAACAGCAGACATATCATCTTCCTCCACGAATAGTATAATTCGTCATAACCTACATGTCAATAGATTCGACAAAAATGTTGGTTAAATGAGATTCGCTGTTTTGCAAACAATCAAGAGGGCGAAACAGGATGTTTGAAGGCAAATTTTGACAACATTTTTGACAACACTCTGATCATAAACGAGTGTATTTCTATGGTTTTTTGAACAGATTGAACCAAATGAAAAACGCCAAAAACCCAGATAATTAGGCACTTTTTGCATATTTACTGGGATTTTCGGCAATCGCTTTTCTGCCCTTCATACCCGACATTTCATCCGTTGGATTCAAAGTTTCCTTATATATGTTAACTTTAAATAACTGAAACGCATACGATTTCTTATGTGTTAATCATATCCGGATGTTTTCCGGAGACACTTCATCCCAAGTTGGGATGAAGTGAAATAAGGACAAATCTGTTCCACATTATATAATTTTTACCTGTATCGGGAATGATGTGATTTTTCTTTCTTTTTTATCGCTACTTTAATATCGCTATTTTCAATTATCGCTACTTTTTTATCGCCGATTATCGCCGATTTTTATCAACGGCAGAATAAGTGTATAACGGTAAGACATCAAAATAATCGGAACGTTTTGGTTGCTTAAGCGCTGCTTCCAGTCATAAAAGATATTCGGCATCACTAAAAACCATCTACTTATTTTTTGAAATATCCCTTGACAAAACCGGTAGAGAGACAGATCCCCTACACCCTTTACGGCCTCTGCGCGGCGGTGTCCCTCGCTCCGGAGGAGGTCCTCTCCGCCGCTCATGGCCAGAGCGACGCGGCGGGGACCGTTCTGCTCCGGGCCCTCGTTCAGGTGGCGGCCTACATCCAGGAGCGGGCATTGCTGGGGGAGCTGAACGCCACCGTCTCCCAGGCGGCCCTGAAGGAGCTGGGCCTGACGGGCGGCGAGGAGGAGGGGCTGGAGCCCCTGCAGGTGATCCTGGACGAGCAGGGGGAGGTGTACGGCCGATGAAGCAGCTGCGTCTATCAGGGACGCCCAACGAGAAGCAGCGAGCCTTCTTCCTCTCCACGGCCCCCCACACCGCCTATGGGGGCGCCCGGGGCGGCGGCAAGAGCTGGGCCATGCGCCGGAAGCTGGTGCTGCTGGCCCTCCGGTATCCGGGGCTCCAGGAGCTGCTCCTTCGGCGGACGCTGCCGGAGCTGCAGGAGAACCACGTGCGGCCGCTGTTGGCGGAGCTCAACGGGGCGGTGAAGTACAACCAGACCCAGCGGAGCTTCCTTTTCCCCAACGGGTCAAGGATCAAGCTGGGGTATTGCGACCAGGAGAAGGACGTGTACCAGTACCAAGGGCAGGAATACGACGTGATCGGCATGGAGGAGGCAACTCACTTCACCGAAAGCCAGATGACCTTTCTCACCACCTGCAACCCCGGCGGTCCAGGCCACGAATGGGTGAAACGGCTCTTCATCGACCGGCGCTACGGCCCCGGGGAGCGGCCGGAGGACTACGCCTTCATCCCCGCCCGGCTCACGGACAACCACGTGCTCATGGCCAGGGA
>JAFRNP010000098.1 GCA_017430145.1 Clostridia bacterium
AACCTGGCAACCGCCATCACCATCGCGGCGATCCGGTGCAGCAGGCCGATGAGGCGGTCGATCGCGCCTCTGTTGTGGGTCTTGCCGCAGAGCGGGCAAACCATGTCGGCAGGCTCTTCGGACGCCGTATGATCGGCGGCGCTGCCCGCGTCGGCCACGGTTTTCTCTTCACTGTGGCCTTCATAGGTTGCCGTGTAAACGGTAAAGCCGGCTTCCGTGGCGGTGGGGGCCGTGAAATCAACACTTTCTTATAAAATATCTGAAAATCCCGAAAAATTACTACCATTTTCCGGACGTCTGTGCTATAATGGACAAAGAACCGCCGGCTCTGAAAATAAACGTAAAAAAGGAGCATACGCGGTATTGCAAAAAAGGAAACCGATAAAAAATGAGCTGCTTTGAATTACCGAACGGTGAAAAACTGTATTATGAGGACGCCGGCCAGGGAGAACAAACCGTCGTCATGCTGCACGGCTGGACCAGCACGCATGAGGTTTTCGCCCCCTGCCTTCCTGAGATCAGAAAAAAGGCAAGATGTATCGTCTATGACCACAGAGGCCACGGGAACAGCAAAGACGCCAATCATGACAAAGTGACCATGGATACGCTGGCGGACGATCTCGACGCGTTGATAAGGCATCTCGATCTGCACGGTATCACGCTGCTCGGCTGGTCGATGGGCGCGGGGGTCGCCATGAATTACATGGCAAATTACGGCTGCGGCGCGCTCAGCCGGGTCATCCTGTGCGACATGACGCCCAAACAGCTGAACGGCGCCGACTGGGATCTCGGTTTGTATCAGGGAAGCTATACGAAAGAGGATATGGAGCGGGACGCCGGGAAGAAGTTCTACCCGACCTACAAAGCCTTTGCGATCGGCGCCATCCCGAAGCTTGCAAAGGTGCCCGGCTTCCTGCTCAGACGCCCCCTGAAAAAGACGCTGGAAAAGTGCGACGAAAAAACGCTGCGCAGCCTCTCCGTTTCGATGAAGGAAAAGGATTACCGCGAAAGCGTCGAACGGATCACGGTCCCGGTGAGCTATTTTTACGCCGTGCCCGGTTCGCTGTATTCGCCGAAGCTCTCGGATTGGTACCGGGAACACGTCCATACCCCTTTTGAGGCCGTTGCCTTTGAAAACTGCACGCATATGATGCTTACGGACCGGCCCGAACAGTTTACGAAGGAAGTCATCAAGGTCCTCGAAAAAAAATAAAAAAGAAAGCGTGATACCATGATCTTTTCAAATGACGGCGGCATGATCATAAAGGTCGGCGACACCTATTTTACCGAAAACGGCGTCGCCCAAAAAACCAGAGATCTGTTTTTCGGGCCGGACACAATTGCAGCCGAGGCGGGCAATACGGTCTTCAGCAATGCGGGAACGATCGCCGTAAGCGGCAATACGCTCTTTGCGCCGAAGGGTACCTACACCCTGAGCGGGTCTGTGCTCTGGGGGCCGAACGGAAAAAGCTGGTCCGGCGTAGAGTCTCTGGAAGACGCGAAAATGATCATCGTGAACGATCTGTAAAAAAAGCCCCTGAAACCGGAAGGGACTGAAAAAAGACGGTGAATAAAAATGTTGAAAATAAGGCCCTATAAAAGCTGCGACGCCGAGACCATAGCAAAATGGGTGCAGGACAAAGACGTTTTCATGAAGTGGAGCGGCGGACGTTTCGGCGCGTTCCCGGTCACGGCGCATACCATCGACGAAAAATACCGCCTGTTTAACGGCGACTGCGCAGAAGCGGACAATTTTTATCCCTGGGTCGCCTTTGACGACAACGGCGAGGTCGTGGGGCATTTTATCATGCGGTACCTGAACGGAAACAAAAAGCTGCTCCGTTTTGGATGGGTCGTCGCAGACCCTGCCCTCAGAGGGAAAGGCTGCGGGACGCAGATGCTTTCCGCCGGCCTGCAATACGCCTTTACGCTTTTCGGCGCGGAGAAAGTCACGATCGGCGTTTTTGAAAACAACGCGCCCGCGCACCGGTGCTATTTAAAGACCGGTTTTACGGACGTAAAGACCGAAACCGGCGACCCTTGGAATATTATCGAAATGGAGATCGACAGGAAGTCGTTTTTTGATCCGGAAAACAGGAGGACCCCATGATCAGCCTCAGAAAAATCACAGAAGAAAACTTTGTAAACGCCTTCAACCTGAAGCTGGCGCCGGGACAGGACCGCTTCGTTTCCCATCCGGTCCGCAGCCTGGCGCAGGCGTACGTTTACAGGGAGCAATGCCAGCCCTTTGGAATTTATCAGGACGACGAGATGGTCGGCTACGTGATGGTGATCTACGATTACGATATCCCCGAATACGATATCTGGCATATGATGATCGACGAATCGAAGCAGGGGCGCGGCTTCGGCAGCGCCGCTCTGGACCTGGCGCTCGATTATATCCGTACCAAGCCCTTCGGCCCCTCCGACCGGGTCGCCCTGACCTGCCATAAAGAAAACACCCGCGCGCTGGCTCTGTATAAACGCAAGGGCTTTACAGAGACAGGCGCCGTGTACGACGAAGAGATCGAGCTGGCATTGACGGGAAAGGCATAAAACCATGATCAGAAAAAACGACCTTTCGCAGGCGTTCCTGAAACCGGATACCCGCGTCCTGTTTCAGATCGGCGACACCGCCGAATACATCATGACCAACGACAGCGGCGTAACCCCTGCGCAGCTGCGCGTTTTCACCGCCTGCCCCGACGGAAAGATCCTTTCCGAAGGGTACCGTTTGGCGGACAGGCCGTCGGTCCCCGGGGAACTGAAACCGGCAGACCGTACCTTTGCCGATCTCGCCCCCGGATTCTGTGAACGTACAGATCCGGTCACGGACGGTCTGTTGGGGCTTGCCGTGGGCGACGCGTTCGGCGTCCCACTGGAGTTTCTGCCCAGATCCACGGTGCAGAAGCTGCATATCACGGAAATGTTGGGCTGCGACTGCGACCTTCCGTTTACGTCCAGATGGGGGGACCGGATCCCCAGGGGCGCATGGAGCGACGACACCGCCATGACGGTCGCCTCGATGACGTCGATCGTCGAAAAGAACGGAGAGATCGATTTTGAGGACATCATGAAACACTTCATCCTCTGGTGGAATGCAAACAGGTATTCCTCCCTGGACTTTTCCTTCGGTCTCGGAAACAATATCAAACACGCGCTGGACCGCTTTCAATACGGGATGCAGCCTGCCCTCCAGTGCGGCGGAAAAGATTTTCGGGACAACGGCAACGGCGCGCTGATGCGTATGTTCCCGTTCTCCATATACTGCATTTTCAAGGAAATGGACGACGGTGAAACGCTCGACCTCATCCGCAAAGCCGCCGGGATCACCCACGCGAACGAAATAAACGCGATGTGCTGTTACGTCTATACGCAGTTCCTATTTGAATGTCTGCGGACCAAAAACCCGGCGCTTGCCTACCGCTGCGCCGTTACCGACCGAAAGGCGTCGTACGGAGAACTGTTCTCCGTAGAAACGATGGAGGCCCTTGCGCTTCTGTTTGACGGTCTTGCCGGCAGCAGCTTTGATAAGGACCGGATCCGGGAGAGCGGTTACGTGGTCGACAGCCTGCTTACAGCGCTCTACAGCGTCCTGCACACGGAGAATTTCGAGAACGCCATTCTGACAGCGGTCGGTTTCGGGTACGACACCGATACCAACGCCGCCATCACCGGTTCGATCGCGGGCGCCATGTACGCCAGAAAGGGGATCCCCGCGCGCTGGCTCTCCGTACTCAGAAAACAGGAGGAGCTGACCGGACTCGCAAAGGCGTTTTCGGCGTGTATCGGCTGACAGATATATAAGCAATAACAGATAGGAAAGACAGGAGGGAACAGCGATATGTACGGTGCGATCATCGGAGACATCGTCGGCTCCAAATATGAATTCAACAACATCAAAACCAAGGATTTTCCGTTCTTCTCTACCGGCTGCGACTATACGGACGATACGATCATGACCGTGGCCGTTGCAAAGGCGATCATGACGGGGTACGAAAAGTATCACGGCATCAACGGCAAAGAAAAGGAGTTTGAAACACTTTTTATCCAGGCGATGCAGGACTTCGGCAGAAGGTACCCGTATCCGCTGGGCGCGTACGGCGTGCGTTTCAACGTCTGGATCTGGGAGGAGGACCCGCAGCCTTATGACAGCTGTGGCAACGGGAGCGCGATGCGCGTCTCCCCCTGCGCCCTCTTTGCGTTGACGCTTGAAGAAGCGGAAAAGCTCGCGCGCCTGAGCGCCGTCGTCTCCCACGACCATCCCGAGGGGATCAAAGGCGCCCAGGCGGTCGCCGCCGCCGTGTTCCTTGCAAAAGCCGGGAAGACGAAAGACGAGATCCGCCGGTATATCTCCGAAAAATACTATGACCTTGATTTTACGCTGGATGAGATCCGGGAGACGTACGCCTTTGAAGCCTCCTGTCAGAGATCCGTGCCGCAGGCGATCGTGGCGTTTCTGGAATCGGAGAGCTTTGAGGACGCGATCCGCAACGTCATCTCCATCGGCGGGGACTGCGATACGACGGGCGCTATCACCGGCTCGATCGCCTGGGCATATTACGCGGGGGGAACCGACGGCTGCACAACCCCGGGTCCCGACGGGATCGATCCTGCCATGTGCGCGATCAGGGAGCAGGCAAAAAAATACCTGCCGGAGGAATTCATTGAGATCGCCGACGAGTTCCGCGCGCTCTGCAGGAGGAGAGCCGCAGCGTTCAACCGCATGAATGATATTTTTGCAATCAATCATTCCGGAACAGTATATCTGAGTCTTACGGGTACGTCCGGTACAGAGCGTTTACAGATCCATATCGCGTCCGACCGGGAGATGGAAGAATTGATCGCCGCACAGACCGATCCGGAGCTGGCCGCCGCCTACAACGAGATGCTTGACGGCAGCCGGTCACACCCGGAGCAGCGCAACTGGTACGCGGTCTGGATGCTTGAAACAAAAGACGGCGCCCACGTGGGCGACCTCTCCTTTAAGGGGTTACAGCCGGACGGGAGCGCCGAGATCGGCTACGGGATCGACGAAGCGTACCGAAATAACGGCTACGCAACAGAAGCCGTCGGATTCGCCGTCCGATGGGCGCTGGAACAGCCGGGCGTTGCAAGGGTGGAGGCCGAAACCGCGCCGGACAACCGCGCATCCCGGCGGGTCCTTGAAAAATGCGGCTTCGTCCCGACCGGGACCTGCGGCGAAGAAGGGCCGCGGTTCGTGAAAACGAACTGAGAGCGGGTCATTTCTGCTCCCGGATGCGGCGCATCCAGCAGGGATGGCACATGGCGATATAGCTGTCGTTCCCGCCGAGCTGAACCTGCTCCCCCTCGGTCACGATCTTCCCGTCTGCGTCGATCCTGGCGTTGACCGTCGCCTTGCTTCCGCAGGCGCACACGGTTTTGATCTCGGTGATGGAATCCGCAAGCTCCATCAGCCGCTGCGACCCCGGAAACAGCCGCGTCAGAAAATCCGTACGCAAACCGAAGCAAAGCACGGGAATGTCTTCCTCATCCACCAGTTCCCTGAGCTGATCGATCTGCGCAGGCGTAAAAAACTGCGCCTCGTCCGCAATGATCACGTCGTAAGGCTCTCCCCGGCGGTATTCTGCCGCAACGTCGCAATCCGGCGCAATGACTCTGGCTTCTCTTGACAGCCCGATGCGGCTGCGCACGGTGTTTTTGCCGTCCCGGGTATCGATGGAGGGCTTGAGCAGCCACACGCGCATACCGAGCTCCTCGTAGTTGAACTGGGTGATCAGCGCCTGCGCGGATTTTGAGGATCCCATCGCGCCGTATTTAAAGTACAGTTTTGCCATGATCGTTTCATCCCTCTTTCGTATTCTCCGGGGCTTTCCCCGCGTTTTCCTGTTCCATACAGGTTTATACTACCATGATCCGTCAAAAAACACAAGACGGTTCGTACATTTTCAGCAGATTGCATAGGAAGGGAACAAAATGGCCGCAAGCAGAGAATACCTTGATTATATCCTCGAACAGCTTTCCGACGTACCCGGGATCACCTTCCGCCCCATGATGGGCGAATACGTCCTTTACTGCCGCGGCAAGGTCTTCGGCGGGATCTACGACGACCGCTTTCTCGTAAAACCCGTCCCTGCCGCCGTCTCCCTGATGCCGGACGCAGAACCTGCCGTCCCCTACCCCGGCGCAAAGGAGATGCTGACCGTTGAGGAGACCGACGACCGCGAATTCCTCAGAACGCTCGTCGAAGCGATGTTTCAGCAGCTGCCCGGCGCGAAACGATAAGCCCTGCCGGCGGCCTCCGCGAGCGGAACAAATAAGCCAGACAGCAAATAAAAAGTCCTCCGGCAGTTCACACCGTCCGAAGGGCTTCCTTTTTGTTGTTGTACGTTACACGCCGTTTTTGCTGCGGTACTTTCGGCTCAGCGTGTTGTAATTGCACTTCTGCAGCATTTTTGAGACCGGATCACGCAGCACCCCGGCGACGGCGCCGACGATCCACACGTATTTCCAACCGATCAGAAACCCGACCGCCGGCACCAGCGCGACGACCGCCAGAAGATACGCCGCAAGACTGATGAAATTACGGCGTTTCAGACCGTTTAAAAACGCGTTTTCCCCAACGGTATGCGGCGCGTTTTCAATAAACGACGCGGCGCCCTCGGGCCCCGGACAGGCGCGAAAATCCCGGCTGCATTCCGCTGCCGCCCGGGCGAACGCACTGTCCGATAAAACCGTTTCAACGGCTTTGCGGATCCCGCCGGCGGACACTTCCTTCAGGCGCACGCCAGCGCCGATCTCCTTCACACGCCTTGCGACCGCCTCCTGCTCGGCGGTCTGCGGGAACAGCACCATCGGCGTCGCCATATACAGGCTCTCCGAAACGCTGTTCATCCCGCAGTGGGTCAAAAAAACGTCCGCGCCCGCGAGCACCTCCGGCTGGTCCACGTAAGGATCCATGCGGATATTCGCCGGCAGCGGCGCAAAGGACGCCGGGTCCACCGCGCTTCCGCAGGAGATCAGCACGTCCAGGTCGCTGTCCTTTAATGCTTCGATGCATTTCCGGTAAAAATCCGGGCAGTCGCTCAGCACCGTCCCCATGGAGATATAGACCAGCGGGCGGCCCTTTTTCTTTTCGGGCGCCGCCGCCGAAAAGACCGACGGCCCCACAAACGCGTAGTGCTCCGGAAAGCTCAGCACGCAGGGCTGGAACCGACGGGAGGTATACACCACGGAATCCGTATCGTTATCGCTGACCACAAGCGACAGAAAGCTTTTGACGTGGTAGCCGTACGGCTCCAGCTCTTTGAGCGCCTTTGACATCTTCGGCAACCCGAATACGAGCTGCGCCGTCTCTTTGGGAGACCGTTTCATATACCCGGAGGAATACTTGTTGAAGGCGAACGTGCTGGTGGAGACCACCGCCGGGACCCCGTGCTTGATCGCGCTCAGCTTGCCCCAGAAGCAGACGGAATCCGTATACACCGCGTCCGGCCGGAATTCCCGGAACTCCCGCCCCAGAAATTCGTCCATCTCCATGGTGATCTTCAGATCCTGCAGCGTCATCTCCGTGGTGTTCACGGCCTTGAGCTGCGCCTCCTCTTCGGCGCTGAGTTCCGGCAGAAACGCGTCGCAGGAAACGTATTCGGCGCCGGTTTTGCGGATCTTTTCTTCAAACGGCGCAAAGGAATAAAACCGTACCCTGTCGCCGCGCCGGACAAGCGCCGCCGCCACCGGCAGCATGGGGTTCGTGTGCCCGTGGGCAGGGATCGAAAAACAGGCGATCTTTTTCATTTGTCCCCTCCGTCCTTTCCGTCAAACGCCGCGTCAAACAAATGCGCAAACGTACCCTTTTGAGGGATCGCGATCCCGCGGTCAAGGTCGCCCAGCAGCAAAAGCGTGTCGCCGGGCCTGATCCCGAACAGCTCCCGCGCCTGCTTCGGGATCACGATCTGCCCTTTTTCGCCCACCGTCGCCGTCCATGCAAATTTTGCGTCCGGTCCGTTCATAATACCCTCCAAAAAGTATGATTTGTATAACAAATCATACCACCTTCCGCGCGGTTTGTCAAGAAAAACCGGCAGAATGTAAAAAATAATCACAAAAAAAACAGAAATAAACTTCTCAACCGTGCAAAACTGTGTTATAATAATACCCTACGCCCCCGCCAAAAGGTCGGGACAAAAGCGCGCAGACCGTAAACGGCAAAACAGAACCGGTCCTGACGGACCCGGGAAAGGAGTCCCTTATGGCATTTGCTTTACAGCCCTACACGCACCCCGATTTTTCGTCGGACGCCTTGAAAAACGCGCCGGACGCTTTGATCCTGCCGGCGCCAAAAGACGGCGTCGCGCCCGAAAACTTCCACGCGCTGAGCATTTTCCCGGAGTATTTCCGGGTGGACGGCAAATGGATGCTCGCCGAAGAGAGCCGCATGGACTGCGTGCCTGTGGTCGCAGGCGGCAAGGTCAACGTGGTGGAATTCCGCAACTTAAAGCAGGGCGACCGGGTGATCTGCGGCAGGACCGAGGACGGCAGCGAAGGCATTTACGTCCACACGAACGGCTTTTCGGAGGAGACGCAGGCGAAGGAGACCTTTGCCTTCCGGCAGGGGCACTCCCGCGAGAGCGCCTTCTCCCGCGATTACGACGAGCTGTACGAGCTTTTGCGTTACGAACGGGACCACGGGAACGTGGTCTGGGTCGTGGGGCCTGCGTTCACCTTTGACCACGACGCGCGTTCCGCTTTTTCGCGCGTGATCGCGGGCGGGTACGTCCACGCGCTGCTGGCGGGCAACGCCCTCGCCACCCACGATCTGGAGGGCGCGTACCTGGGCACCGCGCTGGGGCAGGATATTTATACCGGCGTCAGCCGTCCGAACGGTCACTATAACCATCTCGACACCATCAACCGCGCCCGGCTCCACGGCAGCATCGCCGCGTTCCTTGCAAACGAAAAGCTGGACAACGGCATTATTTATAATTGCGAAAAGCACGGCGTCCCCTACGTGCTGGCGGGCTCCATCCGGGACGACGGCCCCTTGCCGCCGGTATTCGGCGACGTTTACCGCGCGCAGGACGAGATGCGCCGCTACGTGCGGCAGGCAACCACCGTGATCTGCATGGCGACGACCCTGCACTCCATCGCGGTGGGCAATATGACCCCCTCCTTCCGGGTGCTCCCGGACGGCACCGTCCGGCGGGTCTACTTCTACTGCGTGGATATCTCGGAATTCACGGTCAACAAGCTGGCGGACCGGGGCTCTCTGACCTCCCGCGGGATCGTCACCAACGCGCAGGACTTTATCGTGAACATCGCGAAAGGGCTTGGCGTATAATAATATATCACGACCGAAACACAGGAGCAAAATCATGATCTGCAGCAATATACTTGAAGCCGTGGGCAATACCCCCCTGATCCGCCTCAACAGCATGCCGGCGCCCTGCTCGGCAAGGATCCTTGTCAAAATGGAGGGGCTCAACGTCGGCGGCTCCATCAAAACGCGCACCGCCCTGAACATGATCGAGCAGGCGGAAAAAGAGGGGCTCATCGACAGCGACACCATCATCGTGGAGCCCACCAGCGGCAACCAGGGCATCGGCCTCGCGCTGGTCGGCGCGGTCAAAGGCTACCGGACGATCATCATCATGCCGGACTCCGTCAGCGAAGAACGCCGGAAACTCGTGCGGCACTACGGGGCGGACGTCAAGCTCATCCACGACGCCGGCGACATCGGCAGATGCATCGACGAGTGCCTGCAGACGGCGCTGCACATGCAGGAAAAGAACCCCCACGTTTTTGTGCCGCAGCAGTTTGCAAACCCGAACAACACCCTTGCACATAAAAACCACACCGCCCTTGAGATCCTGCGGCAGGTGGACGGCCCGATCCAGGGGTTTTGCAGCGGTATCGGCACCGGCGGCACCATCACCGGCATCGGCGAGGTCCTGAAGGAGCGCAACCCCGACGTCGAGATCTGGGCAGTGGAGCCGGAAAACGCCGCGATCTTAGCCGGCGGCACCATCGGCACGCATATGCAGATGGGCATCGGCGACGGGCTGATCCCGGATATCCTGAACCGGGAGATCTACGACCACATTTATGTTGTGACCGACAATGAGGCGATCGAGACCGCAAAGCGCCTTGCCCGCGAGGAAGGGCTGATGTGCGGAATCTCAAGCGGCACGAACGTGGCGGCGGCGCTGAAGCTTGCCCAAAAACTGGGCCCCGGCAAAACGGTGGTCACCGTGCTGCCGGACACTGCCGAGCGGTATTTTTCCACTTCCCTTTTCAGTGAATGACAAAGGAGCAAACCTTGAACGTCTCTGCTTTTTCCGACCCCGTCCTCCCGCGCCTCTCTGCCCGGCGGGAGGTTTTTTGGATCAACCCCGCCCTTTCCCCCAACAACGGCTTTTGTGAAGGGGAAGGGATCACGGCCGCGGACGTGGACGCTGCAAGCGACAGGCTTGACAGGTTCGCTCCGCTTCTCAAAAAACTCTTTCCCGAAACGGCGGCAAACGGCGGGCTGATCGAATCGCCGCTGGTCGGGACCGAACGCCTGCAAAAGGCGCTTGCCGCCGCCGGAATCCCGGTAAAGGGCCGCCTGATGGTCAAGATGGACGCAGACCTGCCTGTGGCGGGCTCCGTAAAGGCCAGAGGCGGCGTGTATGAGGTTCTGGCGCACACCGAGGACCTGGCCTTCCGGCACGGGCTGCTTTCAGGCCCCGGCGACGATTATCTGAAGCTCGCCGACGAACCGGCGCGCGCTTTTTTTGCCGCCCGGAAGATCCAGGTCGGCTCCACCGGAAACCTGGGGCTCAGTATCGGGATCATGGGCGCGGCGCTGGGATACAAAGCGACCGTGCACATGTCCGCCGACGCCAAACAGTGGAAAAAAGACCTGCTGCGCAAAAAAGGCGCCGAGGTCCTGGAATACGACGGCGACTACGCCGAAGCCGTGGCAAACGGCAGGCGGCTTTCCGACATTGACCCGGACAGCTATTTTGTGGACGACGAAAACTCCAAAAACCTGTTCTGCGGCTACGCCGTTGCCGGCAGGCGGCTGCAGGCACAGCTGAAAAAAGCGGGGATCCCCGTCGACGTTGACCACCCGCTGTTCGTCTATATCCCCTGCGGCGTCGGCGGCGCGCCCGGCGGCGTTACCTACGGGCTGAAATCGGTGTTCGGCAGCGCCGTCCACTGCTTTTTTGCGGAACCCGTCGCCGCGCCCTGCATGCTGCTGGGCCTTGCAAGCGGGCAGTATAACGGGATCTGCGTGCAGGATATCGGGCTCGACGGCAAAACCGCCGCCGACGGCCTTGCGGTGGGGCGCTGCTCCGCCGTCGCCGCAAAATGGATCAGAGCGCTTTTGTCGGGGGAAGCAACGGTCCGTGACGACGTTCTGACGCCGGATATGCGTCTGCTTTGGCAGACCGAGCGCCTCTTTATCGAACCCAGCGCCGCAGCCGCCTTTGCGCCGCTCAAAGCCCTGTTGACGACGGGGCAGGGGGCGCGGTACCTCAGTGAACGGCTCTCCCCTGCCGCAGCCGAAAACGCGACCCACATCCTTTGGGCGACCGGCGGCAGCCTGATGCCGGAAACGGAACGGAACAGGCTTCTGGCGGACGGCGGCTGAAAAGACAAAACGGGATCGCAGGAAAGCGGCAGATGCAAAAAGGCTTTCCACCCGATCGACCATACGAAAGCATATCTATAGGCAAACCGCCGGGCAGCATCAAAACTGCCCGGCGGCTGTATTTTGTTCGGTTGTGCGTTTTCGGGTTATCCCGCAAGCGCTGTGAAGAACGAGATGATCCGTCTGATGAGCCTGAGCAGCAGTTCCCAGAACGAGAGCCTGCCGGTGGCGGACGACGGGTCGCTGACCGCGCCGGCTGCGCTGATCGTGACCGTCTCCGCGTTCTTCGGCAGCGAATACCAGCCGTCTGCATCCGGCGTCAGCTCGGTGCCGTTGGCGTAGATGATCACGTCGTCAAACGGGAAATTCTCATAGCGGATGACCTGAAAGCGCAGCGGACGGGCGGAGACCCACTCCACCGTGGAGGAGTTGTATACCGCGTAGGTCTCGCCGCCTTCGTCGTCGATCAGGTAGTGCATCTTATCCAGATTGACGAACCGGACGCGTTTCGTCACGATCTCGCCCTCAGCCGGGATGATCCTGGTCTCTTCCGCGTCGCAGCGCGTGCAGCCGCGCTTCTCCAGCCCCGTTTCGGTGGCGGTGGCGGGCGTCACGGTCTCCCATTCGCCCCAG
>JAFRNP010000099.1 GCA_017430145.1 Clostridia bacterium
ATCAAGCTTACCTCCCGCGCGATCAACGAGATCGTGTACCGGATGTCCAAGCTTGACCGGATCCACCAGCCGGGGCTTGAGGCGGAGGTCATCGTATTGCCGCTGTTTCACTGCTTCGGGCTTTCCGTCGCCATGCACATGGCCATGTGCAACGGCGCGAGGCTGATACCGATGATGAACTTCGACGCAAAGCTGTTCAACAAGCTGATGCGCAAGAACACCGTGGTCGGCATCCTCGGCATCCCCGTCATGTTCAAAAAGCTGATGGAGGAGAAACATTTCGACAACAAGTGCCTGAAGAACATCCGTCTGGCGTTCTGCGGCGGCGACGACGCGCCCCAGAGCCTGATGGACGAGTTTAACGCCTACCTGATCAAATGGGGCGCCGTGGGCCGCCTGCGCCAGGGCTACGGCCTGACGGAAGTCGGTTCCGTGTGCTGCACCTGTACGAATACGGACTTCAAGGTCAACTCCATCGGCCAGCCGATCGACGGCGTCAAAATGGCGGTCTGGGATGAGGACTGCAAGCCGCTGCCGGCGGGTGAGATCGGCGAGCTGGTCGTGGCAGGGCCTACGATCATGTCCGGGTATTATACCGACGACGGCAGCGACGGCGAGGGCCTGACCGCCGACGAAAACGGCGAGCTTTGGGTGCGCAGCGGCGATCTCGGCTACCGGGATGAGGACGGCTATTACTACTTCTCCGGACGCAAAAAGCGCGTGATCATCATTTCGGGCTACAACGTTTATCCCAGCGATATCGAAAAAAAGCTTTCGGAGCTTTCCTTCGTGCACGAGGCGTGCTGCGTGAAAGGCTTTGACAAGAACACGAAGAAGCCGATCATCCGTCTGTTCGTTTCGTATACCGATAAGGAAGGCGACCGGAAGACCTATGAAAAGATCATGCTGGATACCATTGAAAAGAACTTTTCCAAGTTCAGCCTGCCGCGTGAAGTCGTGGAGGTGGACAAGCTGCCCGAGACCCCGCTGATGAAGGTCGATTTTATGAAGCTGACCCAGCGCGTGCCCGAGGACAAGGTCTGGGCGCCCGACCCCAACGAGAAAAAGAGCCTGTTGCCGGTATAAGGCAAACACCGCGCCTTACAGGCGCATCAAGACGACTGCATGGATATTGTCCTTCTGAAAAAAAGGGGAGGCGGCGTGTTATGCGCCGTCTTTCCTTATTTACAGATTAAATAAAGGGAAGGAACGGTATGTGGAATCTTATTTATCCCGTCATTCTGATCGTGGGGTCCAATATCCTGTATAACGTGTGCGCCCGTTCGACGGCGGGGGAGGCGAACGCCTTCGCCTCGCTTTCGGTCACGTACCTGCTGGCGGCGGCGCTGTCGTTTGTCGGTTTCTTTGTGACTTCCAAGGGTAAGAACCTCTTTACGGAATACGCAAAGCTCAACTGGTCGTCCTTTGTGCTGGGGGTTGTGATCATCGGCCTCGAGATCGGGTACATTCTGGCATACCGAAACGGTTGGAAAATGAATACCGTTTCCGTTACGGCGAACATCGCCCTGGCTGTCGCGCTGATCCCTGTGGCGTTCCTTTTATACCGGGAGACGGTCTCCCTGCGGCAGGTCGCCGGGATCGTCGTCTGCTGCGGCGGGCTGGCGCTTCTGAGCTTGTGACTAAAAGACGGAAAAACCAACATAAGAAAATGAAAAAGCGCCTCCGGCATGGGACGATAACCCGCCGGAGGCGTTAAATCTATTTTTCAGCCGGATCAGTACATACCGCCCTGGGCGCCTGCCGCCATGGCTGCGGCGTTTGCCGCGGCGTCGGCTGCGGGATCGGGCTTATCCGTGACCAGCGACTCGGTGGTAAGCACCATCGCGGCGACGGAAGCGGCGTTCTGCAGCGCGGAACGGGTGACCTTGGTCGGGTCGAGGATACCGGCCTCAGCCATATCCACATACTCTTCGGTGGCGAAGTTGAAGCCGTAGCCGGGCTTGCCTGCGCGCTCAATGGCGTCGATGATTACGCTGCCTTCCATGCCTGCGTTTGCCGCGATCTGACGGATGGGCGCTTCGATCGCTTTGAGCACGATCTTGACGCCGGTGACTTCGTCGGCGTTGTCGTTGCCGTCCAGAAGCGCCTTGACGCGCGGAAGGACGTTGAGCAGCGCAATGCCGCCGCCTGCCACGTAGCCCTCTTCCACGGCCGCCTTGGTGGCTGCCAGCGCGTCCTCGATGCGCAGCTTCTTCTCCTTCATTTCGATCTCGGTGGCGGCGCCCACGTGGATCACCGCTACGCCGCCGGACAGCTTCGCAAGGCGCTCCTGCAGCTTTTCACGGTCAAAATCGGAGGTGGAAACTTCGATCTGGCTGCGGATCTGCGCGACGCGCGCCTTGATCTGGGCGCTGTCGCCCGCGCCGTCCACGATGATGGTGTTTTCTTTCGTGACCTTGACCTGTTTCGCACGGCCGAGCTGGGCGACCTGCGTGTCCTTGAGCTCAAGGCCGAGGTCGGAGGTGATGACTTCGCCGCCGGTCAGGATCGCGATATCCTGCAGCATCTCTTTTCTTCTGTCGCCGAAGCCCGGGGCTTTGACGCATACGCAGGTAAAGGTGCCGCGCAGACGGTTGACGAGGATCGTCGCAAGGGCTTCGCCCTCCACGTCCTCGGCGATGATGACGAGCTTTTTGCCGGCCTGCAGGATCTGCTCCAGCAGGGGCAGGATCTCCTGGATGTTGGAGATCTTCTTATCGGTGATCAGCAGGTAAGCGTCGTCGATGACGGCCTCCATCTTGTCGGTGTCGGTGACCATGTAGGGGGAGATATAGCCGCGGTCGAACTGCATGCCTTCCACCACGTCGCAGCTGGTCTCAGCCGTCTTGCTCTCTTCCACGGTGATCACGCCGTCGGCGGAGACTTTTTCCATCGCGTCGGCGATCAGGGCGCCCACGGTCTCATCGGAGGAGGAAACGGTTGCGATCCTCGCGATATCCGCGCTGCCGTTGACGGGGCAGGAGAGCTCGCGCAGGCCTTCCACAGCGGCGTCCACCGCCTTCTGGATGCCCTTTTTCACGACCATCGGGTTTGCGCCCGCCGCCACGTTTTTCATGCCTTCGCCCACCAGCGCCTGCGCCAGCAGGGTCGCGGTGGTGGTGCCGTCGCCCGCCACGTCGTTGGTCTTGGTGGCGACTTCCTTAACGAGCTGCGCGCCCATGTTTTCAAACGCGTCCTCCAGCTCGATCTCCTTGGCGATGGTCACGCCGTCGTTGGTGATGAGGGGCGCGCCGTATTTCTTGTCGAGCACCACGTTTCTGCCCTTGGGGCCCAGCGTGATCTTGACGGTATTGCTCAGCTTATCGATACCGGCCTGAAGCGCCTTTCTTGCGTCCTCTCCGTACAGTAACTGTTTTGCCATGATCATGTCACTCCTTTTCTGTAATTATTCGACGATAGCGAGAATGTCGCTCTGCTTGACGATCACAAATTCATCCTGCCCGAGCTTGACTTCGGTGCCGGCGTATTTGTTGAGGATCACCTTCTGGCCGACGGCAACCTCCATCTTGACCTCTTTGCCGTCGATCACGCCGCCGGGGCCGACTTCGATGATCTCGGCGATCTGCGGCTTTTCCTGCGCAGACGAGGCAAGGATGATGCCGCCCTTGGTGGTCTCTTCCGCCTGGGTGAACTTGAGAACGACTCTGTCGCCTAAAGGTTTGAGTTTCATACTAAAATCCCTCCTGAGATATAATGTACAATTATTTAGCACTCTATATTTCTGAGTGCTAAATCTATTTTACCCCTTTTTTCAAAAAATGCAATACCTTTTTTGAAATTTTTTCAAATTTTTTACATTTTTTCATGCGCACGGGACTATCTGTACGCCGTATCGCAGTTCGTCCGCGTCTGCAAAAGCATATATTTTTATATTTACATTATACTATACGCTTTATACTATACGCTGCAAGCCGGAAAACAAGACCGATACCCCTAAAAGAAAACGGGAAACCGATAACGACCGGCTTCCCGTAGAAACGGTGATCCCGTATTTTATTCTTCTTGGGCCGTTCTGAGCTCCAGCCCCAGCAGGTCAAGCTGCGCGTCGTCCACCGGCGACGGGCACTGGGTCATGGCTTCGGTGGCGTCCTTGAGCTTCGGGTAGGCGATCACGTCCCTGAGGCTTTCCGCGCCGATCATCTGCATCACGAGCCGGTCCAGCCCGATGCCCATGCCGCCGTGGGGCGGCGGGCCGAAGCGGAAGGCGTCCAGCAGATAGCCGAACTTTGCCTGCGCCTCCTCGTCCGAAAGGCCGAGCAGGGTAAAGATCCGTCCCTGCAGCTCGGGGTCCGTGATCCGGATGGAGCCGCTTGAAAGCTCGATGCCGTTCAAGACCAGGTCGTATGCCTTCGCGCGTACGGCGCCTTTATCGGTCTCCAGATAGTCAAGGCATTCGTCCAGCGGCGCGGTGAAGGGATGGTGCATGGCGACCCAGGACTGCGTCTCCTCGTCCCAGTCGAAGAACGGGAACTCCACGATCCACAGCAGGTTATACTTATCTGCGGGGATCAGATCCAGCTTCTTGGCGATCTCGTTTCTGAGCGCCCCGAGGGTGGTGAGCGCCAGCGTCTTTTTGACGTCCGCCACGATCAGCACCACGTCGCCGGTCTCGGCGCCCGCGGCGGTCAGGATCTCCCGCATCTTTTCTTCTGACAGGAATTTGCCGAAGGAGGAGGCCATGCCGTCCTCGGTCAGGCGCACCCAGGCAAGGCCCTTTGCGCCGATGCCCTTTGCGTGCTCCGTCAGCTTGTCGATCTCTTTTCTGGTCAGGGTCTTTACCGCGTTTTTGGCGGTCATGCCGCGGACCGTCCCGTTGTTTGCGACGGCGCTTTCAAATACGCCGAAGCCGCAGTCTTTCACGATATCGCTCAGGTCGTACAGCTCCATGCCGAAGCGCGTGTCGGGCTTGTCGGAGCCGTAGCGGTCCATGGCGTCCTTGTATTTGAGGCGCGGCAGCGGCGTTTCGATCTCAACGCCGATCGCTTCTTTGAACAGCTTTTTCAGGTAGCCCTCGATCATCTGCAGCACGTCTTCCACGTCCACGAAGGACATTTCAAGGTCTATCTGCGTGAATTCCGGCTGGCGGTCGGCGCGCAGGTCCTCGTCGCGGAAGCAGCGGGCGATCTGGATATAGCGGTCAAAGCCCGCCACCATGGAAAGCTGCTTGTAAAGCTGCGGGCTCTGGGGCAGCGCATAGAACGTGCCGTTGTGCAGCCGGGAGGGAACTAAAAAGTCTCTGGCGCCCTCGGGCGTGGATTTCATCAGGATCGGGGTTTCGATCTCGATAAATCCGTTGTCGTAAAAATAGTCGCGGGTGATCTTGGCGATCTTGTTGCGCAGCAAAATGTTTTTCTGCAGGTCCGGGCGCCTGAGGTCCAGATAGCGGTATTTCAGGCGCGTCGTTTCAGCGGTCTGGCAATTCTCCACGATCTCAAAGGGGGTCGTTTCGCTCTTGGCAAGGATGCGCAGCTCGGTGACGAACACCTCGATATCGCCGGTGGCGATCTTGTCGGTTTTGGCGGAGCGCTCACGCACCGTGCCCACGGCCGCCAGCACGTATTCGCTGCGAACGGACGCCGCTTTTTCAAACACGGCGCGCTCTGTTAAGTCGTCAAAGGCAAGCTGTATCAGCCCCGTGCGGTCCCTGAGATCGATAAAGATCAGCCCGCCCAGGTTTCTCTGGCGCTGTACCCAGCCGTAAACGGTGATCTCACGTCCCACGTCTGCAATGGTGAAATTGGAACAGTAGTCGGTTCTTTTGAGTCCTGCGATCAGATCCATGATGTTTTATTTTCCTCCGTTTAATAACGTCAAATTCGGTTTATCCGGAAAGCCGCCGAAAACGGCGTTGCTCCAAAGCCCGGAAAATTCTTCGTTTAGCCGGTCCAGATCCAGCTCGGTGACCTCTCCGTTGTCCATGTTTTTGAACTTTGCCGTGTGTGAGGCTACCTCCGCGTCGCCCAGCACCGTAGTGAACTGCGCGCGTTTTTTATCGGCAAATTTCATCTGCGCTTTAACGGAACGCCCCGATACGTCGGTGAGCACCTCGAACCCTTCGCCCCGCAGCCGGTCCGTCAGGCGCATGGCTTCAAAGCTGAATTCTCTGGACGCGGGGGCGATATAGAGCGCCGGCCGATCGTCCGGCGGAAATTCGATGCCCCCGGCGCCCAGCAGCAGCCGGAGCCGTTCAATGCCCATGCCGAAGCCGCAGGCAGGCAGCGGCTGCCCGCCCAGCTCCTCCACGAGCCCGTCGTATCTGCCGCCGCCGCAAACGGTGCCCTGCGCGCCGATGGCGTCGGAGACGAACTCAAACACCGTTTTGGTGTAGTAGTCGAGCCCGCGCACGATGGTGGGATTGACGGTAAAGGGGATATGCATGGCCTTCAGGTACTTCTGTACCTCGCCGAAATGCGTCTGGCATTCCTCGCAGAGATAATCGAGGACCTTGGGCGCGTCTTTGGCGATGGCGCTGCACACGGGGCTTTTGCAGTCAAGGATGCGCATGGGGTTGCGCGCGAGCCGGTCGCGGCAGGTCTCGCACAGGTCGCCGAGGTGCGATTCAAAATAGCTTCTGAGCGCCGCCTGGAAGTTTTTGCGGCACGCCGGGCAGCCGATGGAATTGATCTCAAGCCGGATGTTATCCAGCCCGAAAAGATCGAAAATATGGTGCGCCAGCGCAATGATCTCCGCATCCTCGGCGGGCGCGTCGGAGCCCAGCGCCTCCACGCCGAACTGGTGGAACTCCCTGAGCCGTCCCGCCTGGGGCTTTTCATACCGGTAGCAGGAGGTCAGGTAGCAGTATTTCTGCGGCAGGGCTTCGTTGTAAAGCCCGTGTTCCAGAAACGCGCGCACGCAGCCTGCGGTCCCTTCGGGGCGCAGCGTGACGGAGCGCTTCCCGTTGTCTTCAAAGGTGTACATCTCTTTCTGTACGACGTCGGTGGTTTCGCCGACGCCGCGCAAAAACAGCTCCGTGTGCTCAAAAACAGGGGTTCGGATCTCCCGGAAACCGAAAAGCCGGGCAGAATTCATAAGACGCTGCTCCAGATAACGGAGCTTATAACTCTCGTCCGGCAGCACGTCGGCGGTGCCGCGGGGCGCTTTTGTCAGTAATGCCATGATGTTTTTTCGTCAATACGCCGCGGTAAACGGCATACGTCCTTTCGTGTGTGGTTTGTTTATCTTACAAGCTCGCGCCAGTCAAGGTCGCCGCGCTCCAGTCCCCTGACAAGGGATTCCGCCGTTGCGATGTTGGTGGCGACGGGGATGTTGTGCACGTCGCACAGGCGCAGCAGGTCGTGGTCGTTGGGCTCGTAGGGTTTGGGATTCAGAGGATCTCTGAATAACAGAAGCAGGTCGATCTCATTACAGGAGATGAGAGCGCCGATCTGCTGCGCGCCGCCCTGGGAGCCGCTGAGGAACTTGGTCACCGGAAGGCCGGTGGCGTCCTCGATCAGCTTGCCGGTGGTGCCGGTGGCGCAGATCGAATGATGGCTCAGTATCCCGCAGTAGGCGATGCAAAACTGGGTCATCAGTTCTTTTTTTGAGTCGTGTGCGATCAATGCGATATTCATTGTCGTCCCCTCTTTCTGCCGGAATCTTTATTGTCATATCCCGTCGGTACGGGACAGCGCAATACAAAATGGGTTGCCGTTTTCGCGGCGGCGCGGCTGCCGGCGAATGCTCCGGCAGCGCTGTGCGCTTACAATGAGGCTTACAGCAGCACGTTTTCTTCCTGGACGTTCTGCACGGTGCCTTTGGTGGAGAAATAGTATTCGAAGATATCCGCCGCCACCTGTGCCGTGGACGCGCCGGAACCGGCGTTTTCCACGACCACCGTAATGGCGATCTCGGGATCCGCGTAGGGGCCGAAGGCGATCAGGAAGCCGTCGGTGCCCTCCACGCGCCAGCCGTTGATGATACGGGTCTTTTCGGCGGTACCGGTCTTACAGGCGACCTTGTATTTCAGGCCCCCGAGCTGCTCCCGGCAGCTGGTGACGTTGGCGACCTGGTACATACCGCTTTTGACGGCGTCAAGCGTGCGTTCGCTGATATTCGTATTGACGGCGACCTGCGGCTCCCGCTCGTACAGCACCTCGGAAAAATCGGAGGAGAGCACCTTGCTCACAAGGAACGGGACGTATCTGGTGCCGCCGTTGGCGATGGTGGCGCAGTAATTCGTAAGCTGTAAAGCGGAAAAGGAGTTATCGGACTGGCCGATCGCCGCCAGCAGCGTTTCACCGGCTTTCCAGCCGAGGCCCCGGGATTCTCTCTCTTCATAGCCTGCCAGAAGCCCTTCGGTCTCGTTGATCTCGACGCCGGTCTTCTGCCCGAGCCCCAAAAGGCTTGCGTACTGGTTCAGCTTCTGGATGCCGAGATTTTTCGCGATCTCGAAAAAGAAGATGTTGCAGGAGTACGCCAGCGCGCTCTCCACGTTGATGGAGCCGTGGGCGGTCTTGCCGAAACAAACGAAGGTCTGGTCGATATACTGGTAGGTACCGTTGCAGACCAGGTGGGAATCGGGTTCGATGAACCCTTCCTCCAGCCCCGCGATGGCGGTGGCCGGCTTCATGGTGGAGCCGGGGGAGTAGCCGCTCTGGAACGCCCGGTTCCACAGCGGGTTGCCGGTGTCGGCGGCAAGCTCCTCGTATTTTTCGTAGTAATCCGCCAGCGGGAAGGTGGGATAGGAGGCGGACGCAAGGATCGCGCCGGTGTTCACGTTTTCCACCACCACGGCGCCGGCGGGCGTCAGGCCGCCCGCAAGGGGCTTCTCGTTGGAGATCTGTAAAATCCGGTTGCGCAAAGACGCCTCCGCGATCTGCTGCATTTTCAGATCAAGGGTGGTGATGACGGTGCCGCCCGCGTGGGCGGGTACGGTCATCTCCTCGGAGACGTCGCCGTCAACGGTCACGGACACGGTCTTGACGCCGTTTCTGCCCTTGAGGTACGGCTCCATCGCCAGCTCCAGCCCGTTTTTGCCGATGTCGTCGTTGAGCGTGTAGGCGGCAAGGTCCAGCTCGCGGACCCGTTCGGGGTCGTTTAGCGCCTCTCTTTTTGCAAGGTCCGTGGCGGCGGTGCGCTCGTCGTATTCCTCTTTGTTGATGGCGCCCACGATCCCGAGCAGGTGGGCGGCGACGCTGCCGTCGCCGATATATTTGCGCGAAGATACGATGCGCGCGTCAACGCCTTTGAACACGTCGCCGTTTTCTTTGATGTAGGCGACGCTCTGGATGGAAATGCCCTTGGCAAAG
>JAFRNP010000100.1 GCA_017430145.1 Clostridia bacterium
GGCGGGCGACGGTTATTATGGGGACGCTGATATTTTTTTGATGTGGCGTCAGGGCAGGGCCTGTGTGTGCCGCCGTCCGTCAGCCGATCTTTTTGCCGTCGGTGATCTTGATCTTGCCGACCACAGGCGCCTTGATCTCGCCGACAAACGTGTCCTCCTCAAAGGTGAACGCGCCGGTCAGCTTTCTGCCGGGCAGGACGGAGATCTTGCCTTCGCCGGAGATGGTTTTGCCGTCCTCTTCCTCTTTCAGGTTCATGAATTCGATCTTCGCGCTCTTCAGGGCGCCGGGCAGGGAGACGTCGATCTTGTAGTCGCCGTTCTCGTCCTCGCCGATCGTAAACTTCACTTCGCCGCGCGCCAGGCGTACGTTGATTTTGCCGCTCCAGGTGCCGATACCGATTTTTGCCATGATTTATGCCTTCCTTTCGTCTTTGTGGGCTTTGCCGATGGCAATGCCCTTTTCAAGCGCCGCCAGATTCATTTCCAGGATCCCGGGCTTTTTGTCTTTGAATTTTTCCTCAAGGGACTTTGCGAACACCTCGCGGCTCACCACGTCCGTCGCGCCGATCAGAATGCCGATCAGCACCACGTTCGCCGCCTTTTCGTTGCCCAGCTGCTGGGCGATATCGTCCACGTTCGCCTTGATGCAGAAAACGTCGTCGCGTTCGATCTCATCCTTGATGCGGGCTTCGTTTGCCAGCAGCAGCCCTTCGGGCTTTAAGTCGTCGATGAATTTCGCGTACGCCTGCTCGTTCATCACGATCAGGTGGTCGCACATCTTCGGCAGGGGCGATACGATCGTATCGTCGCTGATCACCACGGTGCATTTCGCGCTGCCGCCGCGCTGCTCGGGGCCGTACTCCGGCAGGTAGGTGGCGTGCTTGCCCATGTCAATGGCGGTCTGCGCCAGCGTGATGCCCGCACTCATGATGCCCTGTCCGCCGGAGCCGGAGAATACAAACGATTGCTTCATTACCCATTCGCCTCCGTATCTTTATATACGCCCGGCTTAAAATACGGGATCGTATTGCTGTTCATGTAGTCAAAGGTCTGCAGAGGGGTCATCTTCCAGTTGGTGGGGCAGTTGGTCAAAAGCTCGATGAACGTAAAACCCTTGCCGTCCAGCTGCATCTGAAACGCCTTTTTGATGCCCTTGCGCGCGTCGCTTACACCCTTGGGAGAGTTGAGCGCGTAGCGCGCCACGAACCGCGGCGCCTCCAGGGTAGAGATCAGCTCGCACATTTTTAAGGGGTAACCGGTGGTCGCCGGGTCGCGGCCGTACACGGTGGTGGTGGTTTTCTGCCCGATCAGGGTGGTGGGCGCCATCTGGCCGCCGGTCATGCCGTAGGTCTGATTGTTGGCGAAGATCACCGTAAAGTTCTCGCCCCGGTTGGCGGCGGACATGATCTCCGCCAGACCGATGGCGGCAAGGTCGCCGTCGCCCTGATAGGCAAACACCAGCCGCTCGGGGTTCACGCGCTTGATGCCGGTGGCGGCTGCAGGCGCGCGGCCGTGGGCAACGCTTAAAAAGTCGCCGCCCCAGTACAGGATATTCAGCGCGGAACAACCCACCGAGATCACGTTCAGGGAGTTATCCGCCTGCCCCAGTTCGTCGATGACTTCGGCGATCAGTTTGGTGGCAAGGCCGTGCAGGCAGCCGGGGCAGTAGCCGCTGGGGCTGTCTGCTAAAAGCTGGGACCGTTTGTATTCCGCCATTACGCATCCTCTCCTTTCACGATCTCGGCAATGGCGTCGTAAACGCCGTCGTCGTCCAGCAGGCAGCCGCCGGAACGCCCGTATTCATAGATGGGGCAGCGGTCCATGACCTGCAGCTCGATATCCTCGCGCATCTGCGCGGGAACGGTCATCTCGATATCAAAGATCCCCTTGACCTTCGTAAAGTCCAGGTTGCGGATGCTCTTTTTCGGGAACGGGAACAGCGTGATCGGGCGGATCATGCCGATCTTTACGCCCTCTTCCCGCAGCTTCAGGATCGCTTCCTTCGACACGCGGGAGGCGATGCCGTAGGCGACGACCACGTATTCGGCGTCGTCCAGCATGAATTCCTCGACCTTCACGTCGTCCTCTTCCCATGCCTTATACATCTCGCCCGCCATGGCGTTGAGGCCTTCCAGGATCAGCTCCGTGTAGATAGGCGTGATATTGCCCTGCCAGTCGCGGCCGTTGCGGCGCGTCAGGCTCCACTCCGGCAGGTCCTCGTCGTGCAGCTCTTTCATGGGGGGCAGCTCGACCTCCTCCATGATGTTGCCGAGACACCCGTCCATCAACACCAGCACCGGGTTGCGGTCCCGCTCGGCGTATTCCCACGCGTCGTACACAAGGTCCGCCGCCTCCTGCGCGGAGTTGGGGGCGAGCACCATGGCGTGGAAGCCGCCGTGTCCCAGCGCCTTCGTCGCCTGCAGGTAATCGGACTGCGCGGGCTGGATGGAGCCGAGCCCCGGGCCGCCGCGGCTGATGTTCACGATCACCGCGGGCAGCGCCGCCGCGGCAAGATAGGAGATGCCCTCCGCCTTCAGGCTGATGCCGGGGCCGGAGGAGCTGGTCAGCGCACGCGTGCCCATGGCTGCCGCGCCGTAGACCATATTGATGGAAGCGACCTCGCTCTCGCCCTGCACGAACGCGCCGCCCACCTCCGGCAGCCGCCAGGACAGGTACTCGGGGATCTCGTTTTGCGGGGTGATGGGATAACCGGCAAAGAACCGGCAGCCGCCGCGCACCGCGGCTTCGGCAATGGCTTCATTGCCCTTCATAAAACGTTTGTCGCCCATATCACGCACCCTCCTTTGCAGGCAGTTCGATGGCGGCGTCCGGGCACATGGAGGCGCAGATCCCGCAGGAAATGCACTTGTCCGGGTCCGTTACCACCGGATAGAAGTGGCCGCGGCGGTTGCGTTCGGTGCCCATTTCCAGAATCTTTTTCGGGCAGAACCGGATGCAGTAACCGCAGCTTTTACAGTACTTTGCGTTGATTTTGATCATGTCTGTCAACTCCTTTTTCAGTCAACGCCGTATATCGGATCGCCGGGGCGCTGCTGCGTCAGCTTCATGAAATCGATCTTCATCAGCGGCGTCTCCGGCAGTTTTTTCAGGAACACGATGTCGCGCGGGACGTAGAATTTTGAGAAATTATCGTTGCAGACCTCGCGGATCGTCTCTTTAAAGGCTTCCTCGTCGCCCGGGCGCTTTAAGGAGGCGTACAGCCGTACGATGCTGCGGTCTCCCTGCCAGCCCTGCACGGCGCAGACCTCGTTGATGAAATCCAGCTCGCCGAGCTTTTTCTCCATATCGGTCGGGTAGATATTGTAGCCGGCAATAATGATCACGCGCTTTTTTCTGCCGGCAAAGAAGAAGAAGCCGTCGTCGTCTCTGTAGCCGAGGTCGCCCGAGAGTACCCACTTTTCGCCTTCTTCGTCTGTATACAGACCCAGATCCTCGGGACCGTCCTGCGTGTAGTAACCGGACATGATCGTGGGGCCCGCCACGCAGATCTCACCCACGGTGCCGTTGGGAACCTGTTTGTGGTCCTCGTCCCAGATCTCCACGCGCACGCCTCTGAGCGGTTTGCCGATGGATCCGCGCTTATAGTCCGTGTTGGAGTTCGTGACGCATACGGAGCCGATCTCCGTTAAGCCGTAGCCCTGCCTGAGCCTCCCCACGGCGCCCCACTTCTCAAAGTAGGAGTTGAACTGGTCCAGAAACGCCTCGCTCACGTCGTCGCCGCCGCAGAACATCAGGCGGATGTTTTTCAGCCAAGGCCCGTCGAAGTGCTTTTCCTTCATGATCTTTTCAAACATCAGCGGGATGCCGCCGAAGCCGACCACCAGGTTCTTGCGCATCAGGCGGTTGAAGATCTTTGCGTCCATCTGCATCATCGGGATGATCCGGCCGGAGTTGCAAAGCGCCATGTGGATGGCGACGCACAGACCGAAGCAGTGGAACATGGGCAGCACGATGATCTCCGATTCCTCTCCGGGAATGTGGATCTCGTCCAGATCGGAGACGCGGGAGACCAGCTCGTTGATCGCTTTCGCGGTCAGCTTGATGGTCTTGCTTTTGCCGGTGGTGCCGCCGCCGTTCAGGTAAACGGCGGTGTCGTCCGCGTTGCCGGTCACGGGCGTGCAGCCCGCGTGCATGCGGATCGCGTCCTTATAATAGGTGGCGTTGCGGAATTTGGGGTAGATCGCCTTTACAAGCTTTTCGCCGATCTTCGTGCCCACGCGCTTGAACCCCTCGGAATAGTCGGAGGAGCAGCACACAAGGCACGGCAGCCCCGTGGCGTTGATGGTTTTGACGTGGTCCCTGGAAAGGATATCCAGCACCATCACGCCCTTGGCGCGCACGTCGGCAAGGGTCTCCCTGAGAAATTCCGTGGACATCAGCGGATGGACGAAATTCGCGATCACGCCGATCTGGTTGAGCGCGTAAAAGCTCAGGATTCCCTGGACGGTGGTCGGCATGAACACGGTATAAACGTCGCCCTTTTTCAGCCCCAGTTCCTTCTGGAAATAGCCCGAAAGCGCGTCGATATCGCGGAACATTTCGCTGCGGTAGTAGCGCACGCCGAAATGCTGCATCATGTACACGTCGTCGTAGATCTCCGTGCAGATCTTTAAGAATTCGTAACAGTTGTATTCTCCTGCAGGTGGCAGCATAATCTCATTCCCCCGGTATTTATTATTCTATCCGTTAAAATTTTGTTAACAAATATATCATACCACCGTCATTATACAACAAGTATCCGAAAAAATCAATGGATGATTTATGAATTCTTTTATCTTTTTTTAATTATTTACTATCTTTTCATATAAAAACTGCAGGCGGGAAATGCGCGCGCCGGATGAAATTCTTTGCCGGGCATGCAGTCGTGAAATTCTTTGCCGGGCATGCAGTCGGGTGTTGATTTTCCCGCGGGGAACGTGTATAATAGATATATCTTTATAGAAAAGAGGGCGGGAGAATGAAATATATCGGGATCGATCTCGGCACAAGCGCCGTAAAACTGCAGCTGACGGAGGCGGACGGGCGGATCGTTGCCGCCGAGAGCCGCGCGTACGGCGTGCGTTACCCGCATCCCGGCTGGAGCGAGCAGGACCCGGCGGACTGGAAAACGGCGGTCTTTGACGGAATCCGCGCACTGGTCAAAAAGCACGGCGGCGCCGATATCGCCGCCATCGCCGCGGCGGGCCAGATGCACGGGCTGGTGACGCTGGACGCAGAAGACCGGGTGCTGCGCCCCTGTATCCTCTGGAACGACGGCAGAAGCGCAAAAGAGACCGCGTGGCTCAACGCGCATTTCGGGAAACGGCTGCCCGAAATGACGGCGAACATCGCCTTCCCGGGCTTTACAGCCCCGAAGATCCTGTGGATGAAAAACAACGAGCCGCAGCTCTTTGAGAAGATTGCAAAGATCATGCTGCCGAAGGACTATATCAATTATCTGCTCACCGGCGTACACGCCTGCGACTATTCGGACGCCGCCGGGATGCTGCTTCTGGACGTAAAAAACAAACGCTGGTCCCCGGAGATGCTGGAGACCTGCGGCATCACCGAAGCGCAGCTGCCGCGCCTGTTTGAAAGCGCCGACGTGATCGGGACCGTAAAACCGGAAGTTGCTTCCGCTCTCGGCCTGCCCGAAAACACGGCCGTGGCGGCGGGCGCCGGTGACAACGCGGCTGCAGCCGTAGGCAACGGCGTTGCGGCGGACGGCGCCTGCAACCTGTCCATCGGCACCAGCGGCACGGTGTTCATCGCCGCCGACCGGTTCTGCATGGACGAACAAAACGCCCTGCACTGCTTCTGCTCCGCCTCGGGCGGGTGGCACCTGCTGGGCTGCATGCTCTCCGCCGCCGCGTGCAACGGCTGGTTTGCCGGAAACATCCTCGGCGAAACGGATTTCGCGGCGCTGCAGGCGGCGATCGACCCGGCGCTGCCCGGCAGGAACCCGGTCTTTTTCCTGCCTTATCTCTCCGGTGAGCGCAGCCCACTGAACGACGTGAACGCCCGGGGCTGTTTTATCGGCCTTGGCAGCGACACCTCGAAAGAGCAGATGCTGCTTGCCGTTCTGGAGGGCGTGGCGTTCAATTTCCGGCAGATCCTGGACAGCGCCGGGGCGCTTCGCCCGACCGAAAGCTGTGTATGCGGCGGCGGCGCGAAAAGCTCCCTGTGGCTGCGGATCCTTGCGAACGTAACGGGCGTGCGGCTGCTGGTCCCTGAAAACGAACAGGGGCCCGCCATGGGCGCGTCGATATTGGCGATGACGGCGGCGGGGGCGTTCCCGGACGTAAAAACCGCCTGCGGCGCGCTGTTTGCAAACCGGAAACTGAAAGCCGTGATCGAACCGGACCCGGCGCTGCAGGCGCTGTACGACGAACGCTATCAGGTCTTTTTGCGGCTCTATCCCGCCCTGAAACCGGTGTTCCCGCTTCTGCAGAATTAATCAGCAAAAAATTGAAAGATCATATAGAGGAGGACTCCCTATGAAAACGAACATCCCCCAGGTAAAACTCGGCATCGTCGCCGTCAGCCGCGACTGCTTCCCGATCGCGCTCAGCGTCAGCCGCCGCGCGGCGCTCGTAAAGGCGTGCGAAGCGCTGCAGCTTCCGGTGTACGAGGCGAAGACCACCGTTGAAAACGAGCTGGATATGCAGAAGGCGGTCACGGAAGTGAACGCCGCCGGCTGCAACGCCCTTTGCGTGTTCCTCGGCAACTTCGGCCCCGAGACCCCCGAAACGCTGCTGGCAAAATATTTTGACGGACCGTGCATGTTCATTGCCGCCGCCGAGGGCGACGGCGACCTGATCGACGGGCGCGGCGACGCCTACTGCGGCATGCTCAACTGCTCGTACAACCTGCAGATGCGCCATCTTGCCGCCTACATCCCCGACTATCCGGTGGGGACCGCTGAAGAGCTTGCCATAATGGTGAAAAACTTTATCCCGATCGCCCGCGCCGTGATCGGCGTAAAAAACCTGAAGCTGATCACCTTCGGCCCGCGCCCGCAGGATTTCTTCGCCTGCAACGCGCCCATCAAGGGCCTGTACGAGCTGGGTGTCGAGATCGAAGAGAACAGCGAGCTGGACCTTTTGGTCTCTTACAAAGCCCACGCGAACGACCCGCGCATCCCGGCGCTGACCGAAGAGATGGCTGCGGAGATGGGCGAAGGCAAATACTACGCGGACCTCAACGCCCGCATGGCGCAGTATGAGCTGACGCTTCTCGACTGGGCCGAGGCGCACAAAGGCGACCGCAAGTTTGTGGCGTTCGCCAACAAGTGCTGGCCCGCGTTCCCGAGCCAGTTCGGGTTCGAGCCCTGCTACGTCAACTCCCGGCTCGCCTCCCGCGGCATCCCGGTGGCGTGCGAAGTGGATATCTACGGGGCGCTCAGCGAGTATATCGGCGCCTGTATCAGCGAGGACGCGGTGACCATCCTTGATATCAACAATTCCGTGCCGAAAAAGATGTTTGACGAATCCATCGCGGGCGTCACCGGCTACAAGCTGACCGACACCTTTATGGGCTTCCACTGCGGCAACACGCCCGAATGCAAGATGTGCGCCGAACGCGCCGTCAAATACCAGCTGATCCAGCACCGCGTGCTGGAGCCCGCGGGCAGCGAACCGGACATCAGCCGCGGCACGCTGGAGGGCGATATCGCCCCCGGCGACATCACGTTCTTCCGCCTGCAGTGCGATTCCGAGGGCGTTGTGCGCGCCTACGTCGCCGAGGGTGAGGTACTGAACGTGCCCACCGGCTCCTTTGGCGGCATCGGCGTGTTCGCGATCCCCGAAATGGGCAGGTTCTACCGCCACGTGCTGATCGAAAAGCACTACCCGCACCACGGCGCGGTGGCGTTCGGCCACTACGCGAAGGCGCTGGCGGAGACCTTCCGGTATCTGGGCGTACAGGATATCGCCTATAATCATCCGCAGTCCGTGCCCTACGCAAACGAACTTCCCTTTACATTCTGATAAACGGAGACCTGCATGACTCAGCAGCCGAACGAAACGCCGCAGCGCGTGCTGGTGCTGGCGGCGGACACAGGTGAATACGATATGGCGTACAGCCTGCAGGAGATGCGCGAGCTTGTGCGTACCGCCGGGGGCGAGGTCGTGGGCGAGCTGGTTCAAAAGCTCGAAAAGCCCGACAGCGTGACCTGGCTCGGCAAGGGCAAGCTTGCGGAAGCGGAGCTGTACTGCCACAATCTGGACGTGGAGGTCGTGGTATGCGACGGCGAGCTCACCGCGACCCAGCGGCGCGCCATGGAAGATATTCTGGACCGCCGCGTGGTGGACCGCACCGCCCTGATCCTCGATATCTTCGCGCTGGGCGCCAAGACCTACGAGGGCAAGCTGCAGGTGGCGCTGGCGCAACTCAAGTATTCGATGGCGAACCTGACCGGGCAGGGCGAGGCGCTTTCCCGGCTCGGCGGCGGCATCGGCACCCGGGGCCCCGGTGAAAGCAAGCTGGAGAGCGACAGACGGCACATCCGCCGCCGCATCCACGCGCTGGAGGAACAGCTCAAAAGCCTGTCCGCCCGGCGGGAGCGCCGCCGGGACCGCCGCAAAAAGGACGGGGTCACCACGGTGGCGCTGGTGGGCTACACCAACGCCGGCAAATCCACGCTGCTCAACGCCCTTACAAACGCCGGCGTGCTGGCGGAAAACAAGCTGTTCGCAACGCTTGACCCCACCTCCCGCGCCCTGAAACTGCCCGACGGCAGAGAAGTGATGCTGATCGACACCGTGGGCTTTCTGTCCCGCCTGCCGCATCTGCTGGTGGAGGCGTTCAAATCGACGCTGGAGGAAGCGGTGAGCGCGGACGTGCTGCTGCTGGTGTGCGACGCCGCGGACCCCGCGGTGGAGGAGCAGCGGCAGACGGCGCTGGACCTGCTCAACGAGCTCGGCGCCCGGAACAAGCCGGTTGTGACCGTCTACAACAAGTGCGATATCGCCGAATCCTACCTGCTGCCGGTCTCCCGCGACACCGTGAAGATCTCCGCCCTCAACGGCACCGGCATCCCGATGCTGCTTGAGACCCTTGCAGACCACCTGCCGGAGGGCTGCGTGATCCTGCGCCTGCTGATCCCCTACGACAAAGCCGGCCTTGCCGCAAAAATGCACGCCGACGCCGAAGTGCTGGAAGAAGCATACGCCGAAGACGGGATCCGGATGCGGGTGCTTTTGTCGAGGAGGCTGATCGGGTTGGTGGAAGCGTATGTTGAAGAAATTCAATAATAAATTCAGGAAAAACAGTACAAGAAAGTAATAAAAGTGAAAAGTTATTAAAGTGAAAATTCGGAACGCCGTTTTGGCGCGGCGTTGATTATAGTAAGCGCATGCCCCCCCACACAACGAACATCTATAATCGGGTGTGGGCGTTGCCCACCCTCATTTTTTAACTTTTATAACTTTTATAACTTTCATAACTTTTAAACTTTCCAAAGGAGGGTTTCCTATGCTTTACGCCATCCTCTCCCACCGCCGGTCCGTGCGCAGTTACACGGACGAAAAGCCGGATGCGGCGCTGCGGGAAGAGATTTTGCAATACCTGAACGGTACGACCGGGATCCCGGGACAGACGGCGCGGTTCCGGATCATCACAGCCCAAGAGATGGGCAACGATATGGCGCCGTACTACGTCGTCGCCTCCTGCGAAAAGGCGGACGCGGCGTACGCGAACGTCGGGTTCGTGATGGAAAAGCTGGATCTGTGGCTGCAGGACAAAGGGCTCGGGTCCCTGTGGTACGGCATGAAGCTGCCGAAGGTTTCGGAGGCGGACGACTGCATCGTGATGGCGTTCGGGTTCACGGAGGTCCCGCAAAGAACGGAGGAGAGCAGTTTCAAACGGCTGCCGCTTGAAAAGATCTCGGATACCGACAACGCGGTCGCCCGGGCGGTGCGCCTTGCCCCGTCGGCGGTCAATTCCCAGCCCTGGACGCTGAAATTTGAAGAAAACAGCCTGACGCTGACGCTGACCGGCAGAGGGCTGCTGCGGCTGAAGCTCGAAAAGAAACTCAACAAGATCGACCTCGGCATCGCGCTGCGCTTCGCAGTTACCGCGCTGGAACACGAGGGAAAACGGATCGCGGAGATCCGCCCGAATACGGACGGAAAGGCGTTTTCGATCACCGTAAAATATGAATGATTTATAAGGAGGAACAGATGATGGAACGAGTATGTCAGTTTTTGAAGGATGCGGGCGTTTATTACCTCGCCACCGCAGAGGGCGACCAGCCCCGCGTGCGCCCCTTCGGCACGGCGCATATTTTTGAAGGGAAGCTCTACATCCAGACCGGGAAGCGCAAGGACGTTTCGAGGCAGCTTGCCGCCAATCCGAAGGCTGAGATCTGCGCCTTTAAGGACGGCGCGTGGGTGCGCGTGGCTGCCACCTTCGTGGAGGACGACCGGCGCGAGGCGCGCGTCTCCATGCTGGAAGCCTACCCGGAGCTCAAGGCCATGTACGACCCCGACGACGGCAACACGCAGGTGCTGTACCTGAAAGACGCCACGGCGGTCTTTGCGTCCTTCGGCGCCCCGCCGGAGACGGTCACGTTCTGAGAATCGTTTATACAAAAAAACTGCGCCCCCTGCCGGTCTTTGAGCCGGCAGAGGGCGTGATCTTTTTAGGGCGGCACCGTACGGTTCCTGCGTGCGGCCGTGTTCGTGCGGTGTTGTCTTTTTACTTCAGGTGTTATTTCCGGCTTTCCGGCGCAGAGTATCTCGTCTTTTTGAACAGTACGATCGCGTACGCGATCAGCAGCGCCAGCGTGACGCAAAGGGTGACCGAGATCGCCCGCGGCTCGCCGATGCGCAGGGCATTATTCAAGATCAGGATCAGCCCGGTATGCAGGGCCGCCGCAGCGGCAGGCGGGATCACACAGGTAAGGATCCGCTTTTTGCCGGCGAATTCCCGTGAAAACGCAATGGCGGGCGGCAGCGCGGCAAAGGCGTAGCACAGGACCATGCATACGGAATAAACGACCGGATTCCAGCGGATAAAACAGAACACCATCGGGACGCCCGCAAGCAGGAACAGGACCGGCATGATCCGGATGGGCAGAGAAAGCCCCGCTTTCTTTGCGCCGCTGAGCAGGATCGCCAGCAGGGCAAGCGAAAGCAGAACGGCTGCGATATAAACCGCAAGCATCGTCACGACGCTTTTTGCGCGGGTGAATTTTGCAGGCATCTCCGCGCCCGCGTTGTATGCCGTTTTGCCGCCTTCATAAGCGAGCCCAACGATCGTTCCGGGCAGAGTGCCGGCGTTTTGGTAATCCCAGGCGCGGAAGTACAGGTCAAACGCGGGAGAGTCCTCTTTGAGCGAAAAATCAAAGTTTTCGGCGTCCGTAAAGCCCGGGTCGGCGACCACGTCGTTGTGGAGATAGCCCAGCGCTTTGGCGATGGCGGCGGGATAAGATTGTCCGTCTGCGTCCCCGGTGCAAAAGCTCAGCTTGCCGCCCTTCGTCGCGTCCCACATCAGGTTGCCGTTGTCGTAGAAGTGCGCGGTGCCCGTCATGTGGCTGTAGATCGGCGCGCCGTCTCGGGTCAGAAAGATGTTGTTGTAATAAAACGCGGTGGCGTGGGGCTCGTTGCGGGAACCTGCCGAGACCGCGCCGTCGGCGTTGAAGGCGGAGATGTTGTTGCGGAAAACGTTTCCTTCTCCGTAGTGGATGTTCAGCCCCTGGCTCTTGCAGCAGAAACAGAGGTTGTTTTCCACCGTCATATCCGAGGAACCCTCATCGAGGTAAATGCCCCAGCCGCCGTAACCGGCGCCCTCGGGGTCGCAGGTCACGTCATGGATCACGTTGCCCGAAAGGACGGTCCCCGGCTGCTTGCCGAGCATATAGATGCCGCCCATGTCCGAGAGCTGCCCCTGCCCGATATCGTAGATCAGGTTGTCGCTGATCTGATTGTGGTGCGTGGCGCGGGAGGTGTAGCCCCAGTCCCAGCCGACCGAGATCGCCGTGTAATAGCCGTCGGAGATCTCGTTATGGCTGAATACACAGTCGGAGGCGTAGGTGATCTGCAATCCCACCGCGTTCTGGAACACGCGGCCGTAGCTGCGGATCACGTTGTTCGTCACCGTTACGGCTTCGGTGTGGCCCTCTTCCCCGGCCGGCACGTTGGCGCCGCCCACGAATACGCCGCCGGCGGCAATATCGTCCAGCAGGCAGTTTTCCACACGGCTGCTGCGGACGTTATCGTAAAACTTGACCGCCCACGCGCCGAGGTGCCGGAACTCGCAGCCGGTAAAGACCACGTTTTCGGCGTTATCGATCCTGAGCGCGCCGTCGGTGTTGTTTGCCGCCTGCGAGGAATCCATGCCGTACTTGCCGTAATTGCTGTCTTCCGGGGCAACGGCGGGTTCCCAGTCGGTGCAGGTGAAAATGATATTTTCAAACCGCACGTTGTCTGCGCCGTCGATCACCACAAGCTGTTCCGTGAGCGGCGCGTAGAGTTTGAGCGTATCGGCTTTTTCACCCTCGCGCGGTACGTAATACAGCTTCGCGGCGTTTTGGTCCATATACCATTCGCCGGGCGCGTCCAGCGCGGAGAAGACGTTTTCAAAATAATAGCGGTCTTCGGGATAGATCTTCATGGTGGAGGGACGGGACAGCGTCACCTTGCCGGTGCCTTCGTCATACTGCGCCGTCATCATCTCGTCGTGCCAGAAGTGCAGAATCCGGATGGTGGGGTCGCCGTTTGCGAAAACGTTTTTGTCAATGTCCTTTTTGTTCGCGATAAAGGAGACCTGTCCGAGGCAGAAATCCCAAAAGGTCGTCTCCTGGGTAAACAGGTCGTCCTCCGGGCACAGGTCCTTCACCTTCAAAAAGCCCGTTTCGGGATAGCGCGGCAAAGACAGACGCGCGTCGGCGGAAAACAGCGAGCGGATATTGACGACGGGGTCGTTATTGGCAAAGGTGCGCGTAAACACCTTTACGCCGTTCACGGTCTCTTCAATGAAATCACCGATCTCCTCGGCGCCCGAAAAACGCACCTCGGCGTTCTTTGCGGCGCGGAAAACGACGTCGCCGTCTGCTTCACCGAAGGAGAGCGCTTCTTTGAGCGTATAGGTCCCGTCGGCAAATTCCACAATCACGCTGCCGTCCCCCGTGCGTTTCCGGGCGGCATTCAGGGCGCCTGCGGGCGTCGCAAGGGGCGCCGCTGCGGTGCCGGCGGCGGCGTCGTCGCCGTCAGGGGCAACGTAGATCACCGTTTCGCCGTTTGCAGCATCCTTTTCCGGCGCGGGCTCGCCGAACGCCGTGACGACCGGGAGCGAAAGCAGGAGAAGCGAGAGCAGGATACAAAACAGGAGCTTTTGTTTTTTCATAAAACATCACCTCATTTTCAGTATACAGAGGAAAGGGGGGAAATGCAAGAACATTTTCCGATTTGAGAGGCAACATTTTTATTCCGGGTCAAAACCTCTCATTTTGGTTTCCGTACGCCGTATGCGTACCTGAAATTCCGGCGGGAGGATCTGCGGACCGGCAATCCGTAAAGCATTCCTCCGGCTGCCGCCGCGGCAAAACCGTAACGGAGAAAACAGAACCTGAAATACCGGGTGGATCTTGATAAAATGTTATCTATCCCCGTATTTCAGCAATCCGTACAGGTCTGAACAGAACGCGTCGAACTCATCCGCCACCGAATGGTACCCGACGGCGTAGAAGCCCGTTTCGGGAGACCAGATCCGGTAAGCTGCCGCCGCATCCAGAAGACGCGCCCGCTCTTCGGAGGTCGGGTCCAGGCGTTCAAGTCCGGTCCCCTCCGGCGTTTTGCCGCAGAGCAGCTGTTCAAAGAACAGTGCCGGCGCCGGGATCCGTCCCTGCCGGTGCAGCTGCAGCGCAGCTTCCCCAATCGCCGTATGGTCGGGGTTCTGATGGCAGCGGTACACGGGCAGGATCGTTGCGACCCGTCCGTCGGGACAAAACCGATCGAGGGCGTCCAGAATGATCTTCGCGGCCTGTTCGACGCTCAGGCCGCCGTCCGGCGACCGCAGAGGAGAGATCAGAACACGGTCCGCCGGCACGCCCATCCGCCGGCAGCTCTCCCGGTATTCCCGGTCCCGCGCCGCGGTGAATGCGGCGGCGTCCAGCGGATAGTGATGGCAGCCCCCGTGCCAACGGCAGCCGCCGCCGTCGATCAGCATCCTTTTTACACTTGACGCCCCGCCGTCGGTACAAAGGACGACGTAAACGTCGTCGCCCGCCGACAACTGCCGGACGATCCCCGCGCCGAGGTTTGTCAGCTCGTCGTCCTGATGCGGCGCGAAATAGAAAGTCACATTTTTATCCATAACCGTCTCTCCTTTCTGCGCAGGCTGCAGATCCTGTATGGTATCCATTTTAACACATTACGGACAAAATGTCTATCCTGAAGTTTTACCCTTGACATCGGCGGCAGGCTCTTTTATAATAGAGACAGATTTCTGCCGGCGCATCGCCGTCGGCGGATCGATCACTTGAAAAGGCAGCGCTTTTCGGGGCTTGCCCCTGACGGCGCCATCAGATAAAAATGAAAGAAAAATTACTTTCCGTCTTTTTCAGCACGATCAGCTGGATCGTCTGGGCTGCAGTCATGTGCCTGATCGGCTTTATGGTATCCGTTTTCTTTGTCGGCGACGCAAGGCCCCCGGTTTTTGAAGTCTCCGGCGTCAGGATCTCTCAGGCCGGCAGTGATGACGCCGTGCTCTCGGAGCACGCCGCCGATCCCGCGGGTTGGTACAAGGTCGAGATCGACGCGGGCGTCACCGGCGCGGCGCTCTCCCCCTATACCTACCGCGCCTCGGAATTTGAGCTGAAAGCGCCGCTGAGCCTGCGCAATTCTCCGGACCAGTTCACCGTACTGGACGCGCCTCTCACCTACTCCAAGGCGTCGCCGGATTCGTTCCTTCTGACCTTCTACGTCCGGTACAACGGCAGCGCCGAAGACCTGAAGACGGTGCTGAAGGAGACCCGCTTCCGTATGGTCTCGGTGGAACAATCCTTTGCCTTCCTCTCCTGGACGTACCGTACCAACGTGCCGATCCTTTCGCTTTCCCAGTTTCCGGAGGCGATCGACGCCGCCTGAGGCAAAGCACGCCGGGACCTCTCCGATCGTCATTGCGCCGCAGAACCTGCGGCGTTTTTTATTTATAAAAATCAGAAAAAAACGGTAGACCGCCGTAAAAAAGCGCAAGTCCCTCTTGAAAAACCGCCTGTGAAGTTGTATACTTTAGACAGAGCGATTTGCGTCTCACGAAATGAAAGGAGAGAAAACCATGAACAAAATGAAAAAATGGCTGAGCGTCATTCTCAGCGTTTGCCTGCTGGGAGCGCTGCTGCTGCCTGCCGCGGCGGCTGCCGTCGACACCTCCCGTCCGACCGCAGCGCACCTTACCTTCAACAGCGACGGAAAGCTGAAGATCCTGCAGCTCGCGGATATCCAGGACGACGCAGCCCTGTCCCTGATCTCCAAAAAAACGATCCGTCTTGCGATCGATGCGTCCAAGCCCGATCTCATCATGCTGACCGGCGACAACATTGCAGGCTACTCCTGCAAAACGAAGGGCCTTGCCCGCACCGCCCTTGCAAACGTGATGAACATCCTTGACGACTACAACATCCCGGTGGCAATGGTTTTCGGCAACCATGACGACGACGGCACACCCTATACGAAGCTTGAGCAGATCGCGCAGTACGAGACCTACAACTGCTTCATCGGCTGCGCGGGCGTTGTCGCTGAGAAAACGGTAGGCGACAACACGACCACCAACGCCGGCACCTACAACATCCCCGTCTTCGCAGACAAGGATTCCGACAAGGTCGTTTTCAATATCTGGTGCATCGACTCCGGCAACTACAACCCGGATCCTGTCTACGGCGGCTACGGCTACGTGCTGCCCGAGCAGATCGACTGGTACCGGGAGACCGCCGAGGCGCTGAAAGCCGCCAACGACGGCCAGCCTGTGCCCTCTATCGCCTTCCAGCACATCGTGCCCCCGCAGATCGCCGACGCCCTGCAGGAGGCGGACGCGAATACCCCCGGCGCGATCGCATTCGCCGGTAAATACTACGTTCTGCCCGACGGCACAGATCCTGCAACCAACTGGCTGACGGAAGCGCCCTGCCCGCCTTCCCTCGCCTGTGCGGACGGTTACAATGAAGTGAACGCCATGCTTGAAGAGGGCGACGTTAAGACGATCTTCTTCGGCCACGACCACATCAACTCCTACGTTGTCAACTACAACGGCATTGACCTGGTCTCCTCCCCGGGATGCACCTATCAGTCCTACAACGACGAGCACAGAGGCTTCTGAGTCATCACGATCGACAAAAACGACC
>JAFRNP010000101.1 GCA_017430145.1 Clostridia bacterium
CATATGCAGCCATTTGGCGTAGCCTTCGGGGTGGGCGGCGGTCCCTTTTTCGAGCCGTAGCGAATCCGCGAGGATGGGATCGCCCGTCGCTGAGGAGCGGTTGACGTACAGCGCCAGCCACTGCTTGCCCACGTCGGCATTGATATCCGCCGCGTCGCCGCAGCCCCATTCCTTGTAATCCGAAACGCCGCCCTGGGCGCTGCCGCTGACGCCGATGATCTGACGGTTGCACTTTACGACCTCGTAATAGGCGAACTGGTCAAAATTGATATTTTGGACCTGTCTGCCGGCGTCGTCCGTGGTATAGCTTACGATATCCGCCTCGTCCACAATCATAACGGGGATCGCCGAGAAGGTGCGGTTATAATACTGATGGATCTGCACGCCCTTGAGGATAGCCGCTATGATCATCAGCGCGGCGCCGACGCCCATCAGCCACTTGCCCACAGTGGTAAGCCTGGCGGCAGTGCGCTGAGCTAACTCGGCATCTTCAAAGGCCCATTTAGCATATAAAGCTTCCATACCACTATTAGCTTGATAAACATTTAGAGCTGTTTGCTTAGCAGCCGCAGCGTTTTGAGCCAGAGCTTCAGCGGAAAGATACGCCACTGTTCTGTAAAGCGAGATGGCGGCACCCGTTATCGTTGTGACTGCTCCGACGCCAAGGGTAACATAGTAAACGATATCAACCACACCGTACTCGTCCCAAATCTGACCGTAAGGATCATTGCCCATATTTTTCTGCATAAGCGCGTCGCTCGTGAGCGCCACGCCCTTTCGGAAGATGGCGCGGTTGATGCCGCTGTAAATGGAAATGCTGCCGAGCGTTTTGTCTTTCTCGTCCTTAAACATCGAATCCACGGACGGGAAGTCCGCTTCCATTACGGCGTCGCTGTTCAAGCCGAGCTTTAATAGCGTGGAAAGGCTTAAGAATTCCAGCGCCGCGCGCTGACCGTCGGACAGAACCGCCGCCAGAGGCGCAAAGTATTCGTATTTATCGCCGTAATACGCGGTCTCATCCTCCGGGAGGAAGAAGTCGTAGAGGGTTTTTCCCCATACGCCTTTGTATTCAACTTCCCAAAGCTTATCGTAATACGAAGCGACGCGGGTAAAACGGTTGAGCTCTTCACGAGCGCGGTCCTCGGCATCTACCTTCAGATCATTGAAGTAATCCTCGAGCCTTGCGGAAAAGGCCTCGTCGTCTTCGCCGTCCTCCGGCAAGAGGGCGTTTTCGGCGCAGTAGGTTTCATACCAGAGGATATCCTCATGGACGTCGATCCACTCGGCGGCGAGTACCTTTGCGTAGTCCTCAAAGGCCGCGGCGAGAAGGCTCAGCGCGGCGGAGGGGGCGAGATCCTGTCCCGCCGTTTCCGGGGCAAATTCCGCGATGCGCTCCACAAGGCCTTCGCCCGAAAGTCCGTTCAGGCGGTCGAGCCACGAGGTCTCGGCCGTATCGGTCGCCAGCGCCAGCGCCTGCTCGATGATCAGCACCGCAGGGCCGGAGCTTTCCAGGATGATCTGCTGCAGGTCGGCGGTATTCAGCTTCTGCTCCGCCGAAAGGGCGTTATACGCGTCGTCGCCGATCTCTGTTTTTGTTTTATTCAGCAGCAGGTCGCCCAGGGGCTTGCCGGTGTCGTTCACAGCGTATTCGCCGTTGGGGTCGCCGTCATAGAACTTATTCAGGATGTCGTGCGCCATCTGCGCGCGCTTTTTGCCGCCCTCGCTGCCTTTGCCGTTATAATTATCGCGGTATTCATTCAGCGCGGGGACGAAGGTGTTGATAAATTCGGTGATATCCGTCTTCTTCTGCGACACAAGCCCTTCGTAATCGTCGAAGCTGTAGCCGCCGTTCATATTCATCGCCGCCATATCGGTGATGGCTTCACTCGGGTCGTCGGTGCGTTTGATACCGAGCACCGCCACGGCGTTAGCGAAACCGGGCGCATTGGAGGTCTTGCCCTCGTTCAGGTCTTCAAACGGCTCCCAGCCGTTGTCGCGCAGCCAGCTTTCGGCTTCCGCTTTCGTCTCGCCATAGGCGATATACACCTCTTTCAGGTATTTTCCATTGCCGTCATTCCCCGCGGCGAGAGCCGGCGCGGAAAATATGGTGAAGACCATCACTACTGCCGTCATGCAAGACAAAAACCTGGTCGTAAAATGTGTTTTCATCTTGAAGTTCTCCTTTTTCTGATCTTGATCTGATCCGCTTGTTAGGCGGCTTCTTCCTGTTTTTTCTTTCTGCCGGTAAAGAGCGCGGTGCCTGCGATACCGAGGGCGAGCCCGCCGACGCCGGAGAGCGCCATGTAGCCCGCATTAAACGCCGTGGCAGTCGCGCCCGTATCTTCAAACGCGTTCTCGTCGACCTGCCAATACAGATACATACCGTTTTTATCGCTGCGGTAGCAGTACTGCTCGTCGTCGATCTTCAAAGCGTTGGGGGCGCCGAACATATGCAGCCATTTGCTGTAGCCCTCGGGGTGGGCGGCGGTCCCTTTTTCGAGCCGCAGCGAATCCGCGAGGATGGGATCGCCCTTCGCTGCCGAGCGGTTGACGTACATCGCCAGCCACTGCTTGCCCACGTCCGCGTTGATGTCCGCCGCGTCGCCGCAGCCCCATTCCTTGTAATCCGAAACGCCGCCCTGGGCGTCTGAATTGACGCCGATGATCTGACGGTTGCACTTTACGACCTCGTAATAGGCGAACTGGTCAAAATTGATATTTTGGACCTGCCTGCCGGCGTCGTCCGTGGTATAGCTTACGATATCCGCTTCGTCCACGATCATAACGGGGATCTTTGAGAAGGTGCGGTTATAATAATAGTGGAGCTGCACGCCCTTGAGGACAGCCGCTATGATCATCAGCGCGCCGCCGATGCCCATCAGCCATCTGCCCGGAACGTTGAATTTAGCCGCGGTAACAATTTCCGCAAAGGTGTCTTTGCCCTTAAGATATCTATTAATCACATTAAGCGCATGACGAAAAGAACGCACATAGCCAAAAACAGTTCTCACATATATGAGTGAGCCTAAAAAATTTGCTACGCCTGCGATAAAGCTAACCGCTCCGACGCCAAACAAGACGTATGTGACGATATCCATAATTCCGCGCTCGTCCCAGATCTGACCGTAAGGATCGTTACCCATCGCTTTCTCTTGCAGCGCCTTGCTTGTGAGCGCCACGCCCTTGCGGAAGATGGCGCGGTTGATGCCGCTGTAAATGGAAATGCTGTCGAGCGTTTTGTCTTCCGCGTCCTTGAACATAGAATCAACGGACGGGAACTCCGCTTCCATAACGGAATCGCTGTTCATGCCGAGCTTGAGAAGCGTGGAAAGGCTTAAGAATTCCAGAGCCGCGCGCTGACCGTCGGAGAGCACCGCCGCCAGAGGCGCGAAATATTCGTATTTATCACCGTAATACGCGTTTTCTTCCTCCGGACAGAAGAAATCATAAAGCGTAGTGCCCCAGTCTCCCGCGTATTCGATCTCCCAGATCTTATCGTAATACGAAGAGACGCGGGTGAAACGGTTGGATTCGCTGAGATAACGGTCCTCGTCATTTTCCTGCAGATCGTTGAAGAAACTCCCGAGTCTTGCAGCATAGGCCTCGTCGTCTTCGCCGGCCGCCGGCAAGAGGGCGTTTTCGGCGCAGTAGGTTTCGTACCAGAGGATATCCTCATGCACGTCGATCCATTCGGCGGCGAGCACCTTTGCGTAGTCCTCAAAGTGCGCGGCGAGGAGCGAGAGCGCCGCGGAGCGGGCCAGATCCTGCCCCGCCGCTTCCGGCGCAAATTCTGCGATGCGCTCAACAAGGCCTTGGCCGGAGAGGCCGTTCAGGCGGTCCAGCCACGAGGTCTCGGCGGTGTCGGTGGCAAGCGCGAGCGCCTGCTCGATGATCAGCACCGCGGGGCCGGAGCTTTCCAGAATGATCTGCTGCAGGTCGGCGGTGTTCAGCTTTTGCTCCGCCGAAAGCGCGTTGTAAGCGTCGTCGCCGATCTCCGTCTTGGTTTTGTTCAGCAGCAGGTCGCCCAGGGGCTTGCCGGTGTCGTTCACGGCGTATTCGCCGTTGGGGTCGCCGTCGTAGAATTTATTGAGGATATCGTGCGCCATCTGCGCGCGCTTCTTGCCGCCCTCGCTGCCGCGGCCGTAGTAATTATCACGGTATTCATTCAGCGCGGGGACAAAGGTGTTGATGAATTCGGTGATATCCGTCTTTTTCTGCGCCACAAGCGCCTCATAATCGTCGAAGCTGTAGCCGCCGTTCATATTCATCGCCGCCATATCGGTGATGGCTTCACTCGGGTCGTCGGTGCGTTTGATACCGAGCACCGCCACGGCGTTGGCGAAACCGGGCGCATTGGAGGTTTTGCCCTCGTTTAAGTCGGCAAACGGCTCCCAGCCGTTGTCGCGCAGCCAGCTTTCGGCTTCCGCTTTCGTCTCGCCATAGGCGATATACACGTCTTTCAGGTACTTGCCGTTGCCGTCATTCCCCGCGGCGAGTGCGGGCGCGGAAAATATGGTGAAGACCATCACCAACGCCATCAGGCAGGACAAAAATCCGGTTGTAAAATGTGTTTTCATCTTGAATTTCTCCTATCTCAATTTTTGAAATTTGTCAATATATTCTCCCAAAAAACTTTGGTTAAATATCAAAAAGCTTAAAGTTAGCACATTCGA
>JAFRNP010000102.1 GCA_017430145.1 Clostridia bacterium
TGGGGCGCGGACGAAGAAACGCGCCTGACGGCGACGATCGGCGACGAGGAAGTCCCCTACACCGGGTTTGCCGAGGCGGAGGTCTGCAGCGGCACCGGCAGCACGGATATCTACGAGTTTATCGCGATCCCGGAGGGCGCCGAAACGGTGCTCGCCTACCGCGGCGCGCTCCTTGTGGGCAGCACGCAGATCCCCGAAGAAAAGCAGGCTCCCGACGAAACGCCGCTGTTTACCTTCGGCGCGCTCAGCGACGTGCACTTTAACCGCTATAACCTCTCCCTGACCGGGGACGACGCCTGCCTTGCTTTCCCGAACGCGCTGGATACGCTTCAGAAAGCCGGCGTGTCTCTGGTGGGCCTGTCGGGCGATATCAGCACAAAAGGCGAGACCGATTCCTTTGAAAAATACGGGAATATCATCGGCAATTACGATTTCCCGATCCTCACCTGCACCGGCAACCACGACGTGGGCTACGATACCCCCTGGTTCACCGACTGGCAGGCATACGTAAACCCGGCGCTGTACGGCGGCGACCCGCAGGTCTCGGATATCGCCGGCAACGGGCTGGACTTTGTCTATACGCCCGCGGGCGTCACGACCGACGTGTTCGTGTTCCTGTCCCAGATCGACTGGGACTACAACCGGCCGGAGAGCCGTATTCTGGATGACGCGCAGCTGGACTGGCTGGAGACGGTGCTTGAAAAATACAAGGACCGCAGCGTCTACCTGTTCTTCCACACCTTCCTTGCGGACGACGAGGGAAATATCAAGACCGGCGAGGGGAATATGGTCAACAGCGCGGACGAATACTACGACCTGGTATATACGGTCGGCACGCCCGACGAGGTCCGTTTCCGTTCGCTTTTGCAGCAGTATAAAAACGTGGTCTTCTTCAACGGGCATTCCCACTGGGTCTTTGAGAGCTTCGCTTTCAACCCCCGCGTCAACATCACGGATTATAACGGGACCTACTGCACGCTGGTGCATATCCCCAGCGTCTCCTCCCCCCGCAGCACCCGCGAAAATCAAAACGGCGTCAACGAGCTGTTCATGCGCTCCTCGCAGGGCTACCTCGTCAACGTCTACGCCGACCGGATCGAGCTGCGCGGGCTGGAATTCTGGGGCACGCGCTTCGTGTCCTGCGCCTGTTTCAACATCGCAAAATAACGCAGGGAACGAACCGTTCCTGCGCCGCAATATTTCATTTGCTTATAAAAAAGTTTCTCATAAAGGAGTACAAAACCATGCAGAACATCTACTATCAGCAGGACTGCGATCTCAACAAGCTGGCGGGCAAAACCGTCGCCATCATCGGCTACGGCAGCCAGGGCCACGCCCACGCGCTCAACCTGAAGGAATCGGGCGTCGACGTGATCGTCGGCCTTTACAACGGCTCCAAGAGCTGGGCAAAGGCGGAAAGCCAGGGCCTCACGGTCATGACCGCCGCCGAGGCCGCCGAGAAAGCGGACCTCATCATGATCCTCATCAACGACGAGAAGCAGGCGAAGCTCTATAAAGAGAGCATCGCGCCCTATCTGACCGCGGGCAAGACCCTTGCGTTCGCCCACGGCTTCAACATCCATTTCGGCTGTATCCGTCCGCCCAAGGACGTGAACGTCATCATGATCGCCCCCAAGGGCCCGGGCCACACCGTGCGCAGCGAGTACCAGGCGGGCAAGGGCGTGCCGTGTCTTGTTGCCGTGCAGCAGGACGCCACCGGCGACGCGCTGGATATCGCGCTGGCGTATGCGCTGGGCATCGGCGGCGCAAGAGCGGGCGTGCTGGAGACCACCTTCCGCACCGAGACCGAAACCGACCTGTTCGGAGAGCAGGCGGTGCTCTGCGGCGGCGTTTGCGCCCTGATGCAGGCGGGCTTTGAGACGCTTGTGGAAGCGGGCTACGACGCGCGAAACGCCTACTTTGAGTGCATCCACGAGATGAAGCTGATCGTGGACCTGATCTATCAGAGCGGCTTTGAGGGCATGCGCTACTCCATCTCCAACACCGCGGAGTACGGCGACTACGTGACCGGGCCCAAGATCATCACCGAAGAGACCAAAAAGACAATGAAGAAGATCCTTGCCGATATCCAGAGCGGCGCCTTCGCGAAGGAATTCCTGCTGGATATGTCCGACGCGGGCGGCCAGGTCCACTTCAACGCCATGCGCAAGCTCGCCAGCGAGCATCCGAGCGAGATCGTGGGCAAAGAGGTCCGCAAGCTCTACAGCTGGTCCGATGAGGACAAACTCATCAACAACTGATCAGGGACAGAAAATACTATGGTCAAAGATACACTCGTAAACGGCTTTCCGAACGCCCCCCACCGTTCGCTTTATAACGCATTGGGGCTGACCGCAGAGGAGCTCTCCCGCCCGCTGGTGGGGATCGTGAGCTCCTACAACGAGATCGTGCCGGGGCACATGCACCTGGACAAGATCACCGAGGCGGTGCGCATCGGCGTCGCCATGGCTGGCGGCACCCCGATCGTGTTCCCCGCCATCGCGGTGTGCGACGGCATCGCCATGGGCCACACCGGCATGAAATACTCGCTGATCACCCGCGATATCATCGCCGATTCCACCGAGTGCATGGCGCTGGCGCACGGCTTTGACGGGCTGGTCATGGTGCCCAACTGCGACAAAAACGTGCCGGGCCTTTTGATGGCGGCGGCGCGGCTCAACCTGCCGACGGTGTTTGTCAGCGGCGGGCCGATGCTGGCAGGGCATCTCAACGGTAAAAAGACGAGCCTTTCAAGCATGTTTGAGGCGGTGGGCGCCTACAGCGCCGGCAAGATCGGCGACGAAGACCTGCGGCGCTGTGAAGAAAAGACCTGCCCCACCTGCGGCTCCTGCTCCGGTATGTACACGGCAAACTCCATGAACTGTCTGACCGAAGTGCTGGGCATGGGGCTGCCCGGAAACGGGACGATTCCGGCGGTGTATTCCGCGCGCCTGCAGCTTGCGAAGCACGCGGGCATGCAGGTGATGGAGCTGATCCGAAAGGATATCCGTCCCCGCGATATCCTGACGCCGGCGGCGATCCGCAACGCCCTGACCGCCGATATGGCGCTGGGCTGCTCCACCAACTCCATGCTGCACCTGCCCGCCATCGCCAACGAGTGCGGCGTCGCCTTTGACCTCGATATGGCCAACGCCGTCAGCGAGCACACGCCGAACCTCTGCCACCTGGCCCCGGCGGGCCCCACCTATATGGAGGACCTGGACGAAGCGGGCGGCGTGATGGCGGTACTGAAAGAACTGATGAAAAAAGACCTGATCGACGGCACGGTCCTCACCTGCACCGGCAAACCCCTTTCGGAGAGCATCGAAGCCGCCGTCAACAAGGACCCGTCCGTCATCCATCCGATCGATGCGCCCTTCTCCCCCACCGGCGGCATCGCCGTATTGCGCGGCAACCTCGCCCCCGACGGATGCGTGGTCAAGCGCAGCGCCGTGGCGAAAGAAATGCACGTCCACACAGGCCCCGCGCGGGTTTACGACAGCGAAGAGGACGCCATCGCCGCCATCTACGCGGGCAAGATCCAAAAGGGCGACGTAGTCGTTATCCGGTACGAGGGCCCCGCAGGCGGCCCCGGCATGCGCGAAATGCTCTCCCCCACCTCCGCCATCGCGGGCATGGGGCTCGATAAGGACGTGGCGCTGATCACGGACGGGCGCTTTTCCGGCGCCACCCGCGGCGCCGCCATCGGGCACGTCTCGCCGGAGGCCGTGCGCGGCGGGCTGATCGCCTACGTAAAAGACGGCGACCCCATCGCCATCGACATTCCGAACTACAGCATCACCCTGCAGGTGGACGACGAAGAGATCGCCTGCCGCAAGGCCCAGACGCCCATCCTGAAAAAGACCGGCCTCAAAGGGGCGCTGGCGCGCTACGCGAAAACCGTCAGCTCCGCCGACCGGGGCGCGATCATCAACGAGTTTACGGAATAAAGGAACATAACCATGTCAGTCTGCCTGTCTCAGCTGCGGCTCTCCCTGCAGCTTGTCTCCCTGTTTCGCGGGGTAAAACAAAGCCCCGCCCTCTGCGCCCTTCTGCGCATCCTGCAGGCGGCGGACGCCGACGAAAAGGCCGCCGCCTACAGCGACTTTCTGTTTGCGCTGCAAGCGGCGGACCTGTGTTTTTCCGAGGCGCTTTTGCGTCTCGTTTTTACCGACGACAACCGCTACGTGCGGCTGACTGCGGCAAAGGAACCGATCCCGGAAGCTATGGAGGCGCTGGCGGAGAGGGAGCTCTCTCTGTTTTCCGCGCTGACGGAGCTATCCCCCGAGGATCTGTTTCCCGACGCTTTACCTGCCGGCGGCATACCTGCCGACGGGGGACGGTTCGCCTGCACGCTGCCGCGCTTTGAAAACAAAAAGACTGACGTGGGTGCGCTGTACCGGGCGCGGCTTTCTCAACTGCACCGGTTCGGCTTCGGCGTGTTCGCCGGGGGCGCCATGTTCCGTGTAAAGGACGAGCGCATCGTGCCGATCAGAACGGACAGCGCCATGTCGCCCGACGAGTTCGTAGGCTACCAAAGCCAGCGGGAGACGGTCAGACGCGCCTTTGTATCTCTGCTGGACGGTATGCCGGCGGAGAACGTGCTGCTGTACGGGGACGCGGGCACCGGCAAATCCTCCACGGTCAAGGCGCTGGTGAAGGACCTTGCCGACCGCGGCCTGCGGCTTATCGAGCTGAAAAAGGACCAGCTCACCGATCTGCCCGCCGTGATGGAGGAAGTGCGCGTACAGCCGCTGAAGTTCGTGATCTTTATCGACGACCTGTCGTTCGGTAAAAACGACGATCAGTTCAGTATGCTGAAAGCCGCCCTTGAGGGCTCGGCGGCAGGCACGGCGGAGAACGCCCTGATCTGCGCCACCTCCAACCGGCGGCACATCGTAAAGGAGACCTTCTCAGACCGGACGGGCGACGACGTACACAGAAACGACACGATGACGGAGCTGTTGAGCCTGTCGGACCGCTTCGGGCTGACGGTCTATTATGAAAAGCCCAACAAGGCGCAGTATCTCGAAACCGTCTCCGTCCTCGCCGCGCGCGCCGGCCTCCCGGTCACCGAGGAGCTTCTGACCGCGGCTGAGGCCTACGCCCTGAAAAAGGGCAGTCGGTCGCCGAGGGCGGCGAAGCAATTTGTAGCGATCAAAAAAAGCCTGTAAATCAAAGTAACAATGTAAACAATAAAAAGTAACAAAGTAAGAAAGTATCAAAGTAACAAATGCGGAAGCGCTGACGCGCTTGATTATAGAATTTATCAGAAAATCTTGAGATCGGTATTCTATTTGTTGAGAGATTTGGCTTACACGCCGCCGGACGCAGATGCTTTCTCTGCGCCCGGCGGCGTGATTATTGATTCGGTATTCCGGTTGATCGTTTACAACGGAATAAACGCCGACGCCCGGTCACGTATTCCACTTTTCGGGGTCCTCCAGATCCACGCTTGCCCGAAGGATCTTCCGCGCGTCGTCCGCGCCGACGGAACCGTTTCGATCGACGTCACAGGCAAGGAATTCAGCGCTGCCCTCGGCGTAGTCTTCAAGATCAACGGATCTGCGCAGCGCCAATCGCGCGTCGATAGCCGTTACCGTACCGTCACCGTCAACGTCGCCGAGTTTGTAACAGTTCAGCCAGTGAAAGAAAACCGAGAGTATTCGTCAAGATGACGGAGGGAAAAATTTCGTCAAAATGACGGAAGAAGTTACAAAACACCGTCAAAATGACGAAATAAAAAAAGAGGGGAACTTGCCAAAAGAAGAAAGAAGGAATATAATAAAGATGAGCTCAAAATAGATGAAGCGGGAGGTTCGGACAGATGAA
>JAFRNP010000103.1 GCA_017430145.1 Clostridia bacterium
AGGCCGGTATTTGCGAACGTAACGGTGTATACGCCCAGGCCCTTGCTGTGGCAGGTGGGAGAGAGCGTTACCTCATAGGTTGCCGTCGCGGTCTCGGTCTCGGAAACGGTCGGGTCGGTGGTGCTCACGCGCGTGGCGGTGCATTCGGTGTGGTCCTCGTTCCAGACGTAGGTCGTCTCGCCCCACGCAGGATCGAGCTTTTCGGTCGGCACGGTAACCGTTTGCGTCTCAAACGCAGGGTTCGTAAATACGGCGGTGAAGGTCGATTCGCCCTCTGCTTCCACGGTGGCGGGGGTGATCACCGTTTCGGCCGCTGTGACGGTCTCGGTGACCACGTCGCCGCAGTTAGAGCAGGTCATGGATGCGGTTACCGTCTTGTGGTCGTCGCTCCATGTGTAAACGGGCGCGGAGTAGCTGTGCGTGAGGGCTTCAAGGATCACCGAATGGGTCTGCGCCGCAAATACCGGATTTTCAAAGGTCGCCGTGTAGGCGGCTTCGCCCGCAGCGCCGCAGGCGGCGGGGGTAACCACGCCGTAAACGCTGTCAACGGTCTCCGTCTCCGTGACCGAGGGATCGGTCTTATTCACGCGGGTGGCGGTGCAGGACGCATGGTCCTCGCTCCACTCATAGGTGGGCGCGTACCAGTCGGGATACAGGCTCAGGATCGCGACCGTCTTTGACACCTCCTCAAACAGCGGGTTGGTGAACGTGGCGGTATATCTGCCCTTGCCCTCGGTATACTGCCCGGCGGGAACGTCGATCTCATAGACCGTCTCCGCCGTCTCGGTGACGTTGTGCTCCGCGTTCAGCAGGCAGGCGCGGGTGGCGGTGACGGTGCTGTTGTCGTCGCTCCAGCTGTAGGTGATTGCCGCCCAGCGGTGGCCGTTTTCAAGATCGACGGGCGTCGTCACGTCCTCGACAACGTTTGTAAAGGCTTCGTCCGTGGCAAGCTTGCCGCAATCGGGGCAGGACCAGTAGGCGACGTTGCCTTCGGCGACACAGGTCGCGGCTGCGGCTTGGGTAAACGCCTTGTTCGGGTGGTTCGTGGCAGGGATCGCAAGCTCAAACAGAGAGGTCTTGTTGTATTCCTCATCAAACAGCGTGCCGCATTCCTCGCAGACATAGTGCGCCTTCACGCCGACGGTCTCGCACTGGGGGTCCTTCTGCGGGACGAAGGTGTAGGTATGGGCGTGCGCCTGCGTCTCATACTGCGCGGTGAACACGGTGTTCTCCTGCATGTCTGTAAGGTCCTTGTCCCAGCCGGAGAAGATATAAACGTGCAGCTCATCCGTCGGCCGTACCGGGGTCTCGCCGTCATAGGCGGCGGTGCCGCCGGCGGGCACGATGTACGCCTCGAGGAAGGTGTTGTCGTAGTTGACAAAGCTTGCGATGTATTCATCGCCATACTCGCGGATAAACAGCGCGTCCACGGTCAGGTCCGCGGTAACGCGGCTGTAGTTCTTGTTCCAGCAGTAGAAGGTATAGCCTTCCCGCTCAGGGTCGGCGTAGGGGTACACCGCGCCTTCACCGTCGGCGACCGTGGTGGTATACAGGGTCATGCCCGCGCCGTCCGTGAAGGTCACGGTCCAGTTCGTCACGTCGGTCGCTTCAAACTGGGCGACGACGTAGGTGTTTTTGGTGATGTTGGAGATATCGCCGCTCCAGCCGGTGAACGCATAGGTATGCCGTCCGTCCTCCTTGGTCGCCGCAGGCGCGATATCCTCCGCGGAGGAGCCGTAGCCGACCTCTTCCTCGGCAAGCACGTCGCCGTTCCAGTTCAGGAACACCACCGTGTAGGGACGTGCGCTCTCAACATACAGCGGGACGTAAACGGTATCGGCGGTGACGGCGCCGATGGCCGTTTCCGGATCGTCCTCTTCCACCCAGTTCTCAAAGGTATAGACCGTGGATTCCGTCGTAGGCCTGAGCTTTCTCGATTCGCCGCCGGTGTAGATCGGAACGGTGTTGTAGGGCACGGTGACCGTCTGGATCTCCTCGCCTTTATAATCCTTAAAGGTGACCGAAACATTCTGGATCGCGCCGCACACGCAGATACCGTCCGTATAGGTGTGTGACGTGACCAGATTGTAATCGCATTTTGCGCAGGTCACGGTGTGGGTCCCGTTGCCGTTATCGGAATAACGGAAGCTGTGCCCCTCGGAGGAGGGCGTCACGGTTTTGACCTTGCCGCACTGGGTACAGGTCTGGGAGTACTCGCCGCCGTCCGTGCAGGTTGGCGTCCGGGTCCAGTTCTTTTCGCTCCAGTTGTGCTCCTCAGGGACATACCTGGCGTTGATGGTCATATTCCCGGTAACGTTCACCGAGGTTTCGCTCCACCCAAGGAAGTGGTAGTGCTGGCTGTCGTTATACTGCTTGTATTCATCAAGCACCGGCGCGGCGGCGTCAGCGCCGTGGTATACCTGCTGGGTGTCAAGAACCACGTCGCCAAGTCCTTTATAAACAACGGTATATTTCTCGCGTGCATAATACAGTTTGATCACCGTGGAGCCATCCCGTGCAATCTCAGAGGACGTACCGGATTTTGCCGCGTTGTAGGCGCAGCCCGCGGGCGGCGTGGTGGCAAGGTTTTCATGCAGCAGGGTCGCGCCGGTGGTGTCGTATTTGATCTCGGTTTTATCGGGATTATCGTCCGCGGGATAATTGCCGGTCGTATCCATATAATAATGTTTGACCGTGTACGGCGTATCGTCGTTCGCCTCCCAGTGGGCGTACAGCGTAAAGGCGGATACGTTTTTATCCCAGTTCCTCGCGGAGGTGCCGTCCGCGTTATAGTACTGCGTGCCCTCGGTCTGGGCGTCGAAGTAACCTGCGAAGGTGTAGCCGGTCTTTTGCGGTGCGGCGCCGTACGCGGGCATGGGTTCGCCGTAAGGCGCATTGACCGAAAGCGTACCCGCAACGTCGGCGCCGTTGCCGTCAAGCGTGACGTCCGTGACCGTTTCGGAATACCGCGCATAAAGCGTGACCGTTCCCGCGCGGTAATAAGGGCCTTGCGCGTCCCTGGTCAGCGCGGCGGTATTTGTGGGGATACTTACACCTGCCGTATAGGCGTTCCCGGCGGCAGCCGCCAGTGTCCCTCCTTCGTTTGCGGTGTACCAGCCGTCAAAAAGATAGCCGAGCTTTTCCTGTGAAGGATCGGCGATCGACGCGCCGTAATTATAGGTTGCAAGCGCCTTGACGGTCTCTTCGCCGTCCATAAACCGGATGGGGAACCGGAAAAACCCGTCCCGCCACCATTTGAGGATCGGGTAGCCGCTGTTGACGTTCCAGGTATCCGTGCAATAATTTGCGCCGAGGGAGGATGCAAGCGTCTTGAGCTGCGCTGCGCTTACCGCGGTGCCTGCGGCGCCGCCGCTGATCCCGGACAGATAATAGCTGTTGGACTGGGAGCTCCATCTGCCGATCAGAACATTTGCGGAAACAGACGCCTGGACATCACCGACGTTGTAACAATTGGAAATGCTTGGGCCCGTCCCGATAATACCGCCGCTGTAGGAGGCGCTGCCTGACACGTTCCCCTTGTTGTAACAGGAATCGATCGTGCTTCCGTGGATCCTTCCCGCAATACCGCCGGCATAATCGCCCTTGGGGCAATATACAGAACCGGTATTTGCACACTTAGTGACTACGGTCGTCGTCCCGTCTCTGCCATAGCCGATGATCCCGCCTGCATACAGCCTTCCCTGCACGCTGCCGGTATTCATGCACTGCGTGATCGTTAAACTTGCGGTGTTGGTGGCGGTCGACATATTGATGCCCACGATACCGCCCGCATGATCATCTCTCGCAACAACCGACGCACTGTTTGTACAGTTGATTACGGTCGTGTTCGAGCCCTCCTGCTCTCCTATAAACGCGCCGACTTCGGTATATCCCTCGATCCGTCCGCCGATGATATGAACGTTATTGATCGTGTTTCCGCCGCGCGCCCATCCGACCATGCCCAATGCAGTCTGGTTGGAGGAGCAAACGATTGTAGGAGAAACCAGCACAAAGTTTCTCAGGGTCGCGCTGTTGGTCGTATCGAACAACCCGGAATGGTTGGCGGAACAGGCAACGTTTGCATTGCTGATCGTGTGGTTCTGCCCGTCAAAGATACCGGTGAAAACCCCGTTTGTATTCAGGCTTCTGCCTGCCATGTCCACATCCGTATCCAGATAGACGACCGTGCCCGCGGCGAAGCTGCCTGTGTTGTTTACAAAATAAGCAAACCCTGCGGCGTTGACGATATGGTTGTTCTGGATGCCGGAAGCCAGATATTGGCCGTCCCAGGTAGATGCCGCTTGGGCGGTAGGATGGAAGCTTTCCATCGGGATGATTGCGGAAATGAAAAACAATGACAAAAAAACACACAGCATTCGATTCCACAATTTTTGTTTGTGCATGATCTATACCTCCATTATTAATATTTTGGCAAGTTTATTCTACCAAAAATGAAAAATGGAAGATACCCTGAAAAATACACAGTTGCCCGCAATCTATACCGTAATATTATACTGTTTTTATTAACGCGGGGAATAGCTATTGTTTCTTTTGATGAAACCTATTATAATAATGCAGAGTAAAAAAAAGAAGGTTTTGACCATGCTTCAATTACTTCGTCTGGAAGAAAACTATTACAATTTTTCTCCGACGCTGTTCGGAAGGGCCAAACACTTAAAAAACGTGAGCTACCATCCGGACATTCATGCTTCTTATGAAGTTTATTATTGTCTGGACGGAGTGATCACGCTGATCCTGAACGGGAAAACGCTGATCCTGCGCAAGGGAGAAGCTGTTCTGTTGCCGTCTTACTGCCTGCACGCCTCCGTCTCCAAAACACAGAGTGAAGCGTACGATTTCATTTTCTCTCCGCAGAGCGTCCCGCATTTTGACCAATGGTTCAAAAACAAAACGACGGGAGAACCTGTCTGGCGGTACGATCCGTCCGCCGTCGATCTCGTAAGGAAAATGCTGATCGACCGTAAAGCCCCTGACGCCGTCCACTTCACCGCCGGCGTCAACCTGCTCCTTTGCGACTTCATCGACGCGAACGCCTTTGTTGAAAAGGATGATAAACAGACCTCCGCCATTCTGACCGACGCCCTGCAGTATATCGACGGCGCCTTCCGTCAGAGGCTGACGCTGGAAACGGTCGCAAAGGGGATCAACGTCAGCAAAAACTACCTGAGCAAAAAGATCAACGAGGCCGGCTTCAGCTTTCCGCAGCTTCTGAAGTTTTTCCGGCTGAGCCATGCGGAACAGCTGCTGGTCGCGGGCAGCGACTCCGTCACGTCCATCGCGTTTGCGTCCGGCTACAGCAATATCAAAACCTTTTATATCGATTTCAAGGCGCATAACGGCTGTTCCCCGCTGGAATTCCGGAAAAAAAGCCTTGCTACCTCCCTTTTGCCCGTCCCGCCGATCTGAACCCTCTTTCCGCCGCACCTTCGGGTCGGATAGAAACGCCGCGCAAGGCGTCAACGCATGAAAATAACCGGCTCCCGCGCGGAGCCGGCCTTTTTCTCTGTTTTTTCTTTTTTTTGCGGGCTGTTTTCCGTCCGCCTGCCGGGGCAGACGCCTGCGCTCCGTTTACCGCAGCGGTACCTCAAACCGGTAACCGTACCACTCGCCGGAAATATAGTTGCGGGGGCGGACGACGAGGCGGTCGCCGTAGACCTCCAGCGCCGCGGCCTCACCGTTTTTATCGGGCTCGTCCTCGTTTTTCGTGGAGGTCGGCAGGTCGATGCAGTAAAAATTCTCCGACGGGTTCATAAAGCAGCCCGGCGTGAACGGGTCGTGGCGGTGCCCGCCGATGAACAGCACGACGGTCCCGGCGTCGGTATACCTTTGGATGATCCCCTCGATCCCGGAGGGCGTGCCGTCGGACCTGATGTATTCGCCGGTGAAGCCGCCATTAAAAAAGATCGGCTCGTGCCCGACGATGAACACCGGCTTCCCGGTCCCCGCCGCCGCGGAAAGGCTTTCGTCGAGCCATGCCAGCTGCGCCTCATGGAGCACCGGGTCCCCGTTATCGCGCATTTCGTCGGTGCCGATCACGATGAAGTGATAGCCGTTCACGACGCGGACGTAATAATTGGTGTCGCTGTCGATCCCGCAAAAGCGCTGGAAATCGCGAAAGCTTTCGCAGGTGGTCCCGAACGTCTTTTCGCAGTCCTTGCCCATGCTCGTGCTGCCGGAATCGTGGTTGCCCATGGAGGGGACCACGCAGCCGGTCCTGTTGTACAGCCGCAGCATGGCCTTCAAAAAGCCGTATTCCTTCTGCTCCGCCAGGTTCGCACTGTCGCCGGCAAGGACCAGCGCGTCCACCGGCGCGTCGCTTTTGCCGATCCCGGCAAGCAGCTTCATCAAAAGGACGTTGCGCGGGTGCAGCGGGTCGCTGTCAACGTGGATATCCGCGGTCAGCACGGCGTTGAGCCGAAGCTCTGCCTTGTTTTCGGGGGAATACCGCTTTCCGGCGAGCATAACGCCGTTCACCGCGCCGAGAAAGAGATACAGCGCCGCAGTCAGAAGCGAGACCAGTTTTGCAGGAATCCCGTTCGATCTCATACTGTCTCCTCATTGCCCCTCTGTTTCGGGACGTTTTCGTTTGTAGCTTTATTATATCAAAAGCGACGGGCGGAAGATACCATGAAAATTACACATTTGCACGCGGACGATTCCGCAAAATCATCCTTTTTCGGAAGTCGGGAAAGGATACCGGCGCACTCCTCTTAGTATTTCAGTCCGTCAGCATCCGGTACATGAGGATATACGCCTTCGGGGTGTCGGTGACCGTGAGGTCAAGCCCCTCGGTCATCAGCGCCCGCCCGGTTGTTACCGCCGGGGTTTTGGGACGGTCGTAGTCGTAAATCTGATATTCCTTTTCGGGATCAAGGCCGCTCAACGTGATATGGCAGGTATCCTGCTGCGTCTGCGCCCGTTTGTAAACAAGCGCCGCGCCCTCGTTTTCGGTACCGAACTGCATGGCGTGGAAGGCGGTCAGGTCTCTCGCGCCGTAAACCAGCGGATAATAGTTTTCCGCCATGTAGTTCTGGACCTGCTTATACCCCGTCGACGTCTGCGTACAGGGGACGATGGCGGAACGGTACAGGTATTCGCCGTTGCCGCCGATGCCCGTGCCGTGCAGGGGCAGCCAGAACGAAAGCCCGTAAGTGGCGGACTGGGTCGCCTCCAGTACGTCTGCGGGCAGCCTGCCGTCGGCGGTCATGCAGTTATAGTCCGAGCGCCACAGCGGGATGCTTCTGCGGGTCATCTCCAGATCCAGCCGTTTGCCGCCGCTGGCGCAGTTGTCAATGATGAGCCCGGGATTGACCGCCAGCAGCGTATCCAGATACTTATACAGATTCGTAACGTAGTGGTTTTCCTCAAAGCCCTTTCTGCCGCCGTAGAGCGTTTTATCCGCTTTCTCCCAAAGTTTGAGCGGATCGAAGTTGAAATCCTGCCGGTAGAGCCCCACCTTGTTGTCCCTGACGGCGTTTGCCACCAGCTCACCGAGATAGGCGCAGGCGCCGTCGTTTGCAAGGTTGACCATATTCCGGTTGTCGTCGCCCACTTCGATCAGCCAGCCGTCGTGCTTTTTACATTCCTCATAGACCTCGGTGCCCTTGCAGCAGCGTTCCGGCTCAAACCACAAAAGCAGCTCCATGCCGCGCGCTTCGGCTGCTTCGGCGACCGGCCTGAGCCCGTCCGGGAAACGCGCCGGGTCCGCTTTCCAGGTGCCGACGCTGTCGTACCAGTCGGAACGGATCGGGTACCAGCCGGCGTCGCGCCACAGAAAATCCGCCTCGCTGCATACTTCCTCCGGCATCGCGTTGATCTGCGCGATATAATCGTCGGCGGTCCTGCGGTCAAACTCGTTGGCAAGCCCTGCCGTGGTCAGCGGATAGGCGCTTTCGGTGTACACGCAGGCCCTCTCCCAGTTACGGAAGGTATTAAAGCCCTTTATCGCGTTGTCCCCGTCGTAAAACGTGAGAGAGACGAGCGGCGAGCGGATCGTTTCGCCCGGCGTCAGGTAACCCTTTAATTCCTCCTGCTTCGCCGTGAACTGTACGCCGCCGTTCGTCTGCCGCAGGGAGGCGTACCACTGGCCGGTCCAGCCCACAGCCGTTACGACGCCGCCGGCTTTGCCGCTGACGTTAAAGTACGGCAGCCACGAGGCGCTTCTGCCGCCGTTGGCGTTGAAGACCATCTTCGTTGCCGAAACCGGCGACTTCATCAGCTCAAAATCGTCGGCGGCAGGCAGGGTGCCCTTGCTGAAATACACGTCCGATGCGCCGGTCTCCAGCACGCAGTCCGCGGCGGAAAGGTCTTTGACGACCGGGGAATTCCGATCGCCGGTATTACTGAAATACAGCGTCCATTCGCAGGTCGCAAACGCCTCGTAGATCGTCGCTTCCACGGTGACCGTCAGGCCGCTGTTTTTATGCGAAAGCGTCACGAGCGTCGTTTTGCCGCCGCGCTGCTTTTCGCCCTCGGCACTCTCTTCCCCAACGGCGATCTCCCAGTCGGATAGGCTCCGGCTGAAGCGCCGCAAGCCGACCGTAAAATCGTAAGCGGGCGCGTCCGCGCTCAAAATATGCCGCTCGTACCAGCTCCGGCAGCGCTGCCGTTCGGCTTCGCTGACGGCCGCTTTTTCTGCGGTGATCGGCGCGAACGTAAAATCTGTTTCAGATGTCATAGCCATTGCGTATCTGTCCGCCTTTTTCTTAAATTCCGAAGCCCTGCCCGAAAATGAGGCAAGCAAAAGCAGGATTGCCTGCAAAAAACAAAGAAAAGGCCTTATTGTATTTTTCATATCCGTTTACCTTACCGTTCGGCGTAGTACCTGCCCAGCTTCCGGGCGTCCTTTTCTGTGAACGCGTAATTGAACAGTAAAAGGTCGTCAAGCTTGAAGATGTTCGGGAATTCCTTTGTATTGTTCTCCATACCGGCGTCGTTGCCGATAAAAAAGCGCGGCGCCGAATTGTCGGCAAGCAGGTTTTGTGCAACGGGCATGGCGCGCGTGAAGGCAAAATCGGTATAGACGCGTAGCTCCTTTTTCTCCTTGTCAACGGCGGTGATCACATGCACCCAACCGCTTTCGACTTCCTCGGGCAGGGGCGTGATAAAATCGTCGTGGTCCTCGGGGCAGCCGAGCGACATCACGGTGTCGTTGTTTTTGAGCACAAACGTAAAGCCGTTGGCGTTGCGGCTGCGCCACCACCAGTCGCGGTTGCCGCATACCACGCAGTCCTCGTTGATCGAGCGGTCCACGTTGACCCAGAGCGCCACGGTAAAGCTGCCTTTGCCGTAATCCGACAGGTCTTCCGTTGATAAAAAGCCGGTGAGCCCCATTTCGGCGCAGGCGCCGTTGACGCCGTTGGAATAGAATTTTACGGTATTGAACTCTTTGAACGCGCACCTGCCGGCGGCGTCCGCGAAGTCGTTGTCAAAGAACATGGCGAGCGAAAGCTTCTCCCTGCCGAAGAAGGAGAACAGCCCGTTTTCGCCGTCGGGGGCGGGCGTCTCGCGCCGGGTCACGTTCCGCGGCTCCGGGATCACGACCCGGTAAGGGACGGTATACTCCGGGAAGATCCGTTCGGGGACCTGGGAGGAGAAGCCGTCGGGATCGTACGCGGGCACTTCCAGCCCGAGACCGTACAGCACAAGCGCCGCGATATCCACCGTGACGGCGTGGGGGATCTCGGCGTGCTGTACGTTCTGCCCCGCGACGCCGAAAAAGATGTACTTTTCCTCCTCGGTATAGCCGCCGTGGCCGTTGCGGATGCCGCCGTGGTCGGCAAGCACGATAAACAGGGTATCCTGCAGGATACCCGCCTTTTCATAGGCGGCGTACAGCTCGCCGATATACCGGTCGGCGGTTTCGATCTGCCGCAGGTGCCGCTCGCTGCCGTAACCGCCGCCGTGCCCGGCGCCGTCCACGTCGTCATACTGCACGAAAAGGAAGGTCGGTTTTTTTGCGATCCGCTCCAAAATTTTCGGCTGCAGCTTTTCGTCGTTCTCCGCCGTCTGCAGATCCACGCCCGCGTCGTGCTCCACGATGCCGTAATTGATGGGGTCCCAGTTGACGACCGAGGTCAGGTACGCCTCCGGGAACGCCCTGCGGATCCGGGTGAACACGGAGGGCAGCGCCTTATTGGAATATTCATTCTGGCTGATCCAGCCGTTGGTCAGCCCGTGCACCACGGGGCTTGCGCCCAGCAGCATGGCGCCCCAGTTTTCGGCGCTGATGGTGGGGTCCATGGACAGCGCGAAATACGTGGTCGCACCGTTTGCGAAGATGCGGTCAATGTTGGGGGTGTCCGCCAGCCGGTTGTAATTCCCCATGCCGTCCACGCCGATCACGGCGCAGTATTTATAGATTTTTCTTTTCATTATTCCGGTTCCTTTCGGTGAGAATGACGCCCTGCGGCGCTTTTCAGTCTGTTTCTTTTACGACAAATGCCTCTCCCTCGTCTGCATCCTCCGCCGTCTCGCCGGCGCGGCGCTTTCTCTGTTCGGTCAGTACCTCCTGCATCTGGGCAAGCTTTTTCTTGTTCAGCGGATAGAACAGGAACATGACGAAGGTCACGGCGTAGGCGATAAAGGTCACGCGCGAGACCATTTTGAAGATCTTGTCGCCCACGACCGGGATATACCCGACGACAGCTTTTTCGGGGTCATAGCCGGCATAGCCGTACAGCAGCCGGAGTCCGCCGGAGTCCGCAATGGTCTGCCCGACCTTGCGCGCGAAGGTATAGACCGCGTAGATCGCGCTCTCGTTCTTGATGCCGGTTTTCATCTCCTGGTAGTCGATCACGTCGGTAACGATCGCCCAGGTCAGGATCGACAGGAACGAATAGCCCGTGCCGATGCCGAAATTACAGAGGATAAAGGGGGTGGTGTTGGTACGGAAGGTCTCGTTGGGGCCGATCAGCATCATGATCAGCGCCGACACGGTGGAAAGCCCCAGCCCCACGGCGGTCAGCTCCTTTTTGCCGAACTTTTTGGCAAGCTTCGGCATAAACAGGATCAGCAGCACCATGGGCGCGTAGGTGGAGATCGTGATCAGGATCGACAGGTCTGAGTTGCCGAAATAGTTTTTGGTCAGATACTGGTTAAAGGAACCGAACTGTAAAAGGCCGCTGATCATGAGCCCCGCAAAGGTCACGGTGAGAAACGGGCGGCTTTCAAACAGGGTCCCGTAGGTCAGACCTAAATCGAGCTTGGTTTTTTCATGCGAATACTTCACGCGCTCTTTTGTGGTATGGAAGCAGGCAAGATACGAACCGACGGCGAACAACGCCAGCAGAATAGCGGCGATGAAGGTTTTATGGGGATTCAGTTCCGTCTTATTGTCGTAGATCGCCTTCTGGACCACCAGCGTCACCGCGGCGCCGCCCACGCCCGCGCCGATGGAGCGGAAGGTGGACAGCAGGGTCCTGCCGTCCGGGTCGTCCGTGATGGCGGAGGCCAGGGAGCCGTAGGGGATGTTCATGCCGGTGTACATCATGCCGTAGAAGATGTAGCTGACGTAGGCGAACGCCAGCAGCAGCCCGTAGGAGTGGACCGCGTTTTGCAGGTTCAGAAAGCACAGCACGACGCTTGCCCCCAGCGGGAACGCGACCGAGCGCAGATAGGGACGGAACTTGCCGTTTTTGGAGGGACGGCGGCGGTCCACCAGAATGCCCCACAGCGGGTCGTTGACGGCGTCCCACAGACGCACGGCAAGGAACAGGACCGTCAGATCGGTGCTGATCTTTGCGGCGTCAACGCCGTGCCCGGGCAGCAGGCAGTCGGTATAAAATACCTTGAGATAGGTGGAAATAAAGGTCAGGTTCAATAGGTTGCCCATATCGCCGAACATATAACCGAACGCCTCTTTGATGGTGATGGCGTTCGGATGTTTCGGCTTTACGGCAGGCGAATTCTGTTTCATGGTGCGATCCGCTGCGCGCTGAAATACGCGTTTTTCCTTTCCTTTTTTATTATCTTTATTTTACAAGATGGATCGGCGCTTGTCAATAAAAGAATATGATTTGTCTTGACCCCCGCCCGGCGGTATGGTAGAATAAAGTATCACGTTTTTCGGAGGACGGTATGGAAAAAAAGAAGCGGTTTATCGATAAGATCTGGTACGGTACCGGCGCCATCGGTCTGGATCTGAGCTACGGGATGTTCTATAACTTCCTGAATAAATACCTGACGGACGTGCTGCAGTTAAAGGCAAATTTCCTGCTGCTTCTCACGCCCATCGCCCGGATCTGGGACGGGATCAACGACCCGATGATGGGCACGATCGTGGATAACACCCACACAAAAATGGGCAAGTACCGCCCGTGGATCCTGCGCGGCGCGCTGCTCAACGCCGTGGTGCTGGCGCTGCTGTTCAATAACCCCGGCATCCCGACGGCCGGCGTATGGATCTATATCTATATCGCCGTGCTCTACGTGGGCTGGGGCATGACGAACACGCTGGCGGATATCCCTTACTGGTCCATGGTGCCCTCCTTTACGACGGACCCGAAGGAGCGCTCCATCATCGCCACCATCGCCCGGACCTTTTCGGGCTTCGGTCAGGGCGTGATCACGATCGGCGCGCCGCTGCTGATGAAATTCATCAGCACCACCGAGGCGCTCAACGACAAGGGCGAGATGGTGAAGGTATGGGACGGCAAAAGCTTTTCCGTCATCTCCCTGCTGGCGGCGGCGGGCCTGGTCTTTTTCGCCTGCTTAAGCGTATTCAAAACCAAAGAGACCGTCGTGACGCAGGCAAAGGAAAAGTTCTCGTTCAAAAAGATCTTCAACGTCGCCAAAAACAACGACCAGCTGCGCATTTTTATGCTGTTCGCCATGATCTCGAACGCAGGCTTTTATATGCTTTCGGGCGTCGGCGTTTACTTCTTTGACGTATGTGTGGGCAACGCCGACCGGCAGGGGCTGTTCAGCGCTTTCGGCGCCGTGGGCGCCATCGTCGGGCTGGCGGTGATCCCGGTCGGGCTGAAATTCACCTCCCGCCGCCGGATCTATCAGTTTTCTCTGCTGCTGGCGGCGCTGGGCTTTTGCGGGATGCTGTTCGCCTACAAGGTGGCGGACTCCCAGATGCTTCTCAACGTCTTCGTTCTGATCGTCCAGATCGGCACCGCCGCCATGTTCGTATCGCAGACGGTGTTCCTTGCCGATATCGTCGATTACGGCGAGGTCAAAATGGGTTTCCGGGCGGAATCCGTCACTTTTTCGATGAAGGGCTTCCTGCAGAAGATGGCGTACACCGTACAGACGATCATCCTGTTCGCGGGGATCTATTTCACGGGGTACGACAGCGAGCTGCATAACAACAACCCGGCGGCGGTCAAGACCTCGTTTGAGTTGATGATGACGGTGCTTCCCGCGGTATTCATGCTGGTCTCGTTCCTCGTCTTCACATTCGGTTTTAAACTTCACGGCGAATATATGGAGGAGATCACCCGGCAGGTGAGTGAGGCAAAGGAAAAACGCCTCGCGGCGCAGGCAGACGGTGAAAAAGAAAGCGTATGAGCGGTTCGATGACTGCATACTACTATCACTCCGAACGGTTCGGCGGGCTGCCGCACTCGACGCTGAAGATCATCGCCATCCTCACCATGTTCTGCGACCACTATGCCTGCGTCTTTCTGGGGCTGGAGATGAATTTCCTGCGCGGGGTGGGCAGGATCGCGTTCCCGATCTTTGCGTTTTTTATCGCAGAGGGCGCGCTTCGCAGCAGAAACGTGCCGAAATATCTGCTGCGCCTGTTTCTTTTTGCGCTGATCTCGGAGGTCCCCTTTGACCTTGCTTTTAACGACGGCTGGTTCGACATGAGCTACCAGAACGTGTTTTTTACGTTGTTTTTCGGGCTCTTCTCCATCTGGTGCGCGCAGATGTTTGAAAAGCGAAACCTGCAGTCGCTGTCGCTGTTCACGCTGCTGCTCAGCGCCGCCGGCGCGGCTGCGCTGAATACCGATTACGGCGCCATGGGCGTGATCGTGATCTATCTGTTTTACATCTTCCTTTGTACCCCGGATTATGCGAAAAACGTCGGTTTCACGCTCGCCTGCCTGCTGCTTTGCATCGACGTGGACTTCAGGTTTGCCCTGCACCCGGGCGAGATCTGGGCGGTCTTCGCGGTGCCGCTGCTGTTCCTTTATAACGGCAACAAGGGCCGTGACGTCAACAAATATTTCTACTACGGGTTTTACCCCGGCCACCTGCTGCTGTTATGGGGCATTTATACGCTGACGCATTAACAATATAAAAAAGCCATCTGACAGTGATATAATCCCCCTAAAGTAGACAAGGGAAAAACCCAAAATCTACTTTAGGGGGATTATATCACACAGAATCCCGGCGGTTTTTTATTTTGTCGCCGCAAAATCTTCTACGACGTCGCGGAAGG
>JAFRNP010000104.1 GCA_017430145.1 Clostridia bacterium
ATCAATAAAGAAAGCGTCAGATCAACCGGAGGCGTATGATTACCGTGCGAAACCCGATCTCGCCGTAGGGGCGGGCATGAACGCCCCCAAAACCTATACCGTACGCAAAACGATAATGAGAACAAACAACGTCTGAAAAACAGGCGTTTTCTATCACCGGATCATGAAACGGATCACGAAACGGATCACGGCATCTGACCGTGAGGCGGCGGGCGGTCGGTGCCCGCCCCTACGGCAAACGGGCGCCTGTTTTCCTTTTTTATACGTTCCATTATCCGACGGCTTTCTTGTGTCGTTTGTTCCTGAATGAAAATAATATGATCAAGTGCGAAGCACTTCCGCATCTGCAACTTTTTAACTTTTTTAACTTTTTTAACTTTTATAATTTGCTTCGTCTTTTCCTTTGCTCAATATACAAACGTAAACCTTCCGCCCGGGGCGACGTCGCCGCTCTTGTAAAAGTCCATGATATCCCCGTCGGTCTGCATGTTGTCGGAGAGCTTGAAGCGGAAATGCACGTTCCCCTGCAGCCCCAGGGCGGCAACGGGGATCTTGAGCTGCATTTTGTTCCCGCTGACGGTATACTGCGCCGTGCCTGCGGGCGCAAACGACCAGCCGCCGAGGGAGCGCTCGATCTGCACGGTATTCTCGGTGGCGTTTTCGCGGTTGATCACATACTCAAAGCCCTCCCAGTTGGGGGAGACGCCGGAGGCGTCCGTGTCGATAAAAACGCGCATCCAGGCGTTGTCCGTATAGGGCGTGATATTTTCTTTCGTCTCGATCTCCAGATAAATATACTGCCCATCGTCGCGCGCCGTCGCCTTTACAAAGTCGTTACGCATGGTATCCGCGGTATAGTGCAGCCCCTGCCAGCCGTCGCTGTCGCGCTTCAGGGTACTGTTTGTATAGTGGTAATAGGTCTTGACGCCGCATTTTTCCTCCGTTTTTGCCGAAACGCCCTTAAAGCGGCGGATATTGGCGACGAGCTGGTTATAGTAGTGGTCCTTCAAGATCCCGTCCATGGGCTCGATATCGCGGCTGAATTCGGGGCTGAACTGGTCCGGGAAGGCGTTGGGCGTGTCCTGCCAGACGTCCCAGCGGCCGGCGATCCATTCGTTCCAACCGGTGATAAAGACAAAATCCGGGTCGGCGGCGATGGCGTTGTCCCACTGCTGCCGGAAATTGATCCCGTACAGCAGCGCGTTTTCGGTATTGCCGTCCACGGTCACGGTCTGCCCCGCCGTTTCATACGAATAGGCGTATGCGCCCTCGGCATAGGCGCGGCCCTGTACGTCTGCGTCGGCGTTCATGGCGACCAGCGCCCCGTCGGCGGCGTTCTGCGCCACGGATACGCACATCTGCTCCGTCCTGCCGATCAGGGATCTTCCGTACTTCGCCTGGGGCACAGTGCTGCACCAGCCCCAGATCTTCTGCGCGTACAGGGTATCCGATGAAAAATACAGGGGGTCGTTCTGACGGAACGTAAAGAATTTCAGGATCGCCTTCTGCGTCGGGTCCCGCCTGTCAAGCCCCGAGGAATGCGCCATGATCAGCGGCTTTCTGTCCCAGATAAACCACAGATCCCGGTACCGCCCTTTGGAATAGATCCGCTCATACAGGTTTTTCAGGGACGTCGTCGTGTCGGGCCCGTCGCCGAAGGGCAGCATAAACGCCACCTGCGGCACGTTGACGCCGTCCGCCTTTGCCGCCTCAAAAACCTCGAACAGCTTTTCGTAGCTCTCGTCCCAGGTGGCGGTGCCGTTGGTGCAGTCGAAAATGATCACGTCCACGCCCGCGTCCGCCAGCAGCTCCGCGTGCTTGCGCAGCACGTAGGCGTCCGTATCGCGGTAGTAGCCGTACAGGGGCTTGCCCCAGTAGTACGGGGTCCCGCTCGCCGTGTCCTCCCAGACGGGGGACGAAAAATCATACAGCGCCTCCGGGGGCTCCGAAAGCACTTCGGTCGCGTTTCGCGCCGGATACGCATCGGCAAAATTCGTGTGCCAGATCCAGTAGAACATACCGACGAACTTGCGGCAGTTTTTCTCTCTGACTTCGCCCGCCATCGGCAGCGTCCTGCCAAGCCCGTCCACCGCCGCCCAGGTATCGGGGCGCACGTCGGTCCTGAAAGGCGGGTTCCGGTTCGGGCTGCCGAAAATGCACGGCGCCAGCGACGCCAGAAACGTCACTGCGGACATGAAACAGGAAACAAGGCGGTTGAACATATGGGTTAGCTCCCTTCTGAATTTAAAGGTTATGAGGAATAAAAGAATAAAAGTATGAAAGATACAAAGTTACAAATAAGGGCGGGACACCCGCACCCGATTATAGAAGCCCGATCTTATTTCGGGGGCTGTGACATCATACGAGCGACTTTATTGCATCAAGCGCATCCGCGCTTCCGAATTTGTTACTTTGATACTTTGTTGCTTTCCAACTTTCATTCAAAGCATATGTTTCGGCGGGATGATCTCCTCCGCCTTGTCAAAACGGTAAAATGCCATTGCGTTTTCGCCGAGGAACAGGCGCTTTTCCGCGTCTGTGAGAGCGTCTGACTTCTCTAAAAAATCATAGCTCATTTTATAGGTGATCTCCACCATCGTGCGGGGGTAGTCGCTGCCCCACATGAGCTTATGAAAGCCCACGTGCGACGCGGCTTCCCGTATCGCCGCCACGGCGGAGGGGTAGGGGTGGAACTCTTCGTTGAAAAGCCAGGTGATGCCGCCGCTTTCGATAAATACGTTTTTATATTGCGCAAGGGCGATCTGCGACAGCCACCCCTCCCGCGTGACCATGCCGAAGTGGCCGATCGCCACGCGAAGATCCGGATAGGCCCGGATCATCTCCTCAAGCGACCCGGTCTGCGCGTCCCCGTCCGCCAGGTCGATACTCACAAACTTGTCCGCCTTTGCGGCCGCCTCGAACACGGCGGCGTGCTTCGTCAGGTCCTGCGTTTGCAGCCGGCAGGCGCAGATCTTCACGCCGTCAAAGCCCTTCAGCAAAAAAGGCTCCCCCTCCCGGTACAGGCTGCAGATCCTGAGGCGGTCCGGGTATTTTTCCTTTGCCGAAAGCAGGTACGCGTCCTGGTTCCCGTCCATCTCCTCCTGCGTGATCACAGCCCCCCAAACGCCGGCGTAATCCATGTTGGAGATCAGCATTTCTGCGGTGTTTTCGCCGTTTAACATAAAGGGAGGCATCATCTGCCGGACTTCGCCCAGAAAACTGCTGCGCCCGCCGGAGAGCGCGTAAACGGGCTGCCCGTTCACCGTGCCCTGCTGCTTTTTCCAGAGATGCGCATGCGCGTCGATACGTATCACAAAATCACTCCGTCCTTAAAAATGGAAATTTCCCTTTCCCCGCGCTCCTCGTTCTTCGTCGGCCGCCCGTTCGCCACGTCCAGCAGCAGCTTAAACAGCCCGTCGGCGTCCCCGGCAAAGGCGTCGTAGTCGATCCAGCCGGGCTTTTTTTTGTAAAGCGGGGTATTCGTCGATATTTTTACCGTCGGGACCGGCGCCCCCAGAGGCGTGCCCCGCCCGGTGGTGAATAAGATCAGATGGCACCCGGCGGCGGTCAGGTTCGTGACCGCGACCATGTCGTTGCCCGGGCCGCTCACAAGCGACAGCCCCGGCTTGCGCAGCTTTTCCCCCTGCCCCAGCACGGATACCAGCGGCGACGTGCCGCCCTTTTGTACGCAGCCCAGCGATTTTTCCTCCAGCGTCGTGATGCCGCCGTCCTTATTGCCGGGAGACGGGTTCTCGCTGACCTTTTCCCCGTGGGAGAGATACCAGCTTTTCCATTCGTCGATCAGGGCGGCGGCCTGCCGGAACACCGTTTCGCTGACGGCGCGGTTCAGAAGCAGCGCCTCCGCGCCGAAGGCCTCGGGGATCTCGGTGAGCGCCGCGGCGCCGCCCATGGCGACCAGCCGGTCGGCGACCCTGCCCACGAGCGGGTTGGCGGTGATGCCCGAAAGCCCGTCGCTGCCGCCGCACTTGAGCCCGATTTTCAGCTTGGAAACGGGGACCGGGACGCGTGCGTCCTTTGCCGAAAGCGCCTGCAGCGCCCGCACTTCGCCGATCCCGTACGCGACCTCGTCGTCCACGTCCTGCGCGTTGAAAAAGCGGATGCGCCCGCCGGAACAGTCGATCCCCTGCATGAGGTCCGAAAGCCGGTTGTTTTCACAGCCGAGCCCCAGCACCAGCACGCCCCCGGCGTTCGGGTGGGTGATCAGCCCCCGTAAGATCGCCTGCGTGCGGGCCAGGTCGCCGCCGAGCTGGCTGCACCCGTAGGGGTGCAAAAACGCGAGGGCGCCGGTTTTTTCGGCGATCTGCCGCGCCGCGCCGTTCACGCACCCGACGGCGGGGACGATCCAGATATCGTTGCGGATGCCGATCTCCCCGTTCGGGCGTTCATACGCCAGGATCTCAGCCGGCGGGACGGGCGCGGGAAAAGACAGCGACGGGGCGTAGGTATAGCCGCCGGTCCCTGCCAGCGCCGTTTTCAGGTTGTGGGTATGCACGTGCGCCCCCGCCGGGATCTCTTCCGTCGCGATCCCGATGGGAAAGCCGTATTTGACCACCGCCTCCCCCTTTTTAATAGGCGCGGCGGCGTATTTCTGCCCGTTTTCAAGGCTGACGCGCACGTTGTCGCGTTCGTTTATCAGGACAAGCTCCATGTGATCGCCTCGCTGACGTCCATATCGTACGCCGTCTGCAGGTCCGGCAGCATGGCGGACAGGTCCCGTCCCCACAGTTTTTCGTTTTTCAGTATCTCCGGCAGGCCGCTCTCTTTTATAAAGCGCACGTTATCTGCGTCGTCGGCGGGATCTTCGGTTTTGTACCACCGGATCAGCGCCGCAAAGGCGACCAGCATGGTTTTGGGGTATTCGCCGTATGTTTCGTGATATTCCAGCATCGTCGGCAGCACGCGCACCCGGAACTTGCTGACGGAATTCAGCGCGATGGAACGGAATTTGTGCGCGATAAAGGGATTTGCAAAGCGCTCCAGCACTGCCCCGGTAAACGCGAGGTTTTCGGGCGTCTCGCCCAAAAGCGGCAGCACGTAGGTAAACAGGGTCTTTTGCAAAAACCGCCGCATCGTCCCGTCGGCAACGCTCTCCCCGACGGTTTCGATCCCGCTTAACATGGCCGGGAACACGAGGGTGGTGTGCGCGCCATTTAAGACCCGGACCTTGCGCTTTTTGTAAAAGGAGATATCGTCCGCCCACACGGCGTTGACGCCTGCCGCCTGCAGCGGCAGCCCGGCTTCGTAATTCCCCTCGATCGCCCAGAAGCAGTAGGGCTCCGCCGCGTCCAAAAGCGGGTCCGCGCCGTTTGACGCCTCCCAGTCCGCGGCGTCGGCGGGCCGCCCGGTCACGATGCGGTCCACCAGCGTGTTGCAAAAGGCGTTTTCTTCCTCTGTCCACCGGACGAACGCCGCCGGCAGTTCCCAGAGCCCGGCATACCGCAGCACCGCGTCCTTCATCGCCGCCGCGTTGTCGTCGATCAGCTCGCAGGGCAAAAAGACCAGCCCCGGCAGCCCCAGCGAAAAGCGGCGGTACAAAAGCTGCGTCACCTTGCCCGGAAACGAAGCCGCCGGCGCGTCCGACATCCTGCAGCCGGGGTCGAAGGCGATGCCCGCCTCCGTCGTATTGGAGACCACGAACCGCAGCTCCGGGTTTTCGGCAAGTTCCAAAAACCCGGCAAAGTCCCGGTAGGGGTTCACGGCGCGCGTCACGCACCCGATCTCCCGGCTCTTTTCGCTGACCTGCCCGTTCATAACGCCGCGTTCGAGCACGTGCCAGCGCCCGTTTTGCCGGTTGATCAGGTCAATATTTTTGCTGTCGGTGGGCGATACGATCACGACGCCGCCGTCGTACAGCCCCGCCTTTTGCAGCCGGTCGATAAAAACGTCAAAAAAGGCGCGCAGGAAATTGCCGGTGCCGAACTGCAGGATCGTCTCTTTCATCGTGCTCCCTCCGGGTCCGCGAAACGGATCAGGACCTTCGCGAGCGTGCCGTCGTTGTGGCTCAGCGCTTCAAACGCCGCCGGGGCGTCGGACGCCTCGTACACGGCGCTGACCATTTTCATCACGTCGGCTTTTCCGGATGAGACAAGGTCGATCAGCGCCTCAAAGTCCCTCGTCAGGGCGTTGCGGCTGCCGAACACGTTGAGCTCTTTTTTCAGCAGCAGCGAGTGCAGGAAGGTGGTCTCCCGCTTGCCGTTGCCGATCAGGATCAGGTTCGCGCCGTGGGCGGCATATTCCACGCACGCCAGAAAGGTCTCCGGCGCGCCGCAGGCCTCCACGCACACGTCGTAGCCGCCGCCGTCCGTAAACGCGGCGCTCAGCTTTTTGAGGTCCTGCGTTTTGTTGTTGACGGTCAGGTCCGCGCCGTAGGCCTTCGCCAGCGCCAGCCGGTTTTCCAGCAGGTCGCACACGGCGGCCTTTGCGCCCAAAGACTTCGCCCGGATCAGCGCGAACAGCCCGATGGGCCCGGCGCCCATGATCAGGACCCGGTCTCCGGGCTTCACCGCCGCGCGGGAAAGGGCGTGCGCCGAGATGGAGAACGGCTCTATAAGCGCCAGCTCCTTTGCGCTGCACCCCTTGCCGGGGATGATGCGTTCAACGGGCATCGTGATATATTCCTGATACGCGCCGTCGCGCTGCACGCCCATGGTCCGGTTGTCGTGGCAGGCGTTCACGATCCCCCTTCTGCAGGCGTAGCATTTCCCGCAGTTGAAATAGGGGTTGCAGGTCACCAGGTCCCCGGGCTTCAGGCCCTTGCCGTTTTCGGGGACCGAAACGATCTCGGCGGAAAACTCGTGCCCCGGGATGCGGGGATAGGTGGTAAAGGGCTGGTTGCCCGTATAGGACGCCACGTCCGCGCCGCAGATCCCGCAGTAAAGGACTTTCAGCAGCGCTTCGCCCGCGGCAGGCTTCGGCGCCTCCTTTTTGACCAGACGGACTTCGTAAGGTTTTGTGATTTCGATCGCATTTATCATAGACGATTTCCTTTCAAAAATCTGTTTAGGCAACACCGCATAATTCCGGTGTGCGGATTGCGCAGTAGATTTTTTCGTCAGATTGTACAGATTTGACGCCGTCAACCTGGCGGTTGGCAAGGAAAATCTGTGCAGGATGACGGAATAAAGATCAAGCAAGGCGTG
>JAFRNP010000105.1 GCA_017430145.1 Clostridia bacterium
TCCGCACGATGGACCGCGGCGTCAGCCGGGACGAGGCGCAGAAGCTGTATCAGGAACAGACGTAAAAAACAGGGGGCAGACGGTCACCATTCTGTCCCCCAAGAATAGAATGGAGAGAAACCGCATAAGCGGTAAACGGCAACAGGAGGAACGATGGTTATTTGTGTATTCGGCGCGTCCGGAAAGGATATCGGCGCCATGTATATCGAGCGCACCGAGGCGCTGTGCGAGGCGCTTGCCCGGCGCGGGCATTCGCTGATCTTCGGCGGGGGACAGAACGGGCTTATGGGCGCAGCCGCCCGCGGTTTTAAAAACGGGAACGGCGAGATCACGGGTGTGGCGCCGCGCTTTTTTGACGTGCCGGGGATCCTGTACCCGTATTGCGACCGGTTCGTCTATCCCGATTCCATGCGGGACCGTAAAAAGTATATGGAGGACAACGCCGACGCGTTTATCGTGGTGCCCGGCGGCATCGGCACCTACGAGGAATTTTTTGAGGTGCTGACCTTAAAGCAGTTGGCGCGGCATACAAAACCGATCGTGCTGTATAACATCGGCGGCTATTTTGACCCGCTGCTGGGGCTGTTGAAACACAACGTCGACGACGGGTTTATCCGGGAGCAGACGATGGAACTGTTCGCCGTTACCGCCGACGACGGCGAGGCGATCGCCCACACGGAAAACGACAAAACGGAGATCGACACGATCTCTTTCGTCTGACCGCCCTTTGCGTAAGGCCGTTTTTTTGAGCGTGCGGGAAATAAGGCCGCGGCGGTTTTCTGCTTTTTCAAAAATTATTGATTTTTTTGAAAAAAAAGCTTGACAACGGTTTTTCTTTGTGGTATTATGTACGAGCGCTGAGGGAAAACCCTTCAGCGGAGTCGGTGTCTATAGCATTGAGGTCCCACCCGTTCCCATCCCGAACACGGTAGTTAAGCTCAACTGCGCCGAAGATACTTGGCGGGCAGCTGCCTGGGAAAATAGGTCGTCGCCGACATCATGAACAGATCCGGTTACCGGGTCTGTTTTTTTCTTTTCTACTTGTTTTTTTGCGCCTGACCGATTATAATGATTGTAATCGTGAAATATCGTGAAATATGAGGAAAAGAGGAAAAACGATGCTCAAAAAACTGTTATGTGTCCTGCTTGCCGGACTTTTGGCCCTTTCATTTGCGGGCTGTATCACGATCAATACCACCGCCCCCGTGCAGACCGCCGCGCCGACCGCCGCGCCGACGGCTGCTGTGACCGTCCCCTCAACGGACGCGGCCGCAGTTACCGCTACGGAATCGCCCACGCTGCCGCCGGAGGCGCTGACGTATGCGCAGCCCGGCTGGGAGACGGCGCCTGCCGATAAGCTGTACCGCCCGTCGGGCGCGTATTTCATCGACCAGTATCCCGCCTACGTCTTCTGCATCGATACCGCGGTGCAGGACTACGTAAAGATGCGCTTCGGGCCCAGTAAGTCGCATTTCAACACGGTGGGCGTACAGATCAATAATTACGGCACGGTCACCGTGGAAACACAGTCCGTCAACGGCTGGCGGCTGTGCTACTACAACGGTACGGAGGGCTGGATCCGCAGCGACTTCATCTTCAATTCGGTGGCGGATATCGACCGGTATCTGGGCGTTGGGCAGGCTTCCGGGAGCGTGGAGACCGTGCCCTATCACGGATTGTACGTCGTTTACGTGGACGACCAGTATGCGGGCGAGCCGCTGAATATGCGGTCCGGCCCCGGCAGAAGCTACGACCTGATCAAGCAGCTGCCCGATGATACGCTGTTTATGATCGGCGAGGGTATGCCGATCATTGACGGCTGGGTCTACGGCGACGAGGTCGTATGGTCGGACGACGGCACGTTTACCCCGGTCTCATCCGGGTACGTCCTTTTCAAATACCTGCATCCGGAGGGCGTGGGCGACAAGCCGGTGCTGTATCTCTATCCCGAAAAGACGCAGACTGTGGACGTGCGCGTGACGCTTTCCCCGGCGGTCCGTTTCTCATGCACCTACCCGGAATACAAAAACGGCTGGCGCGTGAAAGCCGAACCCGACGGCACGTTGACAAACCTTGCCGACGGCAGGCAGTATAATTACCTGTACTGGGAGCTGGAGGGCACCGCGAACTACGATTTCTCCGAGGGCTTCGTGGTAAAGGGCGCGGACGCCGCCGCGTTTTTGGAAAAGACGCTGGATCAGATCGGCCTGACCCCGCGGGAAGCCAACGAGTTCATCGTATACTGGCTGCCGCAGCTGCAGAAAAACGCGTATAACCTGATCTCTTTCCAGGCGGAGGCGTACACCGACCTTGTTAAGCTCGACATCACCCCCGCGCCCGACAGCGTCCTGCGCGTGTTCATGGCGTACAAGGTGATCGACGCGCCCGTCCTGATCCCCGCGCAGCACTTTGATCCCTTTGTCCGAAACGGCTTTACGGCAGTCGAGTGGGGCGGCGCGAAGGTTCGGTGAAAACAAAGCAGGAAAGTAATAAACTCAACTTTCCCACATAGAAATGTACCTTTAGAGCAGTAAGCCTGACTGTTTAGGACAAAGACCTTTCCATTCGTTTTGCAGCACGGCGCACCTGCGCCGTTTTCGCCCTTCCGGCGAGGATCATACTATCTGCCGTAGGCAGCACCATTCTGCATCACGACGCACCCGCACAGTTTTCCCTTTTATTGAGGGATATCATTTGAACGTTTTTAAAGCTGTGCCGCCATCGGCGGATATCCTATATCTGCCGATGGCATGAACGGCGCAGGTGCGCAATGTCATTAAGTTAAGAATTTGAGAGGAAAAACAAGGATAAAGAAGAAGAAAGAGAAACCTGCAAAAAGCAGAGGAAGCAGAAAAAAGACAA
>JAFRNP010000106.1 GCA_017430145.1 Clostridia bacterium
CGGATTGCGCAGTAGATTTTTTCGTCAGATTGTACAGATTTGACGCCGTCAACCTGGCGGTTGGCAAGGAAAATCTGTGCAGGATGACGGAATAAAGATCAAGCAAGGCGTGCGCCGCGAATTGTGCGGTGTTGCCTTATATTTTTCCGCGCCCGCGTTTCAGCGCCCGCAGCGTTTTGCCGCCGCTATCGGTTTCTGTTCCGAAAGCGCCGCTTTAAGCGAGATATGATCCGATCTGCCCCCACGCTTCGGTCAGCCGGTCCATGTTCCACGCGGCGTTGGCGGGGCTGGTGGAGGGCAGGCAGGCATAGGGCAGGCGGATCCCGTCGGCAAGGTACTGCCGGTACAGCCGGTCTGCGGTCTTGCCGTTGGTGAACACCGCCGCCACCGGCGCCGCCGCAAAAATCGGCGTCAGGTCGTTGAGGACGGCGTTTTTGATGCTGCTGTCCGCGCTGCCCGTGACGTCGCAGGAGGCGATCACGTCCCACAGCGCGATACGCTGCCCCAGCAGAAACGCGCGCTTTTCTTCCGTCGTCAAAGGAAGCGGCGCGCCTGTCACTGAGGCGAGCACCTTCCAGAAGCGGTTCTGCGGGTGCCCGTAAAAGAACCCCGCCTCCCGCGACTTCACCGAAGGAAAACTGCCGAGGATCAGGACCCGGCTGCGGCAGTCATAAACCGGCGGGATCGGATGTCGCATCATACTTGATCAAAACCTCCCTGATCGGAAACAGAAAGCGCTCCGCATCAAAAAAAGTTTTCTAAAATCGGCAGAAGATCAACCGTGAATAAGAAAAATAAGGAAAGCGTAATAACAAAAGCGCCTGATACCTGATGACAGAGAACGCAAACAGATGCTTCAGTCTCTTTTCTTAACAGTATTGATCGAAGAGATCAACATCCGTCGGATTGAACCGCAGGAAGAGATCATTGCCTGATATTTCTCATCCGAAATACAATCTGTTCTGTTCAGCAGCTCCAACCAATACTCCGATTCATAGCACTCTTTCAGAGCGATCTGCATTTTTGAAACAAAATCAGCCGTACTGTGCGCATATTTCGATTCATGGATGTTGGCACCGATCGAAGTCCCGGACCGAAGCAACTGATTTATGAGCACACTTTCTCGCTTATCCGCTTTGATTTCCCTGCAAAGCCTGATAACGGCAACCGCGAAATCCTTTGCCCGGTCCAGCATAATGCTATCTGCCATTCTCTTTCAACCTCATCCATCCTGTATCGTCAGCTTGCGCAGCAAATTTAGCTCGCGGAGCGAATTTAGCTCGCCATCAGGCGATTTTAGCTCGCCGTCAGGCGAATTTAGCTCGTCGTCAGGCGAATTTAGCTCGCCGTCAGGCGAATTTAGCTCGCCGTCAGGCGAATTTAGCTCGCCGCAGGCGAATTTAGCTCGCCGTCAGGCGAATTTAGCTCGCCGTCAGGCGAATTTAGCTCGCCATCAGGCGAATTTAGCTCGCCGCAGGCGAATTTAGCCTGCACCCAACAAATTGGACATTCTGCAATAAGAAGCTTTTTGAGCTAAATTGCTCGCTGGCGCTCGCAGCTAAATTGAAGTCTTACGACTTCAGCTAAATTGAAGCCTTGCGGCTTCAGCTAAATTAAATTCGCCGGATAGCTCGCGAAGCGAATTTAGCTTGCGCAGCAAATTTAGCTCGCAAAGCGAATTTAGCTCGCCGCAGGCGAATTTAGCTGCGACGGCAAAGCCGTCGCTCAAACCCACCACATCTCGCCTGTTTTTTCGGAGATGATCACATCCTTGAGCATCTCCACCGCCTTCGTCAGCCCCTCGTTCTGGCTCATCAGGCTGTCCTCATGCTCGATGGAGAGCACATGGTCGTAGCCCACCAGACGCAGGTTTGAGACGATATCCTTCCAGTACAGCGCGTCGTTGCCGTAGCCGACGGAACGGAAGATCCACGAACGGTGGATCTCATCCGCGTAGGGCTTGGTATCCAGCACGCCGGTGCGGGCGGTGTTATACTTGTCGATGCGCGTATCCTTGGCGTGGACGTGGAAGATCGCGTCGCCCAGCGCCCGGATCACCGCCACGGGCTCCATGCCCTGCCAGATCAGATGGCTGGGGTCGAAGTTCGCGCCGATCTCGGGACCGACGGCGGCGCGCAGCCGCAGGAGCGTATCGGTGTTGTAGACGCAGAAGCCCGGGTGCAGCTCCAGGCCGATCTTCGTCACGCCGTGTGCCTTCGCAAAGGCGACCAGATCCTTCCAGTAGGGGATCAGCACCTCGTTCCACTGCCACTCCAGCAGCTCGGTAAAATCGTTCGGCCAGGGGCAGGTGACCCAGTTCGGGTACTTGGCGTTCTCACTGTCGCCGGGGCAGCCGGAGAAGGTGTTGATCTGGTCCAGCCCCAGCTTTTCGGCAAGCAGGATCGTATCGCGGATCACCTTGTCGCCCGCCGCAGCCTCCGCCCTGTTGGGATGCACGGGGTTGGAGTGGCAGGAGAGGGCGGAAATGCCCATATCGTATTTTTTCAGCAGGGCGACAAAATCATTGAACGCCGCCTCGTCGTTCAGCAGCACGGCCGGGTCCGCGTGGGCGTTGCCCGGGTAGCCGCCGCAGCCGATCTCCACCATCTCGATGCCGAGGCTTTTAAAGTATTCCAGCGCCTTTTCCAGCGGCAGGTTGCTGAGCAGTGTGGTAAATACGCCTAATTTCATTTCGGTCCCCTCCGTTCTTATCTCGCGTTGGCGTCAAGCCACGCCTTGCTTCTCGTGATATCCGAAAGCCCGTCCGGCACTGGATCGTCGTTTTCCAGGATCAGCCATTCGATCCCGGCGTCCTTCGCCGCCTTCACGACAACGGCAAGGTCGTTGTTGCCCTCGCCCAGCGCCGTGGGCGTGCCGTCCAGCCCGTCCTTGATGTGCAGGTGCACGATGCGGTCTTTGTTTCCGGTGATAAGGGCGTAGTTTTCCTGCCCCGCGTAAAAGCTCCAGTAGGTGTCCACCTGCATGTCGCACACCGCCTTCAGCCGGTCGAAGATCGTGCCCGGCGCGGTCGCGAACAGCGGCGCCTCAAACTCGCGGGTGTGGTTGTGGAAGTAAACGCGGACGCCTTCCGACAGCGCGCGTTCGTGCGCGCCGCCCATGACGGCCAGCACGTTTTCAAGCGCCGTCTCGGTGGCGGTATCGGCGCCGCCGATGCCCGCGGTCTTCGCGCCGAGGGTCTTCACGAACGCCAGCGTTTTTTCAAGGTTTTCGGGCTTGAAATCGTCCAGCCCCATATGAGCGCCCACGCACACAAGCCCCAGCTCGTCCAGGCGCGCCTTCAGCGTTTCGGCGTCCAGGCCGAAAAAGCCCGCGAACTCCACGCCCTCAAAGCCCAGCGCCTTTACCTTGCCGAGGATATCCAGCATATCTTCGCCGGTTTTGATGTGCCCGCGCAGAGAATACATCTGTACTGCAAATTTCATAACGCTTTTCCTCCCAAATCAGTCGAAGAATATGGGCTGCCCGGTCTTTGCGGAGGTGTAGATCGCCTCTAAGATCTGCGTGACGCACAGCGCCTGCTCCGGCAGCACGCAGGGGTCGGTATCCGTTTTCAGCGCGTGGATCCACTGCGCCATGTCAAGCGTGGAGGAATCGGTCTTGATGCCCTCGTAGAACGCCACGCCCGCGGCCTTGGGCTCGATCTTGTCGATGGTCTGGCAGCCGTGTTTGACGGCGTTGACCTGCAGCCCGTCCTTCGTGTCGACGCCTGCTTTCGTGCCGCACAGCACGTAGGTCGCCTCGCGCGGGTCGGAGATGTTCAGCGCCCAGCTGGACTCCAGCGTGACCACCGCGCCGTTTTTCATCACGATGTACCCGAAGGCGGCGTCCTCCACCGTAAACTTTTCGGGATCCCAGTCGCCCCAGGCGTTGGCGGCGTTTTTCTGGTCCGCCAGCTTGCGGAAGGTGTTGCCAACCACCATTTTGGGTTCGTAGTTATCCATGATCCAAAGGGTCAGGTCCAGCGCGTGGGTGCCGATGTCGATCAGCGGACCGCCGCCCTGCTCGTATTCATTCAGGAACACGCCCCAGGTGGGCACCGCGCGGCGGCGCAGCGCCAGCGCCTTGCCGTAATAGATCTCGCCGAAATCGCCCGCCTCGGCGGCTTTTTTCACGAACTGGTTTTCGGCGTTCTGACGGTTCTGGTAGCCGATGGTCAGTTTTTTGCCGGTACGCTTCGCAGCGTCCAGCATGGCCTTCGCGTCGGCGTAGGTCTTTGCCATGGGCTTTTCGCACATGACGTGCTTGCCCGCTTCCAGCGCATCCACCGTGATGAACCCGTGGGACCGGTTGGGCGTGCAGACGTGCACCACGTCGATGGTCTCATCCTTCAAAAGCTCCTTATAGTCGGTGTAGACCTTCGCGTCCGGCGTACCGTACTTTTCGCACGCCTCCACGGCGCGCTCCTCCACGATATCACAGAAGGCGACCAGCTCCACGTCCTTTTTGAGCTGCGCGAGCGCGGGCATGTGCTTGCCGTTGGCAATGCCGCCGCAGCCGATGATACCGATCCTGAATTTTTTGTCCATGAAAAATCCTCCCTTTGAAGATATGTTTTTCTCTTCCGGACGTCTCCGTCCGCATCATTTTTATTATAGCTTTTTTTTGTACAATTGCAAGAACGAATATGCAAAGATCGGGGAAAAAGTAAAAAAACATGTTATCAATGAAACAATAACGTCGCAAAAGAAATCGCCGCCGACGGGAATACGTCCCGACGGCGGCAGAAAACCGATCGTTTTGATCAGCCGATGATCCCGGTGATCAGCGTAATGATCCATGAAAGCGCCGAAAGAATGAAATCGCCGCTGTCCTTCGTGACCGGACGCTTCTCCCCTGCGACGCCCTCAAAGAGGTTGGCGGGAAGGCGGGCGGACATATACTCCGGGCGCTCGATACCAAGCGCGTACAGCGCGATGGCTGCCACGTCTCTGTTGCGTGCGCTCTTATCAAGCGTTGAACCCTTGACAACGGTTTTGCCCGTCAAAGCCAGCGTCACGTTGGTCTCACGCATCGTAAGGCCGCCGTGTCCGCCTTTGATCGTATGGCCGTGGTCGGCGACCACGATAAACAAGCCGTCCTCCATCAGGCCGTTGGCGTCGATCGCGTCGTAGATCCTGCCGAGCTGCGCATCCACCGTTTCGATCTGCGCAAAGAATTCCGGCGCCTTGCTGCCGAGGGAGTGCCCTACATGGTCCACGTCGTCAAGCTGGACGAAGAACAGAGAGGGCTGATTGCCCGCGTTGAAGTAATCGCAGATCTTCTGCGTCACTTCTTCATCGCTTCCGTTATCCTTTGTGACGCCGATATCATTTTCGATGATGCCGTAATTGATATTGTCCCAATGCACAATGGAGGCAAGCTCCGCGTCCGGGAACGCCTGACGCGCATAGGTAAAAATGCTCGGGTATTCGGTTCCGGAGGTGCGCTCCTTCTGTCCGGTAATTTCGTTGGTGAGGCCGTGCGTCAGATAGGACACGCCCGTCAGGATCGCGCCCCAGTTCTGCGCGCTGGTTGTGATGATCTCCGCCCGGGCGGTATAATCCACCGCGCCGTCGGCGAAAATGCGGTCAAAGTTGGGGGTATCGGCGTCTTTGAAGAACCGGCCCGCGCCGTCCACACCGATAATGAAGACGTGCTTATACGCGCCGAAGGAACCGTCCGTCTGCGCCGTCTCTGCAAAAGCGGGAAGCACACAGCAAACGAGCATAACAACGCTGAGAATCACACTGATCGTCTTTTTCATAACAAAAACTCCTTTTTTCAGAATCGCCGGGGCCGTCGTTGGCCCGTATATTTATCATACCACGCTTTTTCCTGTTTGTACAGAGCAAACCGGAAATTTTTATGCAGAAAATCCCGTCGGAACCAATGTCAACAACTTCAGAAAAGCGCAAACGGAACGCTCTGTCTATCAGAGGACAGTTCCGCTTGACCCAGGCCAATCGGGATAACCGTCCCCGTGATCGACCTCGCTCAGCCGCCTGCAGTTACTGACATTGCCGTCAGAACCGGCAGGTAAACGTCAGCCTGCCGCCGCGGCACTCCGCAGTGATCTTCCCGCCGTGGGATTCGGTGATCGCCTTGGCCACCGAAAGCCCGATGCCGTGGCCGCCGGTCTCGGAATTGCGGGAGGCGTCCGCGCGGTAGAAGCGCTCGAACAGCTCGTCGTGCCTGCCGTCGGACATATCCGTTACGTCGTTTTCCACGCTGAAAACTTTATACTTGCCGCTCTTTTTCAAAGAGACCTCTATATTGCCCTCGCCCGCGGCGTATTTCATGGCGTTGTCGAGCAAAAGGTTTGCCAGCTGGCGGATCGCCTGCTCGTCGCCGGAAAAAGAGATATCCGGCGCGATCCGGATCCCGTATTTTTTCTGCCGGACCTGCGCCACCGGGATGAAGGTCTCGGCGACCTCGGTAAGCGTGTCGGACAGCGAGAACGTTTCGGCAGCGGGCCGGAAATCCTCCTCGTCCATGCGCGAGAGCATCACGAGCTTTTGCGTCAGATCCGACAGGCGGTCGATCTGGGAAGCGATGCTTTTCGTCCACTCGCTCTCACCGTATTCCAGCTCCACCACCTCGTTTGCAGCCGAAATGACCGCCAGCGGCGTTTTGATCTCATGGCTGGCGTCCGTGATGAAGCGCTTTTGCTTCTCGTAGCTCTCCGCCACCGGGCGCATGATGCGTTTTGACAGGAAGAACACGGGCAGAAACACCAGCACCAGCCCCACGGCGCTCACAAGGCAGCTCGCTGCCAGGAAGGAAGAAAAGGTGCTCAGCTCCCGCGAACAGTCCAGAAAGAAATACCGGACCCCGCCCGCTTCGTCCTCCAGACGGACGAAGCGGTAATCGCCGCTGAAGCCGGCGGCCTTCCCTTTTTCATACATGGCCGTCGCCAGCGTCTCCGCCTGCTGCGTATCCACGGCGGCGATCCTGCCGGTATTGACGTCGGTCACTTCGCCGTCGGCGCCAAAGGCCACGACGAAATACCGGCTGTCGAACATCGCCTCGATCCCGAGGGCGTCCCGCCGGAACCGGAAGCCCTCGTCCGGGAAGCCTTCCCGCCTGTCCCGCATATCCTGCTGCGGCATGGCGCCGCCGTTCTGCAGCATCGCCACGCGCGCATCCGCCTGCACGATCACGTTTCTGTAGTTGATCACGTTGATGATGCCGATCAGCCCGAACAGCACGCACGCCACCGAGCACATGGCGATCAGCACGAATTTTCTCCGCAGTTTTTTCAGCATATGCGCCCTCCGTCAGGCGTTCCTGTCAAGCGTATAGCCGAGGTTGCGTACCGCCTTGATCCGGATATCCGCGCCGATGCTCTCCAGCTTGCGCCGCAGATAGGAGATATACACCCACACCACGTTCTGTTCCGTGTCGCTGTCCCAGCCCCAGATCTTATCCATGAACTTGTCCACGGAGATCACCTGGCCGGGGTTCGCCATCAGCATCTGGAACATCTGGAACTCTTTATTCGCGAGGCGCAGGCTCTTCTGGGCCGTTTTCATCTCATATGTCAGGGTATCCAGCGTGACGTTGCCGAAGGTGAGCAGGTTATCGAGCGATTCGGTGCTGCGGCGGGTCATGACGCGCACCCGCGCAAGCAGCTCCTTCATGGCGAAGGGCTTGGTCAGGTAGTCGTCCGCGCCCGCGTCGAGCCCGGTGACCCGGTCGTCGATCTCGGACTTCGCGGTCAGAAGCAGGATCGGCGTCTGGATCCCTTCGCTGCGCGCCGTTTTCAGCACGTCCACGCCGTCCATCTTCGGCATCATGATATCAAGGATCGCGGCGTCGTAAACGCCCGTCCTGAGATACTCCAACGCGTCCTCGCCGTCATATACGGCGTCGACCGTATAATTCGCGTGCCTGAGCACGACGCATACGGCGTCCGACAGGGCGCGTTCATCCTCCGCATACAGCAGTCGCATCGTATTTTTCCTCCGTTCTTACTTCAGAAGCCTGCGGTTTTCATATGCAAGCAGCGTGTTTTTCATCAGCATGGCAATGGTCATGGGGCCGACCCCGCCGGGCACAGGGCTGATCCACCCCGCGACTTCGGAGGCGGCGGCAAAATCCACGTCGCCGCAAAGGCCGCCCTCCGGCAGGCGGTTGATCCCCACGTCGACCACAGCCGCGCCGGGTTTGATCATATCGGCGGTGATAAAGTTCGCTCTGCCCACCGCGGCGATCACGATATCGCCCGTGCGGACGGTCTCCTTCAGGTTTTCGGTTCTGGAATGGCAGACGGTGACCGTCGCGTTTTCGCGCAGCATCAGAAGCGCCGCGGGCTTGCCGACGATGTTGCTTCTGCCCACGATCACACAGTGCTTTCCGGCCATAGGGACGCCTGCACGCCGCAGAAGCTCCACGACCCCCGCCGGCGTGCAGGGCATAAAACAGTCCTGTCCGGTCAGAAGCCGTCCGGCATTCACGGGATGGAAACCGTCCACGTCCTTTTCGGGCGAGATGGCGTCGATCACGGCCTGCTCGCGGATCTGCCCCGGCAGCGGCAGCTGGCACAAAATGCCATCCACCGTATCGTCGGCGTTGAGGTCCGCGATCAGAGCCAACAGATCAGCTTCGGACGTGTCGGCAGACAGCAGATATTCCGCCGAGCGGAAGCCGCACGCCGCGCAGGCGTTCTTTTTATTGCGGACATAGACCTGGGAGGCCGGGTCCTCGCCCACCAATATCACTGCAAGACACGGCGCCCGGTCCGTTCGGGTATTCTGCGCCGTTTTCGCCGCCACCTCCGCTTTGATCGCGGCAGCCGTTTCTTTACCGTTCAATATGATCGCTGGCATCTGTATGTCCGCCGTCCGCCGCAGCGGACGTCCTTTCATAAAAAATCATTTTCGTTCGTTTTTATTTTAATGAACTTTCGAGCGCTTGTCAAGATGAAAACAACGGCAGAACGCTTTGAAAAACACAGAAGGGCCGCCCCGCTCCCCTGCCGCAGAAAAAAGAAATCAACAGATCCCGTCAGAAAGCCGGTGTTCAAAAACATACGATACCGGGATGAGAAAAAACGTACGAACCGGTTCAAAAAAGGCGTTCTGTAACAGTTCAGCCATTTAGAAACAAAAGACGGGAGCAGGAGATTGAAAAAGTGAAACGATAGAATCAAAAACCCCCATTTTCATACGTTTCGCAGTTTCGATAACAGATAGAATATCAGCAAACATTTTGCACCCG
>JAFRNP010000015.1 GCA_017430145.1 Clostridia bacterium
GCGCACGCCTTGCTTGATCTTTATTCCGTCATCCTGCACAGATTTTCCTTGCCAACCGCCAGGTTGACGGCGTCAAATCTGTACAATCTGACGAAAAAATCTACTGCGCAATCCGCACACCGGAATTATGCGGTGTTGCCATAGATAAAAAGCGAAAAGGTACAAAGTTTCAAATTCGGGCGGGCGCTGCCCGCACCCGATCTATATTATCGGTCTCTGATCATTTTCCGCTTGCTTTTCCGTTGAACACTCCGTAATAATAGTAGCCGAGGCTTTTTGCCAGGTCTTCCACGGGCACGTCGCAGTCCGCTTCAAGCCAGGCGGTCACCACCGCCGCCGTGCCGCCGCCGACAAAACGCAGGGAACGGCGGAAGACGGGTTTCAGTTCCGCGGGCAGCAGCTTCATGATCCTGGTGAAAAGCAGCCGGTTCGCGCTGACGGTGAGGCCGGAGGGACTGCTGTCGTGGTAAATGAACTGGAACAGTTCCTTATTGTCCCTGACGGTATCCAGAAACAGGCGCGCCGCGCGCCGGCACTCTTCCTTTGTCAGGCAGGCGGGGTCGCCGCATCCGCTCAGAAGCGAAAGCATCTGCTGGATATAGCCGTGGTAGACCTGGTAGTACTCCTTGATGATCTTGACGTACAGGTCGTTGATGTCCGCGTAATAGGAGTAGAAAGTGCTGCGGTTCACGCCCGAACGCTCACAGAGCTCCCGGACCGTGATCCTGCCTACCGGCTTTTCCCGCATCAGCGCGTACAGGCTCTGGCGCAGCTTGACCTGCGCGAGCCGCGTGCACGGCTCATCCCTGCGATAGTCCAACGCCGTCGCCTCCTTTTTTGAACAGTTTTTGCCGTCCTGTCTATTCTTTCAACATTATAGCAAAAAGACGGGGGTTGTCAAGCCCGAATGACGCCGCCGTTTCCGGCGCAAAGAAAACCGGAGGCAATAAAACGGCCCCGCAGGGAGCGGCCGCGTGCTTTCTGTGCAGATCCTGTCCGGGGGGCATGAAAAATTTTTGCCTTACGTCCGGAAAACACTTGAAAATCCTACGCAAATGTTATATGATAAAAATGTATCATTATTTTGAAAAGGAGTTTGTCTTATGAGAAAGCACTTCAAAACGTATTGCAGCCTGCTGCTTGCGGTTCTGCTCGTACTCAGCGTGCTCCCGATCGTTCCGGCCCGGTTTGCGGCAAAAGCCGAAGATACCGAGTTCGTGAACGGAACGGAACCTATGGACGATTACGAAGCGCCGGACGCGGACGTGGACACATCCGCGCTGCCCGCCGCTTACGACATGCGCAGCGAAAACCTGCTGCCCGCCGTGAGAAGCCAGGGCGGGTACGGCACCTGCTGGTCGTTCGGCACCTTCGCCGCTGCGGAGAGCAACCTGATCAAACAGGGGCTTGCCGATACAGGCATCGACCTGAGCGAGCTGCATCTGGTCTATTACATGTACTCCCCGGCAACAGACCCGCTGGGCAATTTTGACGGCGACGGCTCCGCCTCCCGCGACGGCGAAAAGGTCGGAGGCGGCAGAACGGACTACGCCCTGAACGTCCTTGCCCGCTGGAACGGTTTTGTGGATGAGCAGCTGATGCCCTATTCGGACGCCGGGCTCACCGAAAACTACACCTATCCCGAGAACTATGCCTACGGCTACAACGAATACACCCTGAACGGGTATTATGCCATCAACCTGAAAAAGAACCCCGAAGCGCTGAAAAAAGCGATCATGGAGACCGGCGCCGCCGCGATCTCTTACTACGCGGATGACGACTATATGGCGAACGGCGTATCGTTCTACTCCGGCGACGTACATGAGAACAGTACCAACCACAGCGTTGCGATCGTGGGCTGGGACGATAACTACGACGCCGCCAATTTCGGCGACGCGTTCAACGGTTACCTGCGTCCCGCAAATAACGGCGCGTGGCTGATCCGGAACTCCTGGGGCACCTGGAACCACGACAACGGTTATTTCTGGATGTCCTACGAAGAGGGATCCCTGGAGGATACCGCGTTCCTTGTCAAAGCGCAGGCCGCCGACGCCTACGACTATAACTATCAGTACGACGGCGGCGCATACTATTACGCCTCCGCCAAGACCTTCGGCGCCGCCAACAAGTTCTTTGCGCAGCACAATGAGACGCTGGACGCCGTGAGCGTGGCGTTCCCGAACGAGGCGAACGTGAAATACAGCGTGGATATCTATCTGAATCCCGCCGTGGACGACGTTGCCATGCTTATTCAGGAAGGCACGCCTGAGGCATACGCCCACACCGAAGGCGAAACGACCTACGCCGGTATGTATACGATCCCGCTTGCAAACAGCGTCGCGCTGGTGCCCGGGGACGTGTTCTTTGTCGTGATCCATGCCGCGACGGAGGACGGCAAAGCGGTCAGCATCGCCTATGATAAAAGCATGCCCTACAGCAGCTGGTTTGAAAGCTATACGAATTATGACGACGACGTTTCGTACTATATCGGCTCCAGCGGCAAGCTGACCGAGATGGAGGCCCGCGGCGTCGCCCGCGTGAAGGCTTTTACCAGCGAGGTCACGGATATCCCCGCGCCCGCCGATTTCAAGGCAGAGTCTGTAAACAATTTCCTGACGAAAAAGGCCCAGCTTACCTGGAGCGCAGTGGACGGCGCTGAGAGCTACAACGTGTACATGGCGGACGGGGCGGCGGATTACGTTCTGCTGGATACCGTGGCAGACGTCGCTTACAGCTATACCATGACCGCAGACAACACCGGCAAGGTGCTCTCCTTCAAGGTCGCCGCCGTCGTTGACGGGACCGAGGGCGCGCTGACCGCCGCCCGCGGCGTGCCCAACGCAAAGTACAGCCCCGTTAGGGCAGATGAAGTCACCCTGAATTACGATCCCGCCGAGCTGACGGTGGAACAGTACATGACCGCCGCCATCGACTATACGGCCGATCCGGAGGCTGCTTCCGTTTACTTCAAGTCCTCCAACGAAAAGGTCGCCGTGATCGTGAACGGCACCTCCGTCAAGGGCGTAAAGCCCGGCACGGCGACGCTGACCGCCTACAGCGGCACGACCAAGCTGGATGCGTCGCTGACGCTGACGGTCACACAGCACGTCAGCCACGCGTACGAACCGGTCGCCGCAAAGGACGCCACCTGCGTACAGACCGGCTGGGAAGCCTATGAGAAATGCATTTACTGCGGCGAAGCTAACGGTGAGATCACCTATATCCCCGCCGCCGGCCATCAGCCCGAAGAAACCGTATCCGCCGTCGCCGCCACCTGCACGGCCGTCGGCAGCACCGCCGAGATCAAGTGCGCCGTCTGCGGCAAGGTGATGAGCCCCGTGACCGAAGTCGCAAAGCTTCCCCATACCCTGACGCTGATCCCCGCCGTCGCCCCGACCTGCACGACGAAGGGCAGCAGCGCCTACTACCAGTGCACCGTTTGCGAAGCGTATTTCGCGGACGACGCGGCGGCGGAAACCACCACAGCGGAAGCGAATACCGACGTGATCCCCGCCAACGGCCATGAACTCACAGAGGTCCCCGCGAAGGACGCGACCTGCGTGAATTCCGGCAACACCGCCTACTATAAATGCACCGTCTGCGGTCTGCTCTTTACAGACGCCCAGGGCGAAAATGAGACCACCGCGGAGGCTGTGCGGATCGCCCCGACCGGCGAGCACACCGAAAAGGTGACCCGTGAGGCGAAGGCGCCCACCTGCACCGAAGACGGCTGGACCAGGATCGTCGTGTGTGAAGTGTGCAACAAGGTCCTTGAGGCAGGCGCGCCTGTCAAGGCAACCGGCCATGATCTGTACGTTGCCGTTGAAGCGGTCGCTCCCACCTGCACCGAACCCGGCGCCACCGCCCGGATCGAATGCCATAACTGCGACCTGTACGTAAAGGTCAGTAAAGAGGTCGCAGCCACCGGCCATACGCCTTATGAAAGCAAAAAGGCAGTCGAGGCGACCTGTCTGATCGCCGGCTCCACCGCCGAGATCTCCTGCGCCGTGTGCCATGAGGTCCTCACGGAATCCGAAGAGATCGCGAAACTTGAGCATACGACGGTGACGACCACCACCGCGCCCACCTGCACCGAGGACGGCGGCACCGTGACAAAGTGCACCAAATGCGGCACGGTCTTCGAGAACGTCGTCGATCCCGCCACCGGACATAAGGACGAGGACGAAAACATGGTCTGCGACGTCTGCGGCGAACTGCTGTACGACGAAAGCGACCCCGACGCGCCCTCCGCTACCGACGTTACGCCCGAAACCTGCAAGCATATGTGCCACAAGCGCCCCGAAGGCCTGTTCGGCATCATCTGGAAGGTCGTGAACGTGATCAACCGGCTGATGGGCATCAACCGGTACTGCGCCTGCGGCGCAAAGCACTGGTAAGCTTTCAGGCTTATTGCCGCCGGGAATACCTCCGGACGTCTGCCGACAGGCAGGCGTCCGTTTTTGGTGCGCCCGGCATGGGCAACAACTTGGTGGTGAAAGTCCACTACGGGCTTGGCAGTAGGAACCGTTAGCCGAAGGCAAGGGTGTCCGCCGCGAGACGGAATCTGAAGGAAGCCGGATGGAGGGGAGAAGATTTCCTCCGGGCAAAGTTTCGAGCCGACGAACAGAAATCGTGTAATAGGCTGTAATGCCGGACGAGTCTCCCAAACAAGACAAAGTCCAATACTGCCCGGAGGTATTGCAGTAAACACGGCGGCTACATGAAACAAAGGTTGTTGTTCTTACCCGGGGAGGTCTCACGGACGCGCTGAACCGGAAAAAATGTGAAGCGCGGTTGAAACAAGATTTGCCGTGAGAAGTCAGATGAATCCATAGTACCGCGTCAGTCGACGGGCGCGGGAAGGGAGGAACCCTTGGAGGTGAAAGTGAATGAAAGTTACCGAAGTCGAGAGAAAAGAAAGCACAAAACGCTGCTGTGGCAGCGGCTGGACGCAAAGAGATAGTGCGGAACACGAAGGGTATGCGGGAGCGCTTATCGAATCGAGGATAACTGAAAAGAACGTCACCAACGCCGACAGACACACGGAAGGATTACTGGAGCAAATCATCGAGGCGAACAATCTGAACCGCGCGTACAAGCGCGTGAAGAAAAACAAGGGAGCCGGAGGGGCCGACGGGATGGAAACAGATGAACTTCTGCAACATCTCAAAGACCACGGTGAGGAGATCCGGGAATCCATAAAAGCGGGCAAATACCGCCCGCAGCCGGTTCGGAGGGTAGAAATACCCAAAGAAAACGGGAAGAAAAGAATGCTGGGGATCCCGACCGTAACGGACAGGGTGATCCAGCAGGCGATCGCACAGGTGCTGACGCCGATCTATGAGCCGCAGTTTGCGGAAACAAGTTACGGGTTCAGACCGAAACGAAGCGCGCATAATGCCATCCGGAAATGTCAGGAATACCTGAACGAGGGCTATGTATGGACGGTGGACATGGACTTGGAAAAGTTCTTTGATACGGTCAATCAGAGCAAGATGGTGGAAATCCTGTCGGGAAGTATCAAGGATGGACGGGTTATCTCACTGATCCACAAATACTTCCGGGCGGGAGCCGTGTGGATGGGAAGGTTTGAAGACACGGAGGTCGGCGTACCGCAGGGAGGACCGCTGAGCCCGATCTGCGCGAACATCATGCTGAACGAGCTTGACCATGAGCTTGAAAGGAGAGGACATAAATTTGTCCGCTACGCGGACGATATGGTCATCTTCTGTAAGAGCAAGGCGAGTGCGGAGCAGACGCTTGCGCACATTATCCCCTACATAGAAAAGAAGCTGTTTCTCAAAGTCAACAGAGAGAAAACTGTCGTCGCCTATGCCGGGAAAATCAAATTCCTGGGATACGGATTCTACCGGGGGAAAGACGGTTTCCATA
>JAFRNP010000107.1 GCA_017430145.1 Clostridia bacterium
CGGATTGCGCAGTAGATTTTTTCGTCAGATTGTACAGATTTGACGCCGTCAACCTGGCGGTTGGCAAGGAAAATCTGTGCAGGATGACGGAATAAAGATCAAGCAAGGCGTGCGCCGCGAATTGTGCGGTGTTGCCTTATAAATAATAAAAAGAGCATGCCCGGGCCCGATCGACCGGCAACGACCGCTCAGAACGGCTATGCCGGACGCAAAAAAAAGCGCCGACAGGCAAAGCCCGGGCGCCGGGCGGCACGGTGGACGATGGACGGGATCCCCAAGGGTGACCGGAGCGATCGGGGGGATGCTTTCGGCAGATCGCGCAGTGGGATGTCTGTTTACTTCAGCTGAACTGTTTGGCAGACGTTTGCGGCGGACTGCGCCGTTGGCTGACTGATTACTGCAGCCCCTGCGCCCGCCGGAGCACTGACGGCGGGCTGCTGCCCGGATCATCATCGTCCAGCCAGGCGTCCGGAGGTCCGCACGTCCGGGGATCCTGTAAAAAAAACGGCAGAGGGGCTTTGTGATCAGCGATAAGTAGCGGGAAGATTGCTTTTTCTGCTTTGCACGCTGCTCCCCGGGGCCGTTCTTCCGTCTGTTACTATAATGTATAAAAATAGAAAGCGAAAATTGGCGAAAACAGAGAAACGCCGGATTTTTATTGTGATTTTAAACAAGAAGTTGTCCGGTTTTTTGTAAGATATTACAGGCTTGTAACTTTTTTCTTTCAAAATCGGTCGTTTCTCTCTTTGTTTTTCACAAAAAAGAACGGGCGGAGAGTTGAAAAATAAGCAAAATAACAGAAGTGATTACAGTGTTGTTTTTTTTCTTGATTTTTCCTCCGGAAAGGATTATATTAGGGACGCCGATGAGGGAAATACCCCGTCAGCCAAAAAACAAAAAACAAAAAATATTTATTCGGAGGAAAACAAAATGAAAAAGTACATTGCTATTGCTGCTGCTCTCCTGCTGGTTGCTGCGAGCTTCGCTGCCTGCTCCAAGGACGACACTGCTGACACCACTGCTGCGGACGCGACTGAGATCGTGACCGAGGCTGACGCGACTGAGGCTGAGGCGACCGAGGCTGAGACCGAGGCTGAGACCGAGGCTGAGACTGAGGCTGAGACTGAGGCTGAGACCGAAGCTGAAGGCGCTGATGCTTCGGCTGAGACCGAGGCTGAGACCGAGGCTGCTGAATAATCAGAGCGCACAAACAAAACAAAGTACGATCCGCCGTGCAACAGCACGGCGGATTTCTTTTTATTTGGTATAACGCCGGGGGCCGTTTTTTACTGCCCCGCTCCCCTGTTTTCAACCACTGTTTTTTTACCCCAGTCGTCCCGGCTCCGGGTTTCAAACCGCTTGTTTCCGATCCCGGGCTTTCAGAGCCACGTTTCCCGGGCTCCGGGATTCCGGACCGGGAGTTAGGGCCGGAACAAACAGAAAAGCCGCACCTTTCGATGCGGCCCTTCCGTAGGAGATTCTTTATGAAGAAAACACAAAAGCTGTCAGTGTTCTTCCGGGAACGGTTACAGCATACCTCCGCCGGCTGAAATACACCTGAAAGAAAAACATGTTTTTTCTTCAGCATTTTTTAAGCATTCCGGTTTATACTTACAGCTGTAAACGGAAGGGAAATCCCACCGGACGTTTACAGGACATGTTTTGCTGCCTCGTTTTTCTTCATAAATTATCTCCTCAAAAGCAAAGGCACCGTCGAAAGGCGGTGTCTTTGCTTTTTGTTTCTTCTTAATCTCTTTTGTCAGGCGGTGCGCCGGTATCGTCTTCCCCGAGCGGCGGAAACAGCGTGCACCCGCTTTGCCGGAATCTTCGGATCATCTCCCACGCCCGGCCTTTTTCGATCCGGAAATGGGCGCAGGTGCAGTCCATACAGCAAAACGCCGTCGCGCCGCGGTTGACCAGTTTTTTATAAAACCCTACGTCCCAGACCGTCAGGTCCCTGCCGCACTTTTCGCACTGCATCAGACGTCCACGATCTGCGCAATGTACACCGCGCAGTCGTGGGGCTCCAGCGCCTGCTTCATGTACTCCTTGAACACGCCTTTGTCTTCGCCCGTAAAGGCGTCTCTGACCCGCAGCCCCTTGCCGGAGGCGATGGGCAGACCGAGGTTTTCAAAGGGCAGCCAGAGGCTCGTGTCACGGTCGTCCGAAAGGTTCGTGAACATGATCGCAAGTTCGTTGTCCGAAAGCACGCGCCCGTAGGCGTTGCGGCGGTTGTTGTCGCACTCTCTGGCGATGAACGGCGGGCGGCACTCGATATCCTGGTTGATGCGCAGCAGGTTCGGGTTCGTGACGAGTTTCAGCGTCACGTCGTTGATGTCGCGGACATCGCAGCCCAGCATCAGCGGGATGCCGAACATGCACCACAGGGAGAACTGCGTGCGGTACTCGAGGTCCGTGCAGCCGGTGGAGCCCACGTTGCCGCGGGAGTACATGCCGACGGTGAGCATATCCATATCGTTGAAGCAGCCGGGCGCCGAATAGACGAAGTTATCGAGCTGGCTGAGGAAAATATCGCGAAACGACACGAAGTTGTCAATGATATCGCCGGTGGAGCGGTACAGCCCTGCGCCCGTGGAGCGGATCCACCGGTGTACGTCGTCGCAGCCCCAGTTACAGGCGGAGAGCAGAATATCGCGCCCGCTGGCCTTGAGCGCCATGCTCATTTTGCGGTACAGCAGCTCCCCGTTGGTCTTATCGGGCCGGTAGCAGTAATCGTATTTCAGATAATCGGCGCCGTATTCCGCAAAGGTGGCGGCGTCTAAAAACTCATGGTCAAAGGAGCCGGGATAATCGGCGCAGGTGCGCACGCCGACGCACGAATACATGCCGAATTTCAGCCCTTTTTCGTGTACGTAATCGCTGACGGCCTTCATGCCGTTCGGGAACTTGACGGGATCCGGCACGATCTTGTCGGTCACGGGGTCGCGCTGCCGCTTGCTCCAGCAGTCGTCGATCACCAGATACTCGTACCCGGCTGCCTGCAGGCCCTTTTCCACCATCGCGTCCGCGGTCTGGCGGATCATTTCGTCGCTGATGTTTTCCCCAAAGGTATTCCAGGTATTGAACCCCATGGGCGGTGTTTTCGGAAACATTTCTCATTCCTCCGTACTGTCGGATTTGTCCAAACGGACAGTTCCATGATAGCAGACGCGGCGGCGTTCGTCAATAGGCTTCCCGCTTTTTCGTCAACAGGTTTTCTGTTTTTTTGTCAACGGCCTTCCTGCTTTTTGTCAACAGTCTTCCTGCTTTTTTGGATTGACTTTAAGCGGCTGTTCCTATATAATAAAGGTATCTCTAAAAAGGAGTGTGGCTCATGGAGTTTCCGGAAACATTCATTTCCGCCGGCACGGCGTTTACCACCTTTGACAGCTTTGTGCCTGCGCCTTATTTCAGAAAATCCTTTTTTGCCGCGCTGCCGGCGTCGGGGGCGCTGCGCATCACCGGCCTCGGCTTTTACCGCGCGTGGGTAAACGGTACCGAGATCACGAAGGGGCTGCTTGCGCCCTATATCTCGAACCCGGACGACCTGGTGTATTTTGACGATTACGACGTGACGCCCTACCTGAGAGACGGCAAAAACGTGCTCGCGGTGCAGCTGGGCAACGGCACGCAGAACAACGTCGGCGGCAGCGTATGGCTTTTTGACCTTGCACGTTCCCGCGGCGTACCGCGTTTTGCGTTCCGGCTGGAGGTGGGCGATACGGTGTATACCGCCGGCGCCGACGTAAAGACCGCGCCGTCTCCCCTGTATTTTGACGACATGCGCTGCGGCGCGCGATACGACGCCAGAAAAGAGATCCCGGGCTGGGACCTGCCGGATTTTGACGACAGCGGCTGGGCGCAGGTAACGTCTGCCGAACCGCCCCGGGGCGAATACCGCCTGTGCCAGGCGGCGCCGATCCGCGTTTACAAAGAGCTGACGCCCGTTTCCGTGCGCCGGGCGGGGCTGTGCGACTATACGCCGACCAGCCGGTACGTGCCGAAGACCTACAACCTCGACGGCAGCATCACAGACCGTGAAGGGTTTCTTTTCGACTTCGGCGAAAACAACGCCGGCACCGTGCGGCTGAAGATCCGGGGGCGCCCCGGGCAGCGGGTGGAGCTGCAGTATGCCGAGACGCTGATCGACGGGGACGCGGACTATCAGGATATCCAGTTCTACCCCGAATACTTCGGCCAGCGGGACGTGTATATCTGCCGGGGCACGGGGGAGGAAGAGGTCTTTGTACCCGCCTTCACCTACCACGGTTTCCGCTACTGCGTGGTTTTGGGCATCACCGAAGAGCAGGCGACGCCGTCGCTGCTCACGTTTTTGGTCGCCACCAGCGACCAGCCCGCCGCCGCCGGTTTTACCTGCGGCAATGAGACGCTCAACACGCTTTACGGCATGTGCGAGATCTCCGACCGGGCAAACTTTTACTACTTCCCCACCGACTGCCCGCAGCGGGAGAAAAACGGCTGGACCGGCGACGCGCAGCTTTCGGCGGAGCATATGCTGACAACGATCCGCTGCAGGGACAGCCTCATCGAATGGCTGCGCAACGTCCGCCGCGCCCAGCGGGAGGACGGCTGCCTGCCCGGTATTGTGCCCACCAACCATTGGGGCTACGACCTGGGGCCCTCCTGGGACGCGGTGATCACGGAACTGCCCTATCAGATCTACGTCCAGACCGGCGACCTGCAGGCGGTGAAAGAGAACGCCGCCGCCATGCTCAGATACCTGCATTACGCCGCCGGGCAGCGGGAAGCGGACGGGCTGATCCGAAGAGGGCTCAGCGACTGGTGCCCCATCGGCGGAACAGTCAAGGTGACGGCGGCGTTTACTCTCACCCTCGCCTTTATGGACAGCGCCGAAAAGGCGGCGTTCCTGTTTGAAACGCTGGGCGAAAAGGCGGAGGCGGCGTACGCGGCGCAGCTTGCGAAAGAGGCAAGGGAGAGCGTAACGGCGGCGTTTGTCTCAGACGCCGCGCCCTACGCCGACACCGGCTGCCAGACAGCCCTTGCCCTGGCGCTGCACCACCGGCTGTTTTCGCCCGAAACGCACGCCCTTGCGGCGAAAAAACTGATCGCCGATATCCACGCGAACGGCGGTTTCATGGACGTGGGCATATTGGGCGCGCGGGTGCTGTTCCACGTACTGGCGGACCTGGGAGAGACCGCCCTTGCCGTGCACATGATCGCCCGCCCGGAGTTCCCCTCCTACGGGCACTTTATCGAGCGCGGGTTCACCGCGATCCCGGAGGCGTTCACGGACCCGTCGGAACGCAATTTCTCGCTCAACCACCACATGTTCTGCGATATCAAAAGCTTTTTCATCCAGCGGATCGCCGGCATATGGTACAATCCGGACGGCAGGTCCCCGGACGTTCTGCGCTTTGCCCCGTCCTTCGGACTCCCGGACGTAAAAAGCGCCTCTGCGTGGCGCGAAACGCCGCACGGGAAGGTATATTGCCGCTGGAAGGACCGCGGGGGCAGCGTGGACGTACAGCTGACGGTGCCCGACGGCATGCGCCTGGAGCTCTGCCTGCCGGCAGGATACGCCGACAGTAAAGAAGCCACGGCGCAGGACTGTATCCCGGTGTTTATTACAGAGACAGGAGAGAAAGCATGGACATGACCCGCTACCGGTTCCGGGCACTGGCCCCCGGCGACCGCCCGATGACCGAACGCTTTTTCGCGGACCTGGGCGAAGCGGCGACCGGCTTTTTCAACGTCAACCGCGGCAACGAGCGGCGCGTACTGGAATATTTTGAAAAAGGCAAGCCCGACCACCGCTTTTTTGTGACCGTGGACACGCAGGCGGCTACGCCCACGGCGGCGGGGCTGTGCTTTTACTGGGACCTTTTCAGCAGCGTCCCGTGGATGGGCATCGCCGTGGCGGACGCCTACCGGGGGCAGCACCTGGGGTCCTTTACGCTCGATAACCTCCTGCAGGCCCTGCAAAACGAGGGGCGCGGCGGCGTGCTGCTGCGCACCGCGCAGACGAATCTCCCGGCGCAGCGGCTGTACGAGAGCAGGGGCTTTGAACGCCTCGGCGTGCACGCCTCGGGCGAATTCCTCTATATCAAGCGGTTTCCGACGGAGGGAACATGGAACTGACGATCGATTTCTCGCGCCCCGTCGCGCCTATGCGCCCGGTGCACGGTTTCAATAACGCAGCGCGGCAGCTCGATTACGGAGAGATCCTGCCCGATTTTCTGGCGCTGCGCCCGCCGGTCGTGCGCCTGCACGACGCCGCCTACCCCTACGGCGGCGGGCACTATGTGGACGTGGACAATATTTTCCGCGACAAAACCGCCGACCCGGAGGATCCCGGCGCCTACGATTTTACGCTGACGGACCTGTATATCCTGCCCCTGCGGGAGGCCGGGATCGACGTGATGTACCGCCTCGGGTGCACCATTGAGCACGCGCCGAAAAAATATAACGTCTATCCGCCCGAAGACCCCGAAAAATGGGCGTCCGTTTGCGAGCACATCGTGAGGCACTATAACTGCGGCTGGGCGGACGGATATACCCTCGGGATCCGGTACTGGGAGATCTGGAACGAGCCCGACGGCACGGACCCGAAAATCGAACCCAACGGGCCGCCCAACTGGGCGGGCACCGCCGAACAGTATTACGCCCTGTACACGGCCGCCGCAAAGCATATCAAGCGCCTGCACCCGGACGTGCTGGTGGGCGGGTATTCGAGCTGTTACATCCTCGGAAAAAACGTCGGCGGCAAATGGACGCCCGGCCCCACGGACTTTTTTACGGATTTTTTATCCTACGTCAAAGCCGAAAACGCCCCGCTGGACTTTTTTACCTGGCACGGCTACCTCGGCAACCAGGGGACGAAAAAGATCGACCGGGAATTTGCGTTCGTCGATCGGACGCTGAACGATTACGGCTTTTCCGAAACCTTACGCATCGACGCGGAGTGGAACTGCTGTATCTGCGACGAAGATACCCCCGACTACCGGCGGCAGTTCTATATCAATATGCAAAACGAAAAGGGCGCGTCGCACGTAATGGCGGCGCTGATCGAAATGCAGCGCGCGGGCGTGGATATGGCGATGTACTACGACGCCCAGCTCTGGAAGGAGTACGGCGGGCTGTTCCTCGTGCCGAGCCTGGAGCCGACAAAAACCTACGCCGCATTCCGCCTGTTTGAAAAACTGTACAGGCAGGGCACACAGGTGCTCAGCGATTGCGCCGAAGAGGTGTATACGCTGGCGGCTGCCGGCGCTCAGCGGCTTTTCCTGCTTGCAAACACAAATCCGGAACCGAAAGACGTCGTCCTGCATATCTGCGGCGCCGACGCAAAATCGCTGCTGCTGACAAACTGCGACGCCGAAAACGACGCCTCGCAGCGGTTACAAACGGAATTAACCGAAAAAAACGGCTCGCTGCAGGCGGAAATCACCATGCCGGCGTACAGCTTTGCTTACGGAGAGCTTTTATGACCGTTTTTTTTCTTTTATCGTCTCTCTTTTATCATAACGATTGACATTCCCCAAAAAACGGGTATAATACAATGAGACAAAACGGATAGGAGTATCAGTATATTATGAGCGAAACCTGCGACCATAACTGTGAAAACTGCGCGTCAAAGTGCGAAAACCCGGATCCCCAGAGCTTTCTGGAGCCGCAAAATGAAATGTCCGATATCAAAAACGTGATCGCCGTCGTCTCCGGCAAGGGGGGCGTGGGCAAATCGCTGGTCACCGCCCTGCTGGCTGTACACGCGCGGCGCAGCGGCTTTTCCACCGCGATCATCGACGCGGATATCACCGGGCCCTCCATGCCCAAAAGCTTCGGCGTAAAACAGCGCGCCGAGGGCAGCGACCTGGGTCTGTTCCCCGTTGAGACCGCCACCGGCATCAAGCTGATGAGCCTCAACCTCCTGCTTGAAAACGACACCGACCCCGTGGTGTGGCGCGGCCCCGTGATCGCGGGCGCCGTAAAGCAGTTCTGGACGGACGTGGTGTGGAACGACGTGGACTACATGTTCGTGGACCTGCCGCCCGGCACCGGCGACGTGCCGCTGACCGTGTTCCAGTCCCTGCCGGTCAGGGGCATCGTGATCGTGACCTCCCCGCAGGACCTGGTGGGCATGATCGTGGGAAAGGCCGCCAAAATGGCGCAGATGATGAACATCCCGATCCTGGGGATCGTTGAAAACTTTTCCTATTATACCTGCCCCGACTGCGGGAAGCAGCACTTTATTTTCGGCGAGAGCAAACTGGAGGAGATCGCAGCGCTCTACGGCGTAAAGAACACCGCGCGGCTGCCCATCGACCCGAAGCTTTCCGCCGCCTGCGACAAGGGCATGATCGAGCTGAACGACGCAAAGGAGATCGTCCCCTTTGCCGATAAGCTGCTGGGGACCGAAAAAACCGCATGAGCACGTTCTCCCCTGCTGACTGGATGGCGGCGATCTCGGACGACGCGCCCCTTTGCAGGCTGGCGATCCCGGGCAGCCTGGACGCCGGCACCGATTCTCTGACAAAACACATCCGCAGGCAAAACGGGGATCTTGCCGCGCAGTTTGCCTGCGGCGTACGGTATTTTCAGTTCCGGCTTGACACCGACCGCAGCGGGCGGCCCGTGATCTGCCGCGGGGTTTTCAAAGGCGAGCCCCTCTGGAAGGCGCTGAAAACCCTCCGGACGCTGATGGATGAAAACCCGCGGGAATTTCTGCTGATCGACGTCGCCCCCTGCAAGCCGGTGGATCTCGGCGCCGCAAGGCTGACCTTTTCCGCCGACGCCGCGGCCGTGGACCCGCGGCTGACGGAAACCATTGACCCGATGACCTACGCGATGATCGATTTCCCGAGGCTCACGGCGCTGACCCTCGGAGACATTCGCCGGGCAAAAAAGCGGTACCTGCTTCTGAACCGCCGCGCCGAATATCTCTGCACCGTATCGCCCCGCTTTTTCGACCCCTGCTGCGGCTACCCGCGGGAGGATGAACCGGCGCAGGATTACGCAAAGGCCGTTCTGCGCAGGCTTGCGGAAAAACGGCGCCATCCCGGTTTTATCCGCCTGACGCCGGAAAAGCTGACGGGCGGCCCGTTTAACGGAAAAACGGACGACGCCGAAAACGCCGTGCTGCAAGCGATCCGGCTGAACGCGCCGCTGCTGCAGGCCGCCAATATCATAGCGGACGGCTTTATGACCGACAAAGCGGCGCTCTGCCGCCGGATCATCGCGCTCAATCTGGATAAAGGCTTTGTCCGTGAAGAGGACGCCGCCGCATTCAAGGAGGGGTTTGAGGCATGAATTATTCGTCTTTACTGCTCGGCCACGTGACCATGGACACCAACACCGACCACCTCGGCAACGTCGTACACGCCCCCGGCGGCGCGGTGCTGTTCTCCTCCGCCTCCGCTTTTGCGCTGGGGCACGACGTGGCCGTTGTGACAAAAGCAAGCGAAAAGGGCAAGGCGCGGCTCGCCGCCTTCACGATCCCGGAAGACCGCGTTTTCTGCGCGCAGGCTATGCACGATACCGAAATGGTCAACACCTACTTTTCCGCAGATAAAGAGAAACGCCGCTCGGTCTGCGCCGAACAGGGAGACCCGATCGCCGTCAGCGACGTCCCTGCAGGCATCACGGCGGACATCTACCATCTGGCTGGGCTGCTGGTCGGCGATTACGCGCCGGACCTGATCCCGGCGCTTGCCCGGCGCGGCGACGTGGCCGTGGACGTACAGGGCTTTTTGCGCCGCCGCGACCCCCAAAAGGGCGGCGAAATGTACTTTGCTGACTGGAAAGAAAAAAAGGAGCTTCTGCCCCTGATCCGCTTTCTGAAAACCGACGCCGCCGAAGCGGAGATCCTGACCGGGACCAAAGACCGCGCCGAGGCCGCAAGGCAGCTTGCCGCCTGGGGCGCAAAAGAAGTCCTCATCACACACAATACCGAGGTACTGGTATACGCCGACGGACGGATCCTCACCTGCCCGATCCGCGCGCGTTCCCTTGCCGGCAGAACGGGGCGCGGCGACACCACCTTTGCCGCCTACATCAATGAACGCCGCCTGCATGCACCTGCCGAGGCGCTTCTGACCGCCACGGCGACGGTCTCTTTGAAGATGGAAACGCCGGGGCCGTTCCGGGGGACAAGGGATCAGGTGGAAAGGAAGATGGAGGAAATGGAAGTAACGATCGCATAAAACCAAAAGGGGAAGCAGGACGCTGCGGCTCCGGATAAAACAGGCATTCCCAAAACGACTGATTTGGCGCTGCAAAAGCAAAAGAAAAAACGAGATCGGCGTTTGTGAGCCGCCCCCTGTCTACCCGGCAGAGGGCGGCCCATTGCAGGTCTCGTTTTTTCGCTTCCCATTCTTGCACATCTTTTTTTTGCAATACAGTGCACATAACCATTTGGCAATAATGAAACCATGCACTCAACTGCACAAACTTGACAAATCTGCGGTATTATATTATAATAACTGCATACAATAGATTGATAAGGGAGGTTTTTCTGTGATCAACAGAGAAGAATATCTCAATCAACTGGTCAATTTCAAGGACAAGCGGCTGATCAAGGTCGTCACTGGGATCCGCCGCTGCGGAAAGTCGACCTTGTTTGAGCTGTATAAGGAGCACCTGATCCAAAACGGCGTAGAAGAAAGCCGGATCATATCGCTCAATTTTGAATCCGCCGAATTCTACGATATCAAGGATTTCAAAGCCCTGTATCATGAGGTAAAAGGCAGGCTGGTTCCCGATAAAATGAACTATGTTTTTTTGGACGAGGTACAGATGGTGTCCGACTTCCAGCGCGCGTGCGACAGCCTCTATATCCTGAAAAACGTGGATCTGTATATCACCGGCTCCAACGCCGGGCTGCTGTCTGGCGAGCTTGCCACGCTGCTTTCGGGGCGGTATGTCGAGGTGAAAATGCTGCCGCTGTCCTTTAAGGAATATATCAGCGCCGTCGGCGAAAGCGACCTGTCGAGAAAATACCGAGACTATTTGATGAACAGCTCTTTCCCGTACGCCCTGGAGCTGAACAACCGGAGGGATATCCTCGCTTATCTCGACGGCGTCTATACCTCTATCGTGCTCAAGGATATCGTTCAGCGCAAGAAAATCGCCGACGTCGCCATGCTGGAAAGTGTGATCCGTTTTATGTTCGATAACGTCGGCAACCTGTGCTCCTCTACAAAAATCGTCAACACTCTCAAAAGCGGCGGTAAGGGCGCGTCTGTGCATACGGTCGACAACTACCTGACCGCGCTTTGTGAAAGCTTCGTGCTGTACAAGGTCGGCAGATATGATATCAAGGGCAGACATTTTTTGAAAACGCAGGAAAAATACTATCTTGCCGATGTCGGTTTGCGCTATTACCTGCTCGGTACCAAGCCGGCGGATATGGGGCATATTCTGGAAAACGTCGTCTGCCTTGAACTGCTCCGCCGGGGATATGAGCTGTACGTCGGCAGACAGGATAACGGGGAGGTCGATTTTATCGCGATCAACGACGGCGGCACGGAGTATTACCAGGTGGCGCTGACCGTGCGCGATCAAAACACACTGACCCGCGAGCTGTCGCCGCTGGACGCGATCCCCGATCACAACCCCAAGTATCTGCTGACGCTCGATGACGATCCGCCCACGTCATACAACGGGATCAGGCAGCTTAACGCCCTTGAATGGCTGCTCGGGAAGTAACGCCCTGCCACTGCAAAAAAAAGCAATCTTTTTAAAGAAACGGCAACCAAATATGCGCGCCTGTTCTACGGCAGCATAAGCAAAATAAACAGCGACGTCATATGAATAGATCCGGGTTGCTCTACGATCCATCGTAAAGCGATCCGGATTTGTTTTTTTACAGATAAAGTGTTATTGTGCTGCGCTTGACGTTCCCTTTTTCTGCAAACAATAAACCAGCTCCGTTACCAGCGCTTTCGGCAAAAACGGAGTCAGCAGCAGGGCAAACCTGAGCGGAAGCTGCACGCAGGGGGTAACGTTCATTTTGCCGCGCAGCATCGCGTCGTACGCCTTCTTCGCGGCTTTTTCGGGATCGGCGCGGCGCGCAAACAGCAACGTATCCTCCAAATGTCCCTTCTCCGCGAAATCCGTTGCCAATATCCCCGGCATGACGGTGGTAAGCGTTACGCCGGTCCCCTTCAGCTCCCGCCAGAGGGCGTTGCCGAGACTTGTGAGATATGCTTTTGACGCGAAATACACGGCTTGGCGCGGTCCGGGAAGCTTTGCGGAAATGGAGGATACCAATAAAACTCTGCCAAAGCCGCGTTCGACCATCCCGGGCAAAAAGAGCTTTAACAGGCGGGTGGTCGCCTCCACGTTGACAGCGATCATCGCCATATCCTTTTCCATCGGTCGTTTCGCCAGCGTGCCCTGCCCGCCGAAGCCCGCGTTCAGGATCAGATGATCCAAGGTAATATTTCGCGCGCGGCATTCGGTGAACAGACGCTGCGTTTCCTCCGGTCTTGTGAGATCGGCAGGCAGCGCATCAACGGTTACGTTGTATCGCGCCTCCAATTCGTGCTTCTGCTTTTCCAAACGCTCCTGATTCAGATCGGACAGGATCAGCGCGCCGCCCCGTCTTGCGTGTTCGGCGGCAAACGCGGCGCCCAGCCCGCCGTAAGAACCCGTAATCAGCGCGGTTTTCGGTTCGTTCATATCTTCAATCCCCCTGTTTTCTTTAGTCTTCCTCATTTCCTTGCAAAAAACATGTCATAGGCGGGAAATCCGATAAAAATTTTTGAAACTGCTGTTTTTATCCAGTCCGGTTCTTTTTTACGTTTATAGGCTTAGCGTTCAGCGGTTGAAAAGCGTCGCTTTTCCGGAAGAAAACAGAATTCGGGGAGCTGAAACGTCATTTGCGCAAGAATAAAGACCATTCATAACATGATTACAGCAAAATGAGCGATTTTCGTATTGCATACTTTATTCCAAAAAGAAACACAACGCAAGGCAAAACAACATCTTTTGGCAACGTTGCGGGCGGTCAATGCCCGCCCCTACGGGGTGAGATCTTAATGTCGCAGCACCAAGGCCGGAAAACCTGTTCGTTTTGTGCTTTTGTGTCTTAAGTTGTTGACATTGGCCATGCCGGAAGCGGTCCGTTAAGGCCCACGAAATTACAAACTCGCCCGGCAAAAGGGAACGGTGCAGCCCCATTACGGGGTCGCACCGTTTTTGCATCATATTTACCGCCTTACAGGGCGCGCACAAAAAACACAGCCTTTACTTGTTCAGTCGTAATGTGTTTTGAGTTTTTTCCAGAGGTCGCTTTGCAGCTCCAGGGTCTCGGAAGGAAGGTTGACGAACACCTCGCAGCGCTCCAGCACCTCGGCGGGCGGGTAGACCATGGTATCGTTCTTCGTCTCTTCGTCCAGCTCTTCATACGCTTCCACCTGCGGGATCGCGTAGCAGACCTCCTCGGCGTTGCGCACCGCGATCTCGGTGTCGCACATGAAGTTGATGAACTGCTCCGCCTCTTTTTTGTGCCGGGTGTTTTTCAGAACACACATGGAGTCGAAAAACTGGTTCGCGCCTTCCACGGGCACATACGCCGCCAGATCCTCGTTTTCTTCCATCATCGCCATGGCGTCGCCGGCGTAATAGGGGGCGATATACGCCTCCTCGCCGATCAGCTTGTCAAAGACCTGGTCCATGACGTACGCCTGCACAAGGTGTTTCTGGGCGATCAGCTCGTCGGCGGCAGCCTCCCACTCGGAGGGCGTTGTGGAGTTCATGGAATACCCGAGCTTCGACATGGCGAGGGCAAAGGCGTCGCGTGGGTTGTCGAACATCAGGATCTTGCCCGCGTATTTCTCGTTCCAAAGAAGATCGATGCTCTCGTCCTCCACGTCCGCCTCATCCACATACTTTGTGTTATATACGATCACCACCGTGCCCCAGGTATAAGGAACGGAATACTTTTCGTCCGGATCATAGGGCAGCCCCTTATAGTCGTCGCCGATCTTTGAATAGTTCGGAATATTGGCAAAATCCAGCTCCGCCAGCAGGTCCTCCTCGATCATCTTGGAGATCATGTACTCGGAGGGGACGATCACGTCGTAAGAGGCTGCGCCCGAAACGATCTTGGAATACATTTCCTCGTTATTGGCGTAGGTCGTATAGTTGACCTGGATCCCGGTCTCGGCTTCAAAGTCCTCCAGCACCGTCTGGTCGATATACTCCCCCCAGTTATAGACGTTGAGGGTGGCGGCGTTCCCTGCGCCGGAACCTGCACAGGCGGCAAGCAGCGTACAGAGAAGGACCAGCGTCAGAAAAACGGCAATACTTTTTTTGATCATGTTCCCGTTCCCCCTTACGCCTTTTTCTTTTTCGCGGGCTTTTTGATATTGACCGCGAGCATAAGCGCCAGCACCACCGCGAACAGCAGGGTGGAAAGGGCGTTGAGCTTGAGATTGTAGGGCTTTTTCGTCATCGAGTAGATGGTGATCGGCAGCGTCTGGAAGGTGGCGCCGGAGTTGAAGTAACTGATGACGAAATCGTCCAGCGAGAGGGTGAACGCCATGATCATCCCCGAAATGATACCGGGCATGATCTGCGGGATCACGACCTTGACGAAGGCCTTGACCGGCGGGCAGCCCAGGTCCAGCGCCGCGTCGTAGATGTTCTGGTCCATGCCCTTGAGCTTTGGCAGGACCGAAAGCACCACGTACGGGATGTTGAACGTGATGTGGGCGATCAGAAGGGTGGTAAAGCCCATTTCCATGCCGTTGAAGTGCGAAAGCACGAATACGAACAGGATCATCATGGAGATGGCGGTCACGATATCGGGATTCACCACCGGGATATTGTTGACCGACAGGTACGCCGATTTGACGAACCCCCGAAGCTTATTGATGCCGATGGCAGCCATGGTACCGATGACCGTGGAGACCACCGCGGAGACCACGGCGATCACGACCGAATAGTACAGGGACTTTAAGATCAGCTCGTCCTGAAAGAGCTCCTGATACCACTGCATCGAAAATCCCTCGAACACCGCGCGGGAGGTACCGGAATTGAATGAGAAGAACACGACCACAAAGATCGGCGCGTACAGAAAGACCGAGATCAGGACCGTATAGACCGTTAAAAACTTTTTCATATAACGCTCCCTCCCCCGCTGGTCTTCGCATCCTTATCGAAGTGGTTCATCATAAAGGTGGCGATCAGGATCATGACCATGATGATCAGCGACAGTGCGGCGCCGATGTTGTAGTTGACAACGCCGGAGTTGCCGAGGAAGTAATCTTCGATCAGGTCGCCGATCAAAAAATCCTTGCCGCCGCCGAGGATCTTGGAGATAATAAAGGTGGAAATGGAGGGGATGAAAACCATGGTGATCCCCGAGATGATGCCGGGGACGCTCATGGGCAGTATCACCTTGCCGAACACCTGCCCGCCGTTTGCGCCGAGATCCCTTGCCGCCTCGATAAGCGAATAGCTGATCTTGGTCAGCGCCGTATAGATGGGCAGGATCATATAGGGCAAAAAGTTATAGACCATACCAAGGACGATGGCGCCGTGGTTGTTGATCAGCGACAGGCCGTCAAACTCTTTGCCGAACCAGCCTGCAATGCCTCTGAGCGCGTTGTTGACGAGGCCCGTATCCTCCAGTATCGTCATCCACGCGTAGGTGCGCACCAGAAAGTTCATCCACATGGGCAGCATGATAAAAAGGGTGGCGTTGCGCTGTACCTTTTCACTGGCGCGCGACATGGCGTAAGCGATGGGGTACGCAAGCAGCATACAGATGACCGTGGCGATCACCGACAGCTTTACGCTCAGCCAGAGCGTGCCGCGGTACTCGTACATCCAGTGCAGATTGGAAAGGGTAAACTGCCTGTCAGCGTTCGAAAACGCGTAGTAGACGACCAGCGCGATCGGGACCAGGACAAAAAGAACCATCCATCCCGAGAAGGGCGCCAGCATCACCTTCTTGTTGATCGGGTCCCGGTTCTTACGCATCTTCGTCATCCTCCGCATCCAGCACGGCGTTAACGTCGGAGAGCTCGTCGAACTCATCCGAAAAGCTGGAGAAATCGCCGTACATGCCGGAATACTCCGATTTTTTCATGATATGGATAGCGTCCGGCTCGATCAGAAGACCGATATGGTCGCCGACCCCGGAATAATCGGTGGACTGGATCATCCACAAAAAGCCGCCGATATCCACGATGATCTCGTAATGCACGCCCATAAACGTGACGCCCGTTACGGTGCCCGTGAGCATTCCCTGCGCCGGCGCGACCACGTCCACGTCCTCGGGACGCACGACCACGTCCACGGGCTCGTCCTTACCGAAGCCGCCGTCAAGGCAGTCGAACACGTGGCCGGAGAATTCAACGACCTTATCCCGACGCATCACGCCGTCCACGATGTTGCTTTCACCGATGAAATCCGCAACGAACGCGTTCTGCGGCTCGTTATATATATCCGTCGGGGAGCCGATCTGCTGGATCTTGCCGCTGTCCATGACCACGATGGTGTCGGACATGGAAAGCGCCTCCTCCTGATCGTGGGTCACGTAGATAAACGTAATCCCGAGGCTCTTCTGGATCTTTTTGAGCTCCACCTGCATATCCTTGCGCAGCTTCAGGTCCAGCGCGCCCAGCGGCTCGTCCAGCAGCAGGACCTTCGGGTCCACCGCCAGCGCGCGGGCGATCGCCACACGCTGCTGCTGCCCGCCGGAGAGGGAGTCGATCATACGGTTATCGAAGCCCTTGAGGTTGACGAGGGAGAGCATCTCCTGCACCTTCTTCTCCCGCGCCGCTTTGGGCACCTTTTTGACCTTGAGGCCAAACTCGATATTTTTCGCCACGCTCATGTTCGGGAACAGCGCATAACGCTGAAAAATGGTGTTTACCTGCCTCTTATGAGAAGGAACACCATTTATTTTTTTGCCGTCGAAGAACACGTCGCCGCCGTCCGGCTGCAGAAAGCCGGCGATGACGCGCAGGGTCGTGGTTTTTCCGCACCCCGAAGGCCCGAGGAAGGTGATAAACTCGCCGTCCCGGATATTCAGATTCAGATTTTCGAGTATTTTCTCCCCGTCAAAGGAAACGGAAATGTTTTTGAGTTCGA
>JAFRNP010000108.1 GCA_017430145.1 Clostridia bacterium
CCGATCATTTTTTTCATGGGCGTTACTCCTCTCATATCCCGTGATTTTTCAAAGGCAGAATACCGCTCTCCGGCGGCAGGCGCTTATGACGAGATGGGCAGGGCCTGTCCGTACCACATTATATTATACTTTACGGGTCCTCTCTATTTCAAGTATAAATTGGTTCTTCAATATATAAGACACGAGCAGTCGCGTAAATCAACAGGTGATATCCACGACAAATCCCTCTGTTGATTTGAAAAAATCCCTCTGCTGATTTGAAAAAAGTTGTTGCATCCGTCTGCCGGATTATGGTATAATAAACAAAGAGAATGCAATAACGGGGTGATAATATCGTCACCGTTCATTTTTAATAAATAAACAGGATAAACAAAGGAGCAAAAAAATGAAAAACCTGAAAACAACGCTTGCACTGTTTCTTTCTCTTCTGCTTGCCTTCGGCGCGGCGGCTTCGGCCTTTGCCGCCGGGGACGGGATTGTCCTCTCCGGCACGGCGGGGGACGGCGTCACGTGGCAGTTGACCGACGAAGGCGTGCTGACCGTCAGCGGCAGCGGCCCCATCGTCGATCATAAAGAAGAGGAATACGACGAGGACGGCAGTTCCTCCGTCACGGAATTTGAAAGCATCGGCACACTGATCTACGATTATTACAGCGGGCAGACCGCCGGGATGAGCGTGGCGGACGCCGAGCGCGCCCGGTTTGCCCTCGTCCGTGAAATCATCGTGGAGGAAGGGATCACGGCCGTCCCTGAGGATGAATTTGATTTCTTCTATCCCCGTAAAATCACCCTGCCCTCTACGCTTACCGACCTCGGGTATCAGGCGATCAACGCCGTTTTCGCGGAGGAGGTCCTCATCAAAAGCGCTTCCTTCCCCTACGCGCAGTTCAAGGTGGCGGCCTACCACAGCGGTGCCCAGCCGTACCCCGATCTGCAAGCGGCGATAGACGGCTACATTGCGCAGCAGGAAGCCATCGACCGGTTCAGAGACGACAGGCTGCCCCTGGAGCTGCTGCGGTTCGTCTATTCCATTCAAAGCGGCGCCTATGAGGCGGAGGACGAGGAGATCGCGGACGCCGCCGCCTATTACAGCGAGGCCTTCGGCGAGGAAGCCGACAGCCTTGAGGACCTGGTCTCCCCGGCGCTGTCCCTGCTGAACGCCCGTTTCGGAACGGAGTATACCGCCCTCGATCAGATTTTCTCCGTTGAAACGGCAGAGTGGGGAGACGAGGTTGTGGTGGACGAGGCGCTTGAGTCCCTTGTGGACGCGGAAATGGAGCGCGTCAACGATACAAGCAGGCTGGAGGAGCTGGTCCTTTATCCGGACCCGCAGGAGGAATATACCGCCTACCAATGGCTGACCGTGACCGCCCCCGGCAGGAGCAGCGCGGCGGAAAACTGCCGGATCGCCGGCGTCCGGTTTGTCAGTCTGGACGGCAGCGAGGCGGAGGGCCTCTGCCAATACTGCGGCAAGGACCATTCCGGCAATCTGTGGCAGAAATTCGTCGGATTTGTCCACCGGATCCTCTACTTCTTCGCACATCTGTTCGGCATGAAATAAAAATGATAAAAAAAAGGTTAGCACTCTCTATTGACAAGTGCTAACTTTTGTGCTATTATATCCTTGCAAGGTGAGGAGAGCTCCGGGACAGGGTTCCGGGGTTCCTTATATTCCCCCCTGCGGCATATACCATAGCAAAAGCCCTGAACAGCATCCAGGACCAAAATGAATGGAGGTTTGTCTTATGTTGTACATGCCCGGTATTTTTGGTGAAGATCTGATGGATCGTTGGATGAATGACATGGATCGCCAGTTCGCGCTGATGGAGAAACCGCTTTACGGACACCATGCCAAGAACCTGATGAAGACGGACGTGCGTGAGCACGAGGACGATTATGAGGTGGAAGTGGAGCTGCCCGGCTTCCATAAGGACGAGGTGGAGCTCAGCCTGGAAAACGGGTATCTGACCATTACCGCGGCCAAAGGCCTTGACAAGGATGAAAAGGATAAAAAGTCCGGTCAGGTCATCCGTCAGGAGCGTTACGCGGGTAGCCTGCGCCGCAGCTTCTACGTCGGCGAAGAGATCACGGAAGAGGATATCAAAGCAAAGCTGGAACACGGTGTGCTGACGCTGCGCATCCCGAAGAAGGAAGCGAAGGCGAAGCTGCCCGAGAAAAAGACCATTGCCATCGAAGGGTGAGTCCGTACCCAAAACGGTATTGCCCCACTGCCGCCCCGTCGGAAACGACGGGGCGTTTTTCCGTATTATGGTATGCCGTCGGGGAGTAGCGGCTATTGCCTCGGGAAACAGCTCGGCTCTGCCTTATGGCTGTCCGGCGGGTTCTGTTTTTGCTCTGTCCACACCGTTATCGTCGTATATTACGATCGTATACCGATATTCTTTTTCTCCGTCTGTTACGGTGATACCGGTTTCTCCGTATTTATGCGCCTCGATCAGGATCCTCCCCTCTTCCGGCAGTTCAAATGCGACCTCCGCAATGGAGTCGTCCTCCACGGAAAGCATCGCCTCTGCCGAGAAGAAGGGTTCATCAGGGAGAAAATCGTGTGCCTCGAAGTCAACCTGCGGGGAGAAGATCAGCATTACGGCAATCATGACCACGGGAAGCGCAAGGCCGACCGCTTTCTGCGTGATTTTCGGGAAGAAGACATGCGTATACAGCACGACCTGAAAAATGCAGAATAAAGCCGCAAGGAGCAAATGGGGAAAATGCTTAACGGCTTCTTTTCCGTCAAGAAAGATCGTGTTCCCGAAAAACAGAAAAACAGGTGAGAAGATCAAAACGCTGAGCCAGTTTTTCTTTTGAATGAACCAACCCACAAAGGCCATCGGGAAGGTGGCCAACGTCCAATAAAACCAATAGGGATAATACGAAAACAGTCCCCACCCCATCGGAGAAAAAGGCACCTGTAACAGATAGATCAGCGGTTGACTGATCAAAAAGAAAGCAAAGGTTTTCAGCGCGGATTCCAGCGGCTTTTTGCAGTTGGACATGATGATCACCGCAAAGAAGATTCTACTGAAATACAACCGATCTGTTCCGCTTCCGTATTTCCGTAAATACAGCAAACCCTTTGCCGTAAAAACGATACCTCCCATGATACGATCTTCCGGTGTATCATAGGAGGTGTCTTATTGTTAGTCCACGGTTTTGAGCAATAACGATAACGAATTTGCAAGCTTTTCTTCGGTAAAAAAGTCTCCTGTATTTACTTCTTCGTGTAGGTCAGAATCGAGCCGGTGTCGGTATCCTTCATCGTAAGATCGGCGCCGTCGATTGTGTATTCCCAGATCTGCGTCGTGGACGCGCCCTCGTAGGTGATCTCAACGGTTTCGCCCTTGTCGGCATAGGTGAAGTTCATGAGCATGCCTTCGCCGGCGTCCCATACGCCCTTGCCGTCTTCCTCGAAGGTATAGGCGCAGCCTTCCGCTTCGTTGGCGCTCCACGTGCCGAGAAGCGCTGAGGCTTCTTTGGTTTCGCCCTTGTTGGCGTCCTCGGCGGCGGTGTTTTGGTTTGCTTTCGCGTCGTCGCCTTTATTGCCGCAGGCGGTCAGACAAAGTACGGCCATAAGGACGCAGAGCGTCAATGTGATCAGGGTAAACAGTTTTCTTTTCATTTTTTTGACTCCTTTTTTTTGTTTTATCGTGTTACTCAAAATCATTCTTTGTAAAATCTCCGTGCTTTTCCGCCATGCCGATATACTCCATGCCGTTTGCGCGCCCGTTGTACCAGATGCGCCACAGGTCTTTCTCTTTGTCGTAGAGCGCCGAGGGCTTATAGCATGCGTCCGCGTCCCATTCGCCGGCGGTGGGAAAGACCAAAGGATTGCTTTTGCACCTTCTGAAATCCGTTATGCCGTCTTCAGAGCACGCAGCGCAGATGCAGGCTGTGTTGATATCCCGGTAGCCGATATAGAAAATGAGATACCCAAGCGTCGGATGCGGGATTACCTGACAGCCGCCGATACGGTTTTGCTCATAGACCTTCTCCGGGTTCTTTTCGAGAATGGGGTTCCGGGAGGATTTTTCCCAGATAAGTCCGTCCCGGCTTTCGGCGTAGCAAAGCACGTTCGGCTCGTAGGTTTCGCCGGCGCTGTACCACATGCGGTACAGGCAGTTTTCATGAAGCACGCAGGGGTTCATCACGGATTCCCCCTCAAAAGGGGCTTCAGGAGACAAAACGGGATCTGTGCGGACGCGGTAAAAATCGATCCCGTTCTTGCTTTCGGCAACGCCGATATAGCTGTTGCCGTGCGCCTGCCCGGTATACCACATTTTATAAGTATCCCCGACTTTCAGAACGCAGTTGCGGTTGACCATATCCTCCCAGCCAGAGGAATTGTCCGGCGGGAGCGTGACGGTCGGGTCCGACCATCGGACGCCGTCGTCGGAGAAAGAAACGGACAGGGCGTTGTTTTTTCTCGTGGAAAGATCCATGCGCAGCCGGCTGTCCGGCAGAGCGGTCAAATATACGTCAAACAGGGTGCCGAGCGCCGGATCGCCGAAGATCGGATTGTCTTTGTGTTTCTGAAACAAGTGCGCGTCCTCCACGTTGTTCGGATTGATAGAACCTTTGATAAATGCTATCACAAATTGTCCTTTCTTTCAAGCCTGATGAGAAATAATATTGAAAACGATCGCGGTTTCTGCTATAATCCGCTTAGATTGGGACAGGGAGGCGGTTCTTTGGAAAACATAGCGAAACCCACAAAACAGCAGCTGGACTGGCACGAGCTGGAGCTCGGCGTTCTGATCCATTACTGTCTGGAAATGTACCGGCCGGAGCTGCCGGGCGAGTGGTATAAAACGGCTGTTGTGCGTGAGGCGTTGGCGCCCGAAACGATCCATCCCACGAAACTGGATCCGGAGCAGTGGGTCAGATGCGCCGCGCTTCTCGGCGCAAAATACGCCGTGCTGGTCGCAAAGCACACAACGGGCTTCGCGCTTTGGGATACCAAGGTGAACGATTTTTCCATTGCGCATACAGATTGGCGCGGGGGCGGCGGCGACGTTTGCCGTGAGTTTGTGGAGGCGTGCGTCAAATACGGGCTCAAGCCCGGCTTCTATTACAGCACTGTTTGCAACGGCTATTACGATATTAACGACAGCGTTCCGCAGGATACGCGCGGGGAGGCTTATCGGACGTATATAAAATGTGTGGAAGCGCAGGTGAAGGAGCTTTGGAGCAGCTACGGGCCGCTGGTGGAGATCTGGTTTGACGGCGGTGTGATCCCGCCCGAGGAGGGCGGACCGGATCTTATGCCGCTGCTGCAAAAAAATCAGCCGGACGCGATCTGTTTTCAGGGACCGAAGGCCTGGCCTCACAACGTCCGGTGGGTCGGCAACGAGGACGGCCTTGCGCCGGAAAACTGCTGGGCGACCACCAACGCGGGAGACGCGCGGTTTAACGGCACGATACTTGAGGAGCAGGCCGGCGTAGGCGACCCCGACGGCAGATATTATTGGCCGGCGGAAACCGATATGCCCAACCGCACACACGCAGCCTTCGGCGGCGGCTGGAGCTGGCAGCCGAACGAGGAGCATCTGTGTTATATGCCGGAGCAGCTTTTGGATTGTTATATCCGTTCGGTGGGAAGAAACTCCAATCTGCTTCTGGGCATGGCGATCAGCCGGGACGGGGATTTTCAGGATGAGGAACAGTTTCGCGCCTTCGGAAATCTGATCCGTGAAACCTTTTCCGGTCCGATCAGGCAGATCGACCGCCCGATATTGGCGGACTGCCGCTGCGAGATCCGGTTCGACACGCCGCAGCGGGTACGCTATCTTGTGCTGCGCGAAGATATCAGCGAGGGTCAGCGCATTCGGGCGTTTCGCATCCTTGCCGACGGCAAACCGGTTTATGAAAGCGCCTGCATCGGCCACAAGCGGATCGTGCCGTTTGACTGCCTGACG
>JAFRNP010000016.1 GCA_017430145.1 Clostridia bacterium
ACCGCCAGCAGCCCGGCGCCCGCCGCGCCTGCCGCGGCAAAGGGCAGCGCGCGCTTCGCCCAGGCCTTTGCCTGCGAAACGCTGGAGGGCGTTTTTGACAGGGCGTAGCCCAGCAGGAATTCGCGCGGGCGTTCGTTTGTCAGGCTTTTCCAGGTGCGGGTATAGGCGGTATACGCCGCGGGATCTTTTTCATTGAAAACAATGACGCGCACACCGCGCTGCAGATGCGGCCCGTAAACATGGAAGCCCGCGCCCTGCGTATAGATGAGGTCGATCCCCTTGTACGGCGCAAGGAAGCTGTTGTTATGGTCGTGCCCGACGGCGAGGGCGAGAACGTGCCCGTCCGAGAGCAGCGCGCCGAATTCGGCTTCCCCTGCGACGGCGGGCGTCTCCTTCATAAAGCCGCCCGCGGCCTGCAGGGCGTCCGGCAGCGCATAGAACGTGTTCTTCCGCGATCCGAACGCCTCCACCGCGCCGCGCGTCCCTTTGCTTACCCGATCGATGACCTGATAGTATTCCGGCACGGGGATATGCTGAAAAACCAGCGCCGGCGGTTTTTCGCCCAGAGCGGCTTCTTCCGCCGCCCGCTGCGCTTTGAACCAGTGAAGCTGCGCGTCGGTCACGCCGTTTTTTCCGCCTGCGGCGGCGGAGCCGTGCGAATCGAATGCAAAAACGTCCAGAACCGCCCTGCCGTCCGCGCCGTACACCGGGATGCGGAAGGTGCCGGGATCGTCGGCGGCGCGGCGGTCCCCTGCGGTATAACCCGGGAACCCCGCATAGATCTCAGCCTGCGCCGGATTCGGGATCCCGCTCTCCGCGTCGTGGTTTCCGAAGGTGACCGCAAACGGCACGCCCGCTTCGACGACCGGCGCAAGCAGCGCCGTCAGCACGCGGCGCACGGACCGCTCGGACCAGAGCCGCGGGTGGATGCCGTAGATCTGGTCGCCGGTGAACACCACCAGATCCGGGTTTTCCGCCGCCAGCGCCATTTTCAGCAGCCGGACCGTATCCGGCGAGACCGCGGGCAGTTCCTGCGCGTCCGCGACCTGCATGATCTTGAACGTACCGTTTTGAAAATGAAAACCGTGTTCTTCCATTTTGTGTATCCTTCCCCGAAAGATCGAATGTAACGGATCTCGCCGAAAATATCGGCCGTTATACGTTTATTATAACATCTGTTTCGGCGTTCATCAACCCAATTCTTTGTTTGTTTTTATTGCAGTTTCTTTTCCGGTGTGGTATGATACTGTTGAAAAGAGAGTAACTGTCGGAAACGGGGAGAGAAAATGGTCGATCTGAGCAAAAGCATTTTTGAAAACGCACGTAACATGCCGCTGGTCTGCGCGCACAGAGGGTCCGCTGCGGGGAACATCCCCTGCAACACGCTCGCGGCGTTCAACGCCGCGCTGATGGAGGGCGCCGACATGATCGAGCTGGACGTGGCGGTGAGCGCGGACGGCAAGTATTACGTTTTCCATCCGGGCATGGAAAAAGCGTATCTGAAGATCCGGTCCTTTATCCGGCTGCTGCCCTCCAAAAAGGTAGACAGGCTGCGGCTGTATAACCCGGACGACACGAAAACGCAGTTCGGAGTCAACACCCTTGCCGAGGCGTTTGACTTTTTGCGCGGCAAATGCTACATCAACGTCGATAAATTCTGGACGGACGTGCCCGGGATCAGCCGCGCGATCCGGGAGAGCGGCGTGGAAAAGCAGGTCGTGGTCAAGACCGGGGCCTCCGAACGGGAACTTGCCGAGGTCAGAAAATACGCGGCGGACTTTATGTTCATGCCGATCGTGCGTTCGGCCGACGACGTAACGGACGGCCTCGTCTCCCAGGGCGTGAACTGCATCGGCGCCGAGGCGCTTTTCAAAACGCTTGACGAACCCTGCTGCTCCCCCGCCTATATCGAAGAGATGCACGCCAAGGGCAGGATCCTGTTTGTAAACGCAGAGGTCTACGATCATAAGGCGGTGATCAGCGCGGGGCTCACGGACGACGCGTCTCTCGTGCAGGGGCCGCAGGCAGGCTGGGGCAAGCTGGCGGATATGGGCTTTGACGTGATCCAGACCGACTGGACCGGCCTGCTGAAAAGCTATCTCAGCACCCGCAAATAATCATTGCACGCAGCAATTCACACGATCCCTTGCAAAAAGGGATCGTTTTTTATGCCGGAAACAGAGGCCGTTATCCGACGCCTTGCCGGAAAACCGTGATACGTTCTTTCCCTTGCACCTTCTTTCGCCCTGCGATATAATGAAACCGCAACAGGAGGTGTCGCATGTTGAAGACCGGTCAAGCAATTGCAGCACTTCGGGCAAACGCAAATATGACGCAGGAACAGCTGGCTGCGAAATTATTTGTCTCCCGGGATCTCGTTTCCAAATGGGAAACGGGCAAAAGTCCGCCGAATTATAAAATGATCCTGAAAATGGCGGAGCTGTTCTCCGTTGAGGTCGGGACCCTGTTTGACAAGGACCGTATCCTGACGGAGGAGCTCTCGCCGTGTATCCCCTCCGGCTGCGCGGTCGGCCCGGAGGACCTGAAAGAGGCGGCAGATGATTTTCTGGCTTCCCTTTCGGCGCGGGACAGATCCGTATTTATCCGGAGGTATTACTTTTTTGAAGATCCTTCCGAAATCGGCGCCGCGTACGGGATCAGCGAAGCGTATGTACGGACGATCCTGATGCGGACCAGAAAGAAGCTGAAAAGATACTTGAAAGGAGCCTTGGTATGAACAGCAGGGACCTGTTATGCGCCATAGCGGGGACGGATGAAGCGTACGTACGCGAATCGGAACGGTTTTCCGCGATCGCGGCAGAGTTCAGCGCAAATCGGAAAAAGATACGAAAAAGCGCAGCCGCCGCCGGTTTCGCCGCCGTATTTAGCGCCGCGGTTTTCGGGCTTATAAAGCTTGACCCGCGATCCTCCGACCTGTTCACGCCGCCGGAGACGGTCGGATTGCTCACGACGGACGGCTTTGATCCTTCCGGGGGCAAAAACGCCGCGGCGACTTCCGAAACCGACGCCGAAACGGAAGAAACCGCCTACAAACCGTCTTTTGCCGGGCAGACCGACGCGCCATCCGACGAAACCACCGAACCGCGTACGCAAGCGCCGACAGCTGGCCGGTCCCGCCCCGGAACGCAAACGCAAGCCCCCTCCCGCCCGGGCGCCGTTCTTACTGAGCCCGGCACGGAAAGGCCTGCGCCCACCGACGCACCGGCCCAGACCGAACCGGAAAGGCCTTCCGGCCCTCCCGCCGAGACAACGGCGCCTTTCGCAGAGCCGACAAGACCGCCGGAAGGCGGCGGAGGACCCGGTTCGCCCGGCGCGGTTTTTACAAACGTCTCCGTCGGCTACGGGGAAGCGAAAGAAAAATTCGGGCACCCAATCGTGCCCTGCCAAAGGGCTGATTTTACCGGCTACAAAGTCGGTATCGTCAGCCGGGACGGCGATATCAGCGGGAGCGGCGCGTTCTGCCTGTCCGTGACCTATACGTTTGCAGACGGGATCGTCGGTCTGGACGACCAGGACAGATGGAGCAGCTCGTCGTTTTCGACCTACGGGGAAGAATATACGTACCGCGGCAGGACCTTTTACGTGCAGGCGCCGGATGCGTACCGGGATTACCTCCATATCGGATACTGGCCGACGCTGGACAGCGGGATCGGCTATCAGGCGCATTTCGGGCCGGACGCGGACATATATGAGATCATGGACCTGATCATATCTCTGGAGCTGTAACGTAAAAACCGCATCTGAAACCGCATCCAAGAAAGGAGATAAAACCCATGGCATGCAAAAGACTTTTTGCCGTTCTGGCCGCCTTTGCGGCGTCCGCTGCGCTTTTATGCCCCGCAGGCGCCGCCGACCTGCCCGGCGCGCTGCCCCCTGTACGCGGGGACGTGGACCGCAGCGGCAAAGTGGACGCCGCCGACGCACGGCAGGCGCTGCGCTTTTCCGTAGGCCTTGATACTGAGCTGCTGCCCCTGTGCCTGAGCGCGGATTACGACGGCGACGGCAGGGTCACCGCCACGGACGCAAGGCTGATCCTGCGCTGCTCTGTGGGACTGGAAGAAGGCGCGGACCGGTATTCCTTTCCCGGCGCCTGCAGCTGCACGGACGCGGACCTGGACGCCGCGATCGCGTCCGTTTTGCACAGGCAGTACCGCAGTCAGGCGCCCGACGGTCTGATCCACGCCGAAAGCTTTGCGCTGCTTGCCGAAGAAACGGATCAGACAAACGAAAAAACCGTTTATCTTCTCGTCTGCCATATGACGTTTTGCGTATCCGGCTCGCCGGAAGAAGTCACGTGCTCGATCGTGCCCGCGGCGATCACGTTTTCTTTGGATGAAAATGAAACGTATTCCCTGAAAGCATACCGGGCGCCGGCGCCGGGCAGAACCTGTGCAAACGATATCCGCGCGATCTTTCCCGCCGCGGCGGCGGACAGGGCGCTGCACCCGGAACTTTATGCCGAAACCCTGAAAAAGGACTGTCTGGATCAGGCGAACAGATACCTGGAGGGACTTGCCAAGACATAAAGATTCCTGCCGGGAATATCGGACAATTCAAAATATCCTGTTTACTTTACCGGAAATAAGTGATAAAATAAACGTGGTATTCTGAAAGAACGTCCGAATTTACCCGAAAAAAAGGAGTCCGCCATGAAAAAACTACGCATGATCCTTTCCGTCCTTCTGTGCCTGAGCCTGCTGTTCGGCAGCGTTTCCGCCGTTTTTGCCGCGGCCGCGCCCGACGAAGTAAAGCAGGAGGGCGCCGGTACGTACGCGTCTTACGATCTCTTTGCGAACCTGAAAACAGATGAGACGCAAAGCAGATCGGAGCAGGCGATGAGCAGGTTCAAGCAGATCCTGGCAAAGATCCTGAACCTGCTGTCCAACTTCCTGATCAACAAAGCGATCGGCAAGCCGCTGGCGCTGACGGTACCAGCAGCGAAAACGGTACGGCAGTATGAGACCTTCGACCTGGACGCCTACGGCGATTTCTACGCCGGGACGGATCAGTTTCTGACCGAACCCGCTTCGGACGCGGTCTGGCGCCTGGGCTACAGTGAAAAAAGCATCATGCCCGCCGATTTCGGCATCAAACCTTACGCCAAGGGCGCGTACCTGCCGGACGTCTACTGCACGGAGATGTACAAAGACGACGACGGCGAAGCTGAGGAGCTGCGCGTGCGCACGATCGTGCTCGACGACGGCAGCGGCAGAGGCAGCGCCGCCTTCTGCGCCGTGGACGCCATGGGGCTTGCCAATACGGACGTGCGTCTGATCCGCGCGGCGCTGGCGGACTTTGCCGCCGCGCATAACCTTGTCAGCATCAACGTGGACTGCACGCACATCCATACCGGCATCGATTCGCAGGGCGTATGGAACAGACCCGTGACCCATGCGCTGAACAACATGCTGAAGCTGGACGTCGAATACGGCGTGGACCGCACGTTTTTACAGGCCGTGATCGACGGCGCGAAGGCGAGCGTGGAGGAAGCGTACGCCGCCATGACGGAGGGGACCCTGTGGTACTCCGCCGTAAACATCGGCAAATACGTCTGGGACCGCACCGCGCCCATCTGCCTGGACGACATGCTGTATAAGCTGGAGTTCGTGCCCGAAGACGAGGCGGTAAAGCCCACCCTGATCACCACCTTCGGCTGCCATCCGGAATCCGCCAGCTTCGACTGGGATTCCTACGTGGATGAGAACGGAAAGAAGGGCTTTGACAAAAAGCTCAGCGCGGACTTCATCTGGTATATGGAAAAGGTAGCCAACGCCGCCGGCCGCAATTTCATCTTCATTCAGGGAGACGTGGGCACCGTGACCTCCGGCCGCGGCCTCTCCAACGACAACGGGCTGGATACGGACGCCCATTCCACCGCCATGCGCTACGGCTATGAAATGGGCTATATCGCCCTCGGGCTGAACATGACTGAGGAGGAGCGCATCGCCCTGAACGCAGAAACCTGCGACCGGCTCGGGATCGAAGAAAACGCGGACCGTGCGGGCTACACCAAATGGTACGACGGGCTTCCCACCGTGGAGGCGACCGCAGTCAGCCCCCTGCTCAACATCGCCCACCGGCAGTTCTTCTGCCCCATCGACAACAACGTGGTCGCCATCCTCGGCAAGACCGCCATTGCGGACAATCTGATGCTGCGCACGTACCTCGGGCAGTTCTACACCGTTACCGAGGTCGGCTATATGGAGATCGGCGACGCCTTGAAAGTCTATCTCAGCCCCGGCGAGACCTTCACGGAGCTATTAAAGGGCGGCTCCGGCATCGCGGGCTTCCCCTACAAGGCGATCCGCGAGGTCCTGGGCGAGAACACGATCGTTTTCGATCTGATGAACGACGCCGCAGGGTACGTGGCCAACGACGCGAATTTCGTGATGGCAGGCCTGCAGTACAACGAAAACAGCGGCGAACTGGACAGCGATACCTGGTGCCTGATCTCCTACGGCAAGCGCGCCGGTTCCACCTTTATCGGGAATTTCTACGAGCTGGTTAACGAAAAAACGGGCGGATGACCCTCTGCCTGCAATAATACCGCACGGGCGGGCAGCCGAATAGGCTGCCCGCCCGGTCTTTTTGCCTTCAAAAGGAAACCCAACCGCGTCCCGCAGGGTCGTCAGCGTCTGCGGAAGGCCTTAAGGATCCGTGAAATGATCCTTGACCACCCCTCAAAGAGGGAGCCGATCCAGCGGACGATCCGTTGGACAAAAGAATCCTGCGTGGTTTTTTCGCCGCATACGTCGCACGTGCCGTCGCCGTTTTCATCCAGGTGGCCCGTTGCAGGTACGATTTCCTGTTTTTTGACCGTCCTGCCGCACACGCTGCAGTGGGAGCCCTCCGTCAGGCCCGCCTCGGTACAGGTGGCAGGGACCGCAGGGTCAACGGCCGGCGTATGGCCCGTTTTCGGGATCGTCTCAGGGGCAACGAAAACCGTCTGACAGACGCCGCACTTCGTTCCCGCCGTATTGCCGTCGGCGGTACAGGTCGGCGCCTTTTCGGGGATTGCAACGACCGTATGGCCTTTTGCCGGGACCGTCTCCCGGGCTTTCAGGACGAGCTTGCAGACGCTGCAGTGGGTGCCCGCCGTCAACCCGGGTTCCGTACAGGTGGCGGGGACCGCCGCGTCCTCCCCGACCCGATGGCCGTCGGGCGTGACGAACCCGGCTGGCGTGAGCGCGAAACCGCAATCCTCACAGTATACGGTGACCGGCACGTATTCGATGCCGCTGCAAAGGGAGACCGTTTCGGAATCAAACAAAAGGTTCGTGTGGCAGCCAAAGGAACCGGCGGCTGCCGCCTCGGCGAGCGACCCTGCAGGGCAATGGAGCACGAACGCGGATGCGCAGTTCAGAAATACTTTGGAGCCGAGTGCGGTGTCAGCCGAAGGAACGTAGGCCCAGGAAAGCGATTTGCAGCTTTCAAACGCGCGGTCGCCGACCGTCTCCACGGCGCCGGGAAGGGCAAAGGTCTCCAGCGTTTTACAATCGTAAAAGGCGTGCTTCCCGATGCTTTTCAGCGTTTCGGGCGTCTCGAAGACAACTGTTTTCAGCGACTCCGCCCGTGCGAACAGATACGCCGGAACCGTTTCGGCGCCTGCCTTCAGCACGGCGGTCTCCAGTTCGGAATAGGCAAACGCGCCGTTATACAGCACGTCCGTATTGACGGTCGCAAGGCTTGCGGGGACCTCTACCGTTTTGATCGCGGTACGCCCGAAAGCGTTCGCGTCGACCGTTGTAAGCCCTTCGGGCAGCGTGAGTGCGCAAAGCGCGGTACAATTGGCAAACGCCTCGGCGCCGATGACGGAGACGCTGTCCGGGATATCGACTGCCTCCAGGCCGCAGCCGTAGAACGCCCGCGCGCCGATGCTTTGCAGGGTATCGGGCGTCTCATAAACGACGGTCTTCAGAGACCCTGCCCTTGCGAACAGATACGCCGGGACCGTTTCGGCGCCTGCCTTCAGCACGGCGGTCTCCAGTTTGGAATCGGCAAACGCGCCGTTATATAACGCGTCCGTATTGACGGTCATAATGCTTACGGGGACTTCGACCGTTTTGATCGCGGTACGCGCAAAAGCGTTCGCCCCGAGGGTTGCAAGAGTGTCGGGCAGCGTGATTTGTGCAAGCCCGGAACAGCGGATAAACGCGCCGGTACCGAGGGAAGTGACGGTATCCGGCAGATCGACCGAAGTGAGCGCCGTGCAGTCCGCAAACGCTGCCGCGCCGACGGAACTGACGCCCGGCAGGACAGTAAGCGTTTTGAGCGACTGCCTGTACGCGCGCCAGGGCGCTGCGTTCGTACCGGAAGACTTGTAATCGTACATTTCGCCCGTGCCCTTCACGATCAGTTCGCCGCGGTCGAAATAATACCAGTGCAGCGCGTCGCCGCACGTCCCTTCATCGTCAAAATCCATCGGCGCACCGCAAAGGTCACATTCGCCGTTTCCATCCGCGTCCGTGTGGTCGGAACTGACCGGGATCACCTCGTTGCCGAAGAATGCGTTCTCGCACGCGGCGCAGACCAGGCCTTGTGTTCTGCCGGGCGCAAGACAGGTGGCGGGGACCGCCTCAGAGACAGCCAGCGCATGGAAGGTAAGCCCTTCGGCCTGCGCCGCCGCTTGGGCGGCGGAACCCGGCAGCCCATGGAGGACCGGGGAACAGCCGGCAAAGCAATCTTCGCACAGCGCCGTGATCCCCGCGCCGACGGCCGCCGTTTTGATCACGGCGCCGTACTGCGTCCAGCGCAGATCGTTTCCGTCAAACGCATCAACGGCGCCCTCGCCGTCGATCAGAAGCACGCCGGTCAGCGGGTCCAGCGTCCAGAATGCCGCATCCCCGCAATCGCCCGTGATCGGCAGATCGAACGGATAACCGGCGATCTCGCCGTCGGTACAAAGGAGCGCCTCACCGTCACCGGCTTCCCCGGCGGCGTACTGCGCCGAAAGCGCGTAGTCGCCGGCGGCAGCGGGCATCATAAAATATTCGTACCGGTTTAACGCGGCGGCGCCGTTGGTGGGATCCGCCGAATACCAGCTTTCCCCCAGCTTCACGGCGTTCCAGGCGTGGGAAACGCTGCTGCCGTTTTCCGCCATCTGCCCGACGAGCATACGGCAGTCGAGCCCCAGTTCCCGGGCGAGCCTGTAATACGCCAGCGCGTACCCCTGACACTTTGCTTGGCCGTTACACAGCGCGCCGTAGGCGGAATACGGCGCGTCGCCGCTTTCCTCTTCGGCGTACGCCACGTTTTCGCAGATAAAATCGTAAACGAAAAGGGCTTTCTGATACGCCGTCATCGTTGTGAGCGCCTCCGCGCCGGGCAGTTCGGCGATAAAATCATTCACCGAGGCTTCCTCATCCGCCGTCGACCGGTACTCCGCGCGAATCTGCATTTCTTCTCCAAGCAGGGAAAGGCTCAGTTCTTTGACCTGAAAGCGGAGGTAGTCCCCTTCGGCCGGCGCGCTGCCGGCATAGGCGAAAATATCCTCTGCCGTGATCGTATCCGCACCATTATAACGCAAAGAAATATCGGCGTCTCGCTGTGTCATACGCGTACGGATGAACCCCAGCGCGTCCGAAAGGCTGTCGAACACGGGAACCTCCGCAGACCCGCCTTGCGCCGGGACGCCGGAAAGGGGCAGCGCCCGGGCAGCCTCGCCGCCCGGCACGGCGGAAAAAACCATCAGAAAAGTAATCAATACCGCAAGATACTTTTTCATTGTACATTCTCCTCTTCTTTCGAATGATCCAGTTTCAGGGATACGTCGGCGACGAACTGCGTGTCCGTGCAGCTCAGAAGCAATTGCCCGCCGTATTTTTCGGCTGTCCGTTCCACGTTGCGCAGGCCGATGCCGTGGTTTTTGCTGTCGCCTTTCGTGGTATGGATCCGATTGTTTTTGATCGTCACTTTTTCATTTACGGGATTTTCAACGGACAGCGCCAGAAAACCGTTTCTGATATTCGCTTCGATATGGATATACCGGTTGCCGCTGAACCGTTTCGCGCCTTCGATGGCGTTGTCCAGCAGATTGGCGAAAACGGTGCACAGATCGCTGTTATCGATCCCCTTCTCCGGGATGCGCCCGCTGAAAGAAATATGGATCGCGTATTCCTCCGCCAAAGAATTCTTGTTGTTCAATATGGCGTCCGCAACGAAGCTGCCCGTGGAAAACTGTCTGGCGGCAACGCCGGAGACCGCCTTCACCTTTTCAAGATAATCCGCAGCCTCCCCGGTCCTTCCGCTGTTCAGCAGCGCCGTAACGACCATCATGTGGTTTTTGTAATCGTGACGGAATTCGCGAAGCTGCTCGTCGCTTTTCAGCATCTGCTCGTAATTGCTCTGCTGGTCGTTCATCTGTCTGAGGATCTGATTCTGCTGAAAGGACAGCAGAAAGATCCGGTACATAAAATACGCGACGACGAGGATGATCCCGGCAGTCGAAAGCATCCAGAGGCCGTCGTAAATGCGCGTCACGACCGCCGAATCCTCCCCGCCGTCAAAGAGCGCCCTTTTGCAGTAGGCAGTAAAGGAAAACACGATCAATACGGCAAACAGCCAACGGGGCATCAGGTCGATCACGCTGCGGATCGGGACCGGATGCTGCCGTTTTGCGCCGGACCGGAAGAACAGCGCCAGCGCCGTATAGACGACAACGCCGTAAACGGCTTCCGCCAAAAGCTTTACCGGGGTGTCGCTTTGCAAGTCAAAAACGGTTGCCACGATACTGAAAAGGGATTCCGCGGCAAAGTATACCGTGACTTCCACCAGAAACGTGCGGAAAAACCGTTTCACCCGCAGAAGGATCATCGGGACAAACATCAGCAGGCAGCCGCTGACCAGCCCCTGGATACCCGTATACAGAGAGTAGGTATCATACGCTTCACCTGCAAAATCGACGGCGTCGGTATACATGACCGCCGGGATGTTTGCGACCGCAAAAACGGAGGTAATAACGGACGCCGCAAGCGCCGCAATACAGGTGATCAGAACGGTTTTCCTGCTGCGCGCCGGGTATTCCCAGAGAAGCCGCATCAGCGCCGTAAAACAGCACATGCCGCAGATATCCATCAGGATAAAAGATACAGTCAGCAAGATCGACATGGCAGGCTCCCCTTAAGACCTGTATTTCAGGTAACTCATATAACTTTTGATGAACGCGTCGTAGTTTTTGGGACTGATCACGATCTTTTCTCCGTTTGTAAGGGTGATCGTCTTTTTTTCGATCTCGGAAATATACTTCATGTTGACGATGTAGGAACGGTGCGTGCGATAGAAATGCGGGTTGTTGATCTCCGCCTCGTATCTGGAGATCCCGCGGTAGGATTTGTACCAGCCGTCCGTGGTGCGCACGGTGGTGTATTTTTTTGAAGCCTCGATATACATAACGGCGTCCGCTTCCATATACAGCTCCCGGTCCAGCTCGCAGACGATGATCTTCCGGTTCGTCTGGTAGATCCGCACGAAAGCGTCCATCGCCTGAAAAACGGCCTCTTCTGAGATCGGTTTTACAAGATACCGGAAGGTGTCCAGCGTAAAGCTCTCAAACACATGCTCCTGATAGGACGTGGAAAAGATGATGAAGATGCTTTCGTTCTCCTGACGCACACGCTTTGCGAAATCAATGCCGTTCCCGTCGGGCAGCTGGTAATCCATAAAAACCAGATCGTAGTCGCCGTTCACCTTTACAAAGCTTTCGCCCGTGGGAAACGTATCTACGGCGCACGTCATATTGTGGGAGCTGAAGTATTCGTCCAGCATCCCGCCGATCTCCTCTCGGATCACCTGCTCGTCGTCACAAATTGCGATTCTCATAGTTTGCCCCCTGATATTGCCGATTACAGGACAATATCTTATTATTCATATCCATAATAACAAACAGCTGGCCGGAAATCAACCGTTTTTCACGGGGATCATCCGTCGGACGCATCTTCCCGGCCCTTTCGCTGAGCGGCCCGGCGCCGGTCTGCGCCCGGCGCCCTTTTTTCTGCCTGCAACGTTTTACGCTTTGGCTTTTGCAAAAGAAACTGCGTCACCGATAAAAACCACGAATATCGCAACCCAGCCGAGTAAGAGCGCAAGCAGCCCCTTGATGATGATGGTATAGAACCCGACAGCCGTAAACACCTTTGACATCCATCTCCAGCCGAAGGGGAAGCCTGCCGCGATAAATCCCCCCACGAGCCCGACGCCGATATCCTTCGTTTCCAACGCCGCCATGAAGAGCGCCCCGCCGATAACGAGGGCAATCGCCGCGATGATAACGTCCTTGATAAGTCTTTTTCCTGCTTCTGCTTTCATGATTTTTGCTTCCTTTCGATTTTGTTTTTTTCTGCGGTTCTCCGGTTTTTTTCATCCGGATCTTCAAACCGACACCAGCATACATGAAAAAAATCCCGAAATCAATAGCCCGGGAACCAAAACGGATTTTGGAGCAACGAAAACGAAGGCCGCCGAAAAAAAAGACGAATTTGAAGGGTTGACACCGGATGGCGAACGTGAAAAAGACGGGGTTTCGCATTCCTTATTTTATCCCGAACCGGAGAAAAACCATTCGCGATCGTAAACGAAACCGTTTCGGGCGTATAAAACGGAAGAAGACGGATGCGTGCGGTCTGTCTTCTTCCGTTTAACGTATCTGACCCGGGACGCGGCAGGCATTTCCCGGGCCGATTTTTTGTCCTTACGCCTTTTTCTTTACCGGGACCCAGATCGCGCTGCGGTAATCCGGGTCGGTCATTTCGCCGTTTGCACAGTCGTACCACTCCACGGTTGCGTTCCCGCTCAGCTCATACGCCGGGTTGCCGGGGAGCCACTCGCCGAAGACCCGCGTATTCAGGCGCTGCAGCGCCCCGGGTATGGGGCCGGTACAGTCAAATACCGCCCAGTCGCTCCGGGGATGATCCCCGTGGTCGTGAGCGCCGCGATCCACGGTTTGCCGCCGCCGAAGATCACGTTGTTGATCAGAAACGTAACGAGCGAAAGAACGCCGACGTACGCCGCGCCCACGACAAGGCCGCGGATCAGGGCGGAACGCTTTGTTTTTTCCTTTTTCAGGGCAAACAGCGCGGTGCCCGCAGCAGCCGTCAGGAACAAAAGCGCCAGCGCCGCGCCGTAGGCGGGCACGACCTATTTGTTGAAGCTCCAGCTGTAGAGGACGGCTGTGCCTGCTGCGGCGGCAAGCAGGATCCATGCCGACAGCCTCCCGTTCAGTAGTTTTTTGTTCATGGCCGAAAGTCTCCTTTTCCCCGAAAATCAGAAGTACTTATAAGTTGTCCGTACGCAGAAAAGCGTTCCGGCACCATTGGAATACGGATGAAAACGCCCGGTCAAAATCATAGTCCTCCGGCAGGTCCGCCATCATGAGCACGGCGCGGTCCTCCGGAGAAACCAGCGCCTTCAATTCCCGTTTTGACGCCGCAAACGTCCCGCTTTCAAGATAATACAGTTGCCGGATCAGGAAAAACAACCCTTTACAGGCGCCGCGGAACAGGGATACGTTCGTATCGCGGTCCGCATGGATATAACGGTGGCACAATTCATGATACAGATTGCCGAGGCTGATCTTTACCGCATTGATCTCGTCTTCTCTTGTCGCCGGGGGCAGATGATCGTCCAGGGACCCGACCAGGTCTTTGGTTGAACGCTTCAGGCAGCCAACCTCCATCGGATCCCACCGCATCATCTCTTCCCTGCCGCATATGAATCCGCACGCCTTTTCGCTGTATCCGATTTTTTCCAGGATCTCCCGGTAAATATCCATATCCTGCACCGAAAACCCTTCAAGGATCAGCATGATATCGATATCGCTGTCTTCGGTCGCCTCGCCGCGCAGATAACTGCCCTGCAGCCCCATATACAGAAGCCTGTCCCCGAAAGCAGCCTTGCACGCGGAGATCAGGTCCGGCAGGTAAACGTCCAGATCGATCATTCTTTGTTTTCTCCTATCTCAATTTTTGAAATTTGTCAATATATTCTCCCAAAAAACTTTGGTTAAATATCAAAAAGCTTAAAGTTAGCACATTCGACATAGGGGCACACGGAGCGGAGGGCGTAGCCCGGAGCGGAG
>JAFRNP010000109.1 GCA_017430145.1 Clostridia bacterium
AAAACAGAAACTGATATACTGAAAAAGAAGGGGGACCGGTATATGAAAGTTTTTACGCGTATCTGGCTGGTTATCTGCTTTTTCTTTTCCGCCCTCAGTTTCGATTTCACGCCCACCGTCGTCTTCGATCTGGCGGCGCCCGGCGACGCGGTGAGCAGCCGCGCCTCCGGATATCTTTACGGGCTTGCCGAAGCGGGCGTGCCGGACAGCCTGACGGTCGGCAGCCTCTCCCCTGCCTCCGTCTCGCAGAAGGTCCCAAACGGGCTGCAGCACCCGGTGGGCGATATCGCCCACGTGGCGCCGGAGCTTCAAAGCGCCGACTATCTGGTCGTGTACCTGCAGGACTGCTTTTCGACCTGGTACTACGCGAACGATGAAATAAACGAAATGCGCGCCGAAGGTACTTACGACTGGCAGGCCTTTTTGACGGAACGCTTTTTCCCCGAAGTGACAAAGACCGTCCGGACGCTCTCCGCCACAGAGTACAAAGACCGGGTCGTGTACTGCCTTTATAACGAATGTGACAACGGCGTGTGGTTCGGCGAAAGCTTCTCTGACACAAACGGCGTATACGGCGCGTTCAACGACAAGGGAAAGGAAACCTTTTTCGACGCGTGGGCGCAGACGTACCGGCTCGTAAAGTCCCTTGCGCCGGACGCCCTGATCGGCGGCCCCGGCTATTATGAATTCAACGCCGACAAGGAGCGGGACTTTCTGGCGTTCTGCAAAGCAAACGGCTGCCTGCCGGAGATCATGATCTACCATGAACTGAACGAACGCTCCGCCGAGCTGTGGCGGGAGCACGTGACGGGCTACCGGGAGATCGAAGCGGCGCTGGGCGTGTCTCCCCTGCCGGTCATCGTCACCGAGTACGGCACCATGGCCGAGTGCGGCAACCCCGCCGAAATGATCCGGTACATCACGGCGATCGAAGAGAGCGGCGTTTACGGCGACATCGCCTTCTGGCGGCTGGCGGACAACCTGAACGACAACGCCGCCGACGGCAATATGCCCAATTCCTGCTGGTGGCTGTACCGCTGGTACGCCGCCATGGACGGCAAGCGCCTGTCGCAGCAGAAATACGACCTGTTCCACGCCGACTTTGCAAAGGCGGTCAAAGAGGGGCGGCAGCTCAAATACAAAACCTTTGACACGCTGGGATGCCTCTCCGAAGACGGGAAGCGGATCGACGTGGTCGCCGGCCACTGCGGCTATACCGGCAGCCTGGTGTTCAAAAACCTGTCCGCCGCGGATCTGGGGAAAAAAGTGCATATCCGGATCGAGGCGGTCCCGTTTTCGGGGCTTTCGGGCGCTGTGACGGCGCCTGCCGTCACGTACGACGCGGAGCGCTGCGTGACGGGCGGTACGCTCAGCGTGGACCTGAAAGACATGGACCCCGACGCCGTGTACCATATCTGCGTCACCCCGGCTTCCGGTGAGACCGTGCCCGTAACGGCGCTGCCCCTGCGGTTTGAAGCGGAGCGCGGCGCGCTGCTGGGCGGCGCCTACACCTACCGCAGCGCCTACGCCGCCACCGGGGACGACGAAAACCTGGTTGGCGGCATGGAGAACCCCGGCGACGGCGTGGAGCTGACCGTCAGCGTCAGAACGGCGGGCAGTTACGACCTTGCCGTCATTTACGGGAAGGCCAACGACGGCGCGTCGCCCGACGGCAGGGTCACCGGCAAAGCGAAGCTTTTTGTCAACGGCGAAGAACAGACCCTGCTGCTGCCGAACACGATCAAAAGCGAATACACTTCTGTGCTGCACACGTCCGTGCGCCTGAAAAAAGGCAAAAACACGCTGCGCTTTGAACACGGGGAGGGCACCTTTGTGCTGGACGGCGCGCTGGTATCGCCCGAACAGGAACCCGAGGCACTGGCGCTGCTGCCGGATACGGCGGCGAACGGTGAGACCGCGTACCTTGCCGTGGCCCCGACGGACGGGTATTATACCGTTTCGGCAGAAACGACTGCCCTGACGGTTGACGGCGCAGACGCCGGCGGCGTGTCCGGCGAAAAACGCGTCTGCCTGCGCCGGGGGCTCAACCGCCTGACGCTGGCGGGCGAAGGGCTGTCCTGCCGCGTATCAAACGACCGCACGCCCCTCGCCGACCCGGTGCTGCCGTCGCAGATAACGCTGACCGCCCCGGCGCAGGTCGACGGAGACCTGCTCACCGGGATCACCTCCGAAGGGGGCGCAGCCGCCTTTTCCGTACAGACGGAGCGCGCGGGCGACTGGCGCCTTACGCTGTGCTATTCCAACAATCAGGAGGGCGGGTACCACGCCTATAACGTGGACCTGATCGAAGCCTACGTGACGCTGGAAACGAACGGACAGACGAAAACCGTCATGTGCCGCAATACGTACAGCCGCGAGACCTTTTCGACGGTCACCGTCAACCTCAGCCTCTGTGCCGGGGAAAATGAGATCCGGCTGTATAACGGCGGCGAGATCCGCTTTGACGGCAGGACCGCCGTCGCGCCGGAGATCCGCTGGGTCAGCGTCAACCCCGCCGCAGAAGCGTGACCTATCATACCGCGAACACAAACAAACCCGGCCTGCCGCAGGAAACCTCCCGCAGCAAGCCGGGTTGTTCGTCTTTTTTTCGGTTCAGATCAATTCATCTGCGTTCCGGAAGATATATGCTTCAAGTTTATCCAGCGCATCGTTTGTATATCCGGTTTGCAGCATGGTTTCCTGATCGCATTGTTCCATATCGAAGAAGAATCGCTCTCTGGATCCTTCTTCCCATTCGTTCGCAACCGTTTCATACGGCAGAATGCACTCTAACCAAACGGAATCAAATTCTTTTTTGTACTGCAAAAGGATCTCTATTATACATAGAAAGCTTGTCGAAATCTGTTGAAGTCTGTCCGGATATCAAAAAAACCGCAGTTTTTATGCTGCGGCCATTTTCTTTATTCTGTTTCAGCGGTTTTTATCAATGTATCAACGACTTCCAGGATCCGCATCTGCTCTGCGAAAGGAAGTCCCTTTATTTTCTCGCTGAGGATCGACGCTTTCGTTTGTGCGCCTGCTTTGATCACGTCAACAAAGATCTCATCAGCGCTGCATTCCAGAACGTTCATCAGCTCCACCAATTTCTCCAGGCTGATCTGGTTTACGCCGCGTTCGACCGCAGAAAGATAGTTTCTGCTGAGGTCGATGCGTTCTGCAAGCTGTTCCTGCGTCAGTCCTTTTGCCTTGCGGCAGATCTTGATCCGTTGTCCGATTCGCGCACGCAGCATATGGGACACCCCCAAAAAATAATTGTTTCACAGTTATATTCACTGTCAAACAAAAGTATATCCCGTTGATCAGATCAAATACAGCAAGTCATTCAGTTGATGTAACGGTATTACAGTTATTTTTCGCAAATAATTCAGCATAAAAAACCGCGGGTCAAACTAAACCCGGCCTGCCGCAGGAAACCTCCCGCAGCAAGCCGGGTTTGTACGTTTTTTATTTCTTCACCCGTTCAAACTGTTTTCATCCAGCAGAAACGGGATGATCCCGATATAAACGATCCCGTTCTCATCCATCCTTGCTTTCTGACTGCCGCCGACGACGACCATTTTTCTGAAAAAGTCTCTGCTTTTCAGCAGCGGTTTTATCTCCTGCATACGTTTTTCCTCGTCGGCGATACTGAACGCAGACTGGATATAGATCCTTTTATCCCCGAGGTTGACGACAAAATCGATCTCCTGCCGCTTCTCGACGGGCTTTCCGTTCTCCGTCTCCGTATATCTCACAACGCCCACGTCAACCGAATAGCCGCGCTTTATCAGCTCATTGAAAATAATATTCTCCATCAGGTGCGTCTGTTCCGTCTGCCTGAAATTCAGCCTCGCGTTCCTCAGGCCCACGTCTTCGGCGTAATATTTCAGAGGCGACCCCAGAAGCGCCTTCCCCTTCACGTCATACCGCTTTGCCGATCGGAACAGGAACGCGTCCTCAAGCAGGTCCAGATACTTTTTTACGGTTTTATCGGTCGTCCCCGCATGACGGACGGTATTCAGGGTGTTTGCCAGCTTCATCGGGTTCGTCAGCGATCCAACCGCGGAACAGAGCGTATCGATCAGATCGTTCATATACGCCTCGGCCGCCCCGTACCGCTCCGCCACGTCTGCGATATACACCTTCTGAAACAGCTGCGACAGGTACCGCGCTTTTTCCCGTTCATCCTGTTCCAGTACAGCCAGCGGCATCCCGCCGTAAACAAGGTATTCCTCCCATGCGTCCGCCTTTTCTTTTCCGCAGACCGGATAGTATTCCGAAAAACTGAGCGGATGCAGACGGATCTCAACGCCCCTGTCGCGGAAATTGGTGGCAACGTCTTTGGAGAGCAGCCTGGAATTGCTGCCGGTGACATAGATATCAAGGTTATCCCGCGCCCGCAGATCGTTGAGCACGTCGTAAAACGTGGTATACAGCAGATCCCTGTCCTCCTGCGCCACCGTCTGCTCGTCGATCCCCGGTCTTTTTACTTTGTAGGAAAGCTGGATCTCATCAACAAAAACGTAATACCGCTTACTTGAGTCAATACGTGCTAAAATGTAATCGTACAGCAGATTCGGATTGCGCAGGTCTTCAAATTCTTTTCTGTCAAGCGCGATCCCGATGATCTGCGTATCGCTTACGCCGTTCTCCAGCAGATAGTTTCTGAACAGGTTGAATAAGAGATACGATTTCCCGCAGCGGCGGATCCCGGTGATGATCTTGATCCTGCCGTTGTGCATTTTTGCGGTCAACTGCGCCAAATAGAAATTCCGTTTGATCTCCATATACAAATCCCCTCCGAATTTTGTCGAAGTCTCGGCATTTTTCGTCCTGCTGATAGTATATCCCTTTTTGCTGCAAAAGTCAACCGTTTCAGAAATTGAAATACGCCTTCAGTTTTTCCATTGAAAACGGCGTTTTCTCCCGCGGCGTTTCCGGCGCTTCGGGCGGCGCGGCCCCTTCTATGGACGACGTATGCACCTCTACCCCCTCCGCCCGCAAAATGGAGACGCAGGCGTCAAACCAGGACGTATCCCGGTTTGCGCGGGAGAAACACAGCGACAGCGTGCCGTTGCAGCTGACGCACGAGGCGGTCACGGCAAGGCCGTAACTGCGCGTATCGCCGTTGACGAACCGCAGCCGCGTCACCCTGCCCTGCAGCGCGGGCGGCAGCGTTCGTTCGCCGAGGTTTGTGAAGATGGTGGTAACGGCGGCGTGCGTGGCGTTTTGCGCTTTTACCAGCACCGGCCGTTTGATGAAATAAGGGACCGCCCGCAGCACGGGGTTCGTTCTGAGCTTGCCGTACCGGTTCAGCGTCGGCTGCATATGACCGACGGTCAGGCTGTCCCGGAGCTGGCCGAAGGTCGCCTTGCAGATCTCGTCCACAGACCAGTCGGCCCTGCCGGCGGGATCAAAGGAGATATAGCTTTGGATCGTAAAGTTGCGCAGGCTTTTTGTCGGGAAAAAGCGGCGCAGATCGACCGGCACCGCGATCGTTACAGGCGCCGTTACAGGCCCGTCCGCCGCGCGGATCACGCCTGCGATCAGCACCGCGCACAGGTATTCCGTAACGGTCATATCCCTTGCGTGCGCCAGATCAAGGATGTGCTGTTCGTCCATTTCCGCAAACAGCAGACGGATATAATCCGGCGTCCAGCATTCTTCAAAATGGAACGCCTTTTGCATTTTCCCCTCTTCGGACGGGCCGTTTTTATCAAAATACGTGTCGAAGGCGTTTTCCATGCTGTCTTTTTCCGATACGAAGGGCGTATACGGCGACGACGAACCTTCCTGCAGGCTTAGGTACCGCGACAGGATCTCCTCAAATTCGCGCATGACGCCTCTGCCGTCCCCGATGCTGTGGGAGCTTTCCAGAGAGACCTCATGATCGCGGTATACCAGCCGGAAATCGGGCAGGCCCCGGTAACGGGACGTGATGGGCTGCAGCGGCCGCCGTCCCTCGGGACGGATCTCCGGCAGGCGGCCGCTGAACGTCTGGTACGTCCAGAAGAACCCGCGGCGGAGACTCAGCCGAAGGTTAGGATAATACGGCAGCACATCCGAGACCGCGCGCGCCAGCAGCAAAGGCTCGACCGGACGGTCGAGTCCGGCGGTCAACCGGAAGGTCCTGCCCCATTTTTTCGTTGTCAGCGCCGAAAACATGATCGATGCCGTGTCGGTTTTTACCCAACGGAAAGTGTCGTTTTTCATTGATAGATGCTTTCTTGCAGATTTCTGCTCTTCTTCGGGTACGGCGTAAATGATCGGGGAACCACAGGACCCGGTCAGGACCGGATCAGAAATACGGTATACGGCTGCAGCGTCAGCGCCGCTTCGCCGTCCTTGACGATCATCGGCGCTTTCTCCATATCGCGGTCTTCATCCAGCAGATACAGCTCCGCGCCGTCCTTCAGGCCCTTTACCGTCAGCGTTTTTGCGGGCAGGCCCGCCCCGTCGCCGTAATACGCCCCCATCACGGATACGCCGGTCGCGTCCTTTGCGCCGACCGTGTAGACCGCTTCGTCGTCGCAGCGCGTTTCGATCTCCGTCCCCTTCCGGTACAGTTCCGAATACATCAGGAACGGATAATAGGGCTTTTGCGGCCGGAGCGTATAATAGTTATACGGCCCGCAGAAGGGGCAGGGACGAAAATCGTAATACATCAGCATATCGATCGGCAGACGCTGCCCGTACAGGATCGTGGCGGCGGTATAGGCCGCGCCCTTGAGCCCGTTGATCGTAAGGATGCTGTCGATAAATTCGGTATCCCAGTTCCTCACGTAGTTCCACTCGTTGCAGATGCTTTCGGTATTTTTGTAGCCGAGGGCGTCCAGCTTCTGCCGCAGTTCCTTTGCGCCCCGGAGCGTGTTTTCGGGCGTGACCGCATAGGCGTGCCAGGAAAAGAAATCCAGCGGCACGCGGTTTTCGGCGCAGTAATCAAGAAAATCGTACGTCCAGGGCGTGGAGTTGCAGCACACCGCAGGCCCGCCGATCTTCAGATGCGGGAAGCAGCGTTTGAGGTGCGCTGCCGTTATTCGGAACAGCTCAAAAAACTGCGCCTTCGTGCCGCCCCAGCACTTTTTCCAATAGGGATCGTCGTCGTCCTCGGCGCCGTCCGCCTCGTTCCAGATCTCCCAGTATTCCAGATCCAGCCGCAGGCCGTCCGCCCAGCCTTCGGTATAGTGGCGGATGATATGCTCGCACACCCGCGCCCACTTTTCAAAATCCGGCGGCGGCAGCGTGCCGTATTTTTTCGTCTCGTGCTCAATGCGGCTGCCGAGCCTGTAAAAGGTCTTCGTCCCGGCGGACAGCGTGTTCAGGATATACTCGTCCGTCAGGTGGAAGTCGTAGGCGGCGGGGTCGTTCTCGTCCCGGTCAAAGCAGGGGAACACCGCGTTGATATCCACGCAGTGGGGCCCGCCGTAGCCGGCGAAAAACGAGGCGTCGTGGTTGCGCGCATAGGGGATCTGCAGCGCTTTATAGGTTTCAAAATTGCCGCGCACCTGGTCCTCGCGGGCCTTGACGGGCCCGTTGTTAACGCAGTGCATCGGTTTGATGCGCCCGCAGGCGCGCTCCGGATCGACCGTCAGGATCGCCATATTAATCGCCATGCGATTCAGAATTCGCACAAAGTGGGATGAAATATCACACTTTATGCCCGAATCGTTCCTTTCTTCTGATTTTTCACACTATTTTCACCTTTCCCTTTGTATTTCCCGTCATACACAGCGGGACAGTACCTCGGCGACCGCCGGGGCGGGACGTTCCACGTCTGCGGCACAGCCGAACCCGAACGTGGGGATCGCGCCGTGCTCCATAAAAATATCCGAGAGCAAAATATTGTCCGCGTCGCTGCCGGTCAGCCCGCTGTAGGCGAACAGCCGGCAGAGGCTTCCGAACAGGAAGTTATTCAGGTCGCAGCCGCCCGTGCGCGCCAGCGCCTCACCTTTGAGCCCGTGGTCAAAGGGGTGGACCTGCGCGAAGGAGAGCTTTTGCATCGTCAGCTCGTTGAGCCCCTCGCCGCCCACGGCGATCCCGCCCCTGAGGCGGCTGATCCGGTCGATGAGCAGGTTCATGCCCTGCATGGCGGTGGTGTTGTCCACCAGGCAGTTTTCCAGATTGAAGGTACAAAGCGTCACGTCGGTAAAGACGGCGTCGGTATTGTCCTCCAGCAGCGCCAGCGCCCGGTCGATGTTCTCCGCCAGGATCGCGCGCCAGCGGGCGAGCCCCGGGTGGACCTTGACCATCACGTTCTGTGCCCGGTTCTCCGTGAGCGCCTTGTTGGCGTTGGGCATCCCGGTCAGGCTCCAGCCCATCAGCTCGCCGGTCTCCAGCTCCCGGTACTTGAAATCCTGCACGTGGCGGTATTCGGGCATGGTGGGGTCCATGTCGATGCTGTTGGCGTGGGGCATCACGTGGAAGCCGAGCTTCTTTGCAAGGCGCAGATAGTCTTTGAACGCCTCGGTCGGCGTAAAATCGGGATAGCACTGGTCGTATTTATGTACGCGCCAGTGGGGGATATGCAGCAGCACGGCGTTCGGGTCCGCTTTTTTTGCAAGCGCTTTCAGCAGATCCGGGTCAGCCGGCGCCCAGGAGACCGCCAGCCTGATATCCTTTTGCCAGACGGGGCGGCGGCTCTCTTCTTTCTGCAGGTCGTAGGCTTTCCAAAGCCAGTCCCGGTAGGCCGCCGCGGGGACCTGCCAGCCGCCCCGGTACACGTTGATCCGCCAGGTGACGCCGCCGGCGGACAGGGAGCGGTCAATGGGGCCCCACGCCTCCGCGTCAAAGGAAACGGAGCGGTTTTTGTTGGTGATCAGCGATTTCGCCCGGTACTGGGCGTCGCGGCAGTGGACCCAGAAACCGGCGTCCCCGCCGTGAAAGATGCACAGCCCCGCCTCCCACGAGTGGGGCCACGGCCAGCGGCGGTCCGCCAGCAGCGGGTCCTCCGGGTCCATGTTCACGCCCTGATACAGCGGCGCGACCAGCCGCAGGCCCTTTGCGATCCCGGCAAGCGTATACCGGGCGGCGACCACGCCGTGCCGGGTGCAGGAAGCCTCCGGCTCCACGCACAGGTCGCCGGTCTCCCCGTCCTCGGTCAGCGTCAGCACGCCCCCGCCGTCCGGCGCGTCAAACAGGATCTCGGCGCAGACGTCGCTGAGAAGATTGCAGGAGACGGACGTGTAGGGGCTGCGGGCGACCGGGCGTTTTTCGCCCGCCCGGAACACCAGCTCCAGCACCGGCGAAGCGGCGGCGCTTTGGTCTATAAATTCGCGCCCCTGTTTATCCTTCAGGGAGATAAGCGCGCCGTTTTCCAGCACCGCCTCCAGCGTTTTCGTGGAGACCAGAACACGGGAACCTTCTGCTTTGATCATATCGATCGCCTTGCGATCCGGGATCCGCACAAAAAGGGATGAACAACCGGCTTTTTATGCCCGAATCGCTCCTTTCTTCAAATCTTTCACTCGGAGGCGCTTTCTTGCCTTCTCTTCCTTGTCTTTTTGATTATACGCTTTTCCGCCAGTCAAAAGCAAGCTTTTTCTTCTTTTTATCTGCCGATTTGACGTTCGGATAAGTATTTTTTGTAAAACTGTTGCTTTTTTTTTGATTATACCGTACAATAAGAGTTGACCGGCCTTTTTTGGCGCGGCAAATCAAAGGAGAGTGAAAAACGATGGGCATAGACAAACTCCTGCTGAAAGCGGACGTATTGGGCGGCAAGATCGTTTATAAGGGATTTGAGCGCTTCACCTCCCAAACGGAAGCAACGCAGAAAAAACTGCTTCAGAAGCTGATGCGCAAAAACGCAAATACGGAATACGGGAAAAAGTACGGGTTCGCCGACGTCAAAACGCCGGAGGACTACCGGAATAAGGTCCCGGACAGCACCTACGCGGATTATGCGGAATATATTCAGCGCATGATCAAGGGTGAAAGCAACCTGATCACCAGCGCGAAGATCCGCCGGTACGTGGAGACCTCCGGCAGCGCAGGCGTACCGAAGGTGGTGCCGATCTCCGCCAAGGCCTCCTGGAACGTCTACTGCATGGGCTTTGTCAGCCCCGCCTACTGCGTATACAAGTATCTGCGGGAGCAGGGGCGGAAGATGTATTATTCCCACGGCATGATGTCATGGATCATCATGGAACACAAGTTCCCCAACGGCGAAAAAGTCTGCGACGGCGCCAGCATCCCGATCAGCAAGCTGCGCGCTATCCTGCCGTTTTACTCCGTGGTGCCGCGCGAGATCATTTTCAACGAGCATCCGCAGGATATCGACAGCTACTACCTGATCCTGCGCTTTGCGCTGCCCCATCCGGACGTCAGCTTCATCGGCGCGATCGTGCTGCCGTCCACGGTGTCCATTTTCCAGTATCTGGAGACGAACTGGGAGACGCTGTGCGACGATATCGAAAAGGGCGTGATCAACGATTCCGTCGTCCTGCCCCCGGATATGCGGAAAAAGCTGGAGAAAAAACTGAAGCCCGATCCCGCCAGGGCGGCGCTTCTGCGGAAAGAATTCGCCAAGGGCTTTGAAGACCCCATCTGCCCGCGCATCTGGCCGACGCTGAGCTGGGCGTACGGAATGGCGGGCGGCACGCTTGCCGATTACGCCATGCGTATCCGCCGGTACGTGGGCGAAAACGTGCCCGTCCACAAGTTCGGCTACGGCGCGTCGGAGGGGTATTTTGCCATGCTGCTGGAGCCGGAGGCGGACGAGGCGGTCATGCTGCCCCGCAGCAACTACTTTGAGTTCATCCCCCGCGACCCCGAAGAGGGAGAGACGCCCAGGATGATGCACGAGGTCCAGGTGGGCAAGGAATACGAGGTCCTGCTGACGAACCTGTCCGGCTTCTACCGTTACCACCTCGGCGACGTCGTAAAGGTCACGGGCTTCCATAACAACGCGCCGATCGTCAAATTCATGTACCGCACCAACGTGATGGTCAACGTCTGCGACGAAAAAACGACGCAGCTGATGCTGGACAACACGATGGAGGCGTTCCGCGCCCAGACGGGGATCGCGTACCAGAGCTACAGCGTCTGCGGAGAGACGCAAGCCGACGTGCCGCACTACACGGTGCTGATCGAGACCGACGGTAAAACGGAGATCAGCGAGGAGCTGCGCGCCGAAGCCGCAAGGGTGTTTGACGAAAAGATGCGTGAGAACAACGTGGAATATAACCGTTACCGCGCAAACAGCACGCTCTCGCCTGCCGAAGCGCACTTTATCAGCCCCGGCGCCTTTGACGAGTACCGCAAAGACCTGCAGAACAAGGGCAGGGACACCAACCAGCTCAAGCCCGTCACGATCCTCAATTCCCCCGAAAAGAAGGAATTCTTCTTCTCCCGGATCGTTCTGTGACCGCATACGCAAAATAACCGAACATACAAAACGGACGCTTCCGATCAGAGGAAACGTCCGTTTTTTTCAAAAAAGAGATCACGGCTCCGCGGGCTGCAGCGCGCCGCCCCGGTATTCCACGATCCGTCTGACGCCGGCGGCCTTTACCAGCTCCATCGCGTCGGCAAACGCATAGTCCAGCTTTGCCCGGTCGTGGCAGTCGCTGCCGAAGATCACGCTGCCGTTTCGCTCCGCCACACGCCTGAGCAAAAAGAAAGACGGATACGGGATATCCTTTGCGCCGCGCGCCATCGCGCCGGTATTCACCTCGATCGGCATCCCCGCGTCCAGCAGCGCGTCCAGCGTCTCCAGCGCCGTTTTCCGGTAAAAGGCGCTCGTTTCGTCGATCGTGCTGAATTTGGTCAGCAGGTCAAGATGCGCCACGTACAGCGGTTTCAGGGCGATACAGTCCGCCACGGCTTCATAGTACAGCCGGACGTATTTGCTCTCATCACCGCCGCAGCCCTCCCGGACGGCCCTTTCGGTCGCCGCCGCGCAGTTGTCCACGGGATGGTAAACGCCGTTTGCGTAAACGTAGTGGACCCCGCAGATGAAGTAATCCAGCCCTTCGGTGATCGCCGGGTCGGAAAACCGGTCCAGCTCCATACCGCAACAGATCTCAAGTCTTCCGCGGTAAGCTTCTTTCAGCGCAAGAACCGCCTCCCGGTACGCCGGCTCGCGCTCCCGCGGGAGGCAGTAGCCGACGTCGAAAAACGTAAAGCTGTGGTCGGAGATCCCAAGCGTTTCAAAGCCCTTTGCGATCGCCGCCTGCGCCATCTCATCCGGCGTATGTTTGCCGTCGGAAAACGTCGTGTGGGTATGGATATTGCTGCGGATGCGCAGCGTATCAGATTCAGACAAAATGTTTGCCCCTCCTTATCAGCCGATCAGGGGACGCTTCCCCGATCGGGCCTTCTTCGGACTGCAAAGAACAGCGCCTTGCAGTCCGGCCTGTTTTTATCGTACCACTTTTTTGCAAAAAATGCAATACGGGAACAAAAAAAGCATTTGCAGCTGCAGCCGTTCCCGCGTCAGCAGTTCCCCGTGTGCCGAAGCGGTCCATTTTTGCTTCCGTATTGTTCTTTCCGTCGCTGCCGCTGCCGGCTTCAGCAGTTTCCCGTATAGACGAATTCCAGATTCTCCCGCGCGATCTCAGCCAACCGGTATACGGTACTTACCCCTGTCGCCGCGCGGTCCGTCATGTGAAACCGCGGGAAGAACCGGGAGATATGCAGCGGGACGCCCGCGCCGTCCGGGTTGCGCAGCTGCCCCACCCAGGCGGACAGGGCGCGCATTTCTTCTTCGCCGTCGTTTTCGCCCGGCACGATCAGGGTCGTCAGCTCCACGTGGCAGTGTTTTACGGCTTCTGCAATGAACGCCATGACCTGTCCCCTGCTGCCGCCGAGGACCTTGCCGTAATACCGGTCCGTAAACCCTTTCAGATCGACGTTCATCGCGTCGACCCAGGGCGCCAGCTCCTCCAGCACCGGCAGCTGCGCCGTCCCGTTCGTGACCATCACGGTCTTCAGCCCTTCTTTCTGCGCGAGCTTCGCCGTATCGAGCACGTATTCGTACCCGATCAGAGGCTCGTTGTAGGTGAACGCGATCCCGATATTTCCCCGGCTCTTCGTCTGAACGGCAAGCGCCGTCAGGTCCTGCGGGGACAGTGTCTGCGCGGTCTGCGCAAACCGTCCGGCTTCCTCCGACCAGGAGATCTCATAATTCTGGCAGAACGGGCAGCGCAGGTTGCACCCGAAGCTCCCGACTGAGAGGATCCTGCTGCCCGGAAAAAACCGGGCGAGCGGCTTCTTTTCGATGGGGTCCAGCGCAAGGCTTGTGATCCGCCCGTAATTATACGCTTTCGTCCTGCCGTTTTCCGCGGTCCGCCCGCCGCAAAAGCCGAGAGCGCCGTCTTCTATTCTGCAATGTCTGAAACAAACGTGGCACTGTGTCATTTCGGCCGTCCTTTCGTTTTGCGCCCTTTCTCAGGTATGCCGGACCACTTCAAAGCGCTGCAGCCGGTAAGGCTCCTGCTCGCCGATGCCGCCCTTTAGCCGGGCGATCCGGATCTGTTCCGCCGCCGTATCGACGCCCTCCAGATCCGGAAGCAGCAATCCCCGCCGGTGCCCGCAGCTCACGATCACGCCGTAGCGTTTCACGTCCAGCTCGTCCGGGGAGGCGACGGGCTCCGGCTCCCCCAGCACGTCCACGCTGATCTCCAGAAACCTGAGCTCGTCCGCGGTGACCGGCCGGAACCGGGGATCGCGGGAACAGGCGCTGACCGCGTTCATGACGATCTCTTCGGCAAGCGTATCCTGCGTTGCCGCAATGGTGCCGATGCACCCGCGCAGCTGCCCGTTCTTATGGATCGAAACGAACGCGCCCGCGCGGCGGGAAAGCATTTCAGCCGGAAGATCCGCCGGCAAAGGCAGCCGTTCGTGCCGCCTCACCCAGGATTCGACCGACGCCCTTGCGAGTTTTACGTACGGGTCGCCCGTTTCGGCGCGCGCCCGGCACTCCCGTTCTTTTTTTTCAAGGTACAGGTCCAGAAACCGTCTGCCCGCGTCCGCCCCTTCGGGATAGAAGGTGCAGATCCCGTAGCCCACGCCCGTCACGTCCTGATGGGAAAGCGCCGCCGCCTTCACCCGCAGCCCGTCGAACGCGCCCGCCATGACCACAAAGGACCGGTGGCCGCATTCGGCGGCTTTGTCGCAGAAGGTCTCGTCAAACTCCAGCAGTTCGCCGAACGCCGCCCGTGCGCAGACGTCCATGACCCGGCGGTCGTAGGCGGGGCCCTCCGGCGCAAACCCGTAGGGGCCGGTCTCCTGCAGTTTGTGGGAGAGGTCGCCGCTGGCGACCAGAACGATCGTTTTATCCGTTTCAGAGGCTGCCTGCGCGATAAGCTGCCCGAGACGGTAGTGGTCGGTCAGCGGCAGCCCGGACAGCCCGATCCGGACCAGCTTTCCGCCAGCGTACTTCTGCCGGATGAACCACAGCGGGACCATGGTCCCGTGGTCCAGCGCCGGGTCCCGCTCCCCCAGCGTCCCGGCGGGCAGGTCTTCGGCGTCGGCAAGGGCGCACAGCCTTTTGACAAACGCCGTATCGTAACGCTCCGAAAAGCGCACGCCCGGCGCGCCGAACCGTCTAAAGGAGCCCTCTGCGCCCTCGCCCGGCGAGATATGGAAATAATCCGCGTACATCACGGCATGCGGGCTTGTGACGATAACGGTATCCGGCTCCAGCCGGGCGATCTCCCCGGCGGCCTGTTCATAGGCTTTCGTTGTTTCTTCGATCTGCTTTTCGCCGCCTTTGCCGACCGCGGGCACGATCAGCGGCGGATGCGGGACCATAAAAGCCGCAATTAACGGCATATATCATCTGCCTCCTTCTTCGTCTGCCGGAACGTTCATATATCCGCGCCTGCTTCTGATTCCCGGTCGCCGGCGGCGTCCCCGCCGGAAACGCCGGTCACCCGGATATCCACGAAGGCGTTTTTCTCCACGTGCGGGACGAGGGGCTTTCCGTTATAATACACGTCCCCGATCGTCACGCCGGCGATGCAGTGGTCCGCGTCGGCGCCGTTGAAACGGAAACAGGGCTCCGGCACCTCCGGGTCGGCATAGATCCGGATATTGCGATAGGTCACGTCCCGCACGTTGCCGAGGATATTGTCCGGCGACCAGATGCCGCAGTACTGCCACACCTTTGCGATCTCCCCGCTGTTCGGTTCCGGCGGCGGGGCGTAGGCCATGTCGTCGCTGTGCTGGTAAACGGCGCGGCGGTCGTATTTGGAGTATTCCACACGGATATCTTCATAGAGCACGTTCCGGACGAACGCCCGGTCCCCGCAGTGCAGGCGCATGGCGCCGCTGTCGTTGCGGATGACATCGCAGTCCCGGTAGACAAGATTGTTGTACGCGTCCGCCACGGTCTCCGCGCCCACCTCCAGCGCGCCGCCCCAGTCGCACCACACGACGCAGCGCTCCACCAGATAGTTTTCGTTGTTCATGGCCTCCGTCTCCCGGTGGGCGGGATCGCCGAAATACAGCCCCTTGATGACGACGGAATCGTCAAAGGTGCGAAGGAAGCAGTCGGACACGTGCACGTTGCGGCAGTTGACAAAGTCGAATCCATCCGAATTGTACCGCCACATGCCGATCAGTTTCACGTTATGGAACTGTACGTTTTCGCAGTTGACGGACGTCACCGTCCACAGCGCCGGATCCCGCAGGATCACACCGTCCATCAGGACGTTCCGGCAGCGGGTGAAATGGATCAGCCCGTCGCGCCGCACGTCGCAGCCGTCGGCGTCGCTCCGTCTGACAAGGGAGCCGTCCAGGATGCCGCCGCCGAACACGGCGACGTTTTGGGCGTCGGTGCTTTCCAGCTCGCCGTAAACCACCGCGCCGGGGGCAAGATAGACGCTTTCGCCGCTTTTGAGCACGATGCGCGACTGCAGCTTATGCACGCCTGCCGGAAAACGGTAGGTCACCTTCTCCGGATCGGGCTGCGGCGCGCGCGCCGGATCGGCAAAGATATGCAGGTTCCGGCTCCGGCCGTTGATCTCCACGCTGTACGGACCGGGTTCACGAAGCGTGAAATACACATTGTTTCCTTCTATTTCAGGCGTTACACCCTTTGAAAGCGGGCGGATCACCGCGTCCAGGACCTTTTCGCCGGTGCTCACGCACAGGTCCGCGGGATGGTACAGCACGCAGGAGAAGAACGGCGCCGTTTCCGTCTGGTCCGGCGGCCGCTGGCTTCCGGGCCAGACGCGGTTGAACGGCATTGCCGAGACGCGGGCGGTATAGCAGCCGATCGGGCAGCCGTCCGCAACAACGGAGATCTCCCCGTATTTCGGCTCGCCCGACGGCACCGGGACGACGGACGCGCCGTCCAGCAGGCCCTCTTCGCGCACAGCGTTAAAGATGATCCGGGCGATGGCTTCCATACCCCCGTCCCCCGGGTGCGCCGCCACCCCGGCGTGTTCAAACATGCCCTGCGCCTGATAGTCCGCGGCCTGCACGGCTTCCAGGCTGACGAACCGGACGCCCGTCCTTGCGGCCGCAGCCCGCATAGCGTTCTCCACGCCGTCCTTTTTCCAGAAGCTGCCCACGGCGAACACCGCCGCGCCTGCGCTCTGCAGCAGGCGGATCAGCTTTTCGTAGGCTTCGCCGAAGGGCTCCGCTATGTCGTCCGGCACGTTTTCACCGATGCGCAGGATCACAACGTCCGGCGCAAAGGCAAGATACGCCCGGAAGGCCTCCTCCGGGAACGGCTCCGGCGCGCGCTCGAAGTCCGCCGCGTTCTCTGCGCGCCATTCGACGCGCTTGCCCGCCTGCACCAGCAGCGCGTTCATCCGGCGGACGTAGTCCTTTTCCGGCGCGGAGGCAGCCATGCCCCACTCCCCGTGCCAGCCGATCTCCGGAGCGGGCATATGTTTTGTGATACTGTTGCCGAGATAGAGAATTCTCATAATGGTTCCTTTCTGTCCGTGGACCGGTCGGGCCTTTCTGCTTTTTTAAATTGTCGGTTTTACTGCCCGGGGAGGCGCAGCCGCGCCCGTCTCCGTTTGGTCTATCTGTTTCTTTTTTCCGCGGATCAGATGCAGCTCGTGCAGCGCGCGGGTCGTCATCATATAGGCGACGCGGCTGTTTTTTTCTGCTTTTTCAAACGCCGGGATGATCACTGCGTCGAATTCCAACCCTTTGGTCAGCGCCACGGGCATGCAGAGCACCCTGGCGCCGATGGCGGTCCCCTCGTCCGTCACGGCGGCGCAGTGCGGCAGATACCCGAGCAGCTTTCTGTAAAACTGTTTCGTCTCCCGTACGGTACCCAGAATCACGCAGACGGAGCGGTACCGTTCCGGCAGCCCTTTTACGATCTCCGGAACCGCTGCCGCCGCGTCCCCGGCCTCGTGAAAGGCCGGTTCGGGGCCATCCCTGTCAAACAGCTCGTAATCCGCGCCCGGCAGGTACCGCTTTGCAAATTCCCCGATCTGTCTGGTATTGCGGTAGCTTTTGGCGATCACAAGCGGCGCCGCGCCGTAGATCCGGGCGATCCGGTCCGCGTCAAGGGTATCGGCGGCAGGCACGATGCCCTGGTTTACGTCCGCCAGAACGGTAAACACCGTTTTGGGATACATCAGCCGCAGCGTCCGGTGCTGCAAAGGGGCGTAGTCCTGCGCCTCGTCCAGCAGGATGTGGGTCGGCGGCGTCTCCCGGCACAGCCCCAGCGCCGCTTTGATGTACAGCAGCATCACGCCGTCCTCAAACCGGAGTTTTTTGCGCTCCAGCCGGTCTTTCAGCGCCGCCAGCATCTCCGTCTCTCCGTAATACGCCGCAAAGAACCGCCGGAACAGCACCGGCGCGTCCGTCAGGACCGCCGCGTCTATACCGGCGTCGGCGTTACGCAGAAACGTATTGCGCAGCCGGTCAAAAGCGGCGTCCGTGGGCGTTTCGGTACCCGTGCGGTGAAACACCGCGGCATAGATCTCTTTTTTATGCTGCCGGAAATATCTGCGGATCTCATCCCGCGTCCAGCGTTTCAGGACCGCAAGGCGTTCCCCCACGTTCGGGGCGGACAGCCCGGCGTATTTTTCCTTCAGCGTCTGCGCGGTCACCACCGGCTCCCCGAAAAGCGAGAGCGTGCGGAAACGGGCGGGCAGCACCGAAAGGGCGTCGCGCACAAAGTCCGCAAAGGCTTCGTCGTACACCGCGCGGACGTACTGTTCCCGCTCCCGGTTGCCTGCCAGCAGCGCTTCCGTAAGGGAAAGGACGGGCGCAACTGAAAAACCCTTCAGATGCTTTGTGAACAGATCGGCGTAGGCGCAGGTGCGGATCTCCTCTTCCCCCAGTTCCGGCAGTACGCCGGCGACGTAGGCGGCAAACGCCTCGTTGCCCGTAAACATCAGGATATCCGGCTTTTCCTGCGCGGCGCGGGCCTCGTACATCAGCCACGCCAGCCGGTGCATGCCGATGCTTGTCTTGCCGCATCCGGCGGGACCGAATACCGCAAGGCTCTTCTTCGCGTTAGCACGGACGGCGCGGTTCTGATCACGCTGGATCGTGCTGACGATGACCTTCATCCGCTCGGAGGAAGCGCCGGACAGCATGCCCCGCAGCACCTCGTCGTCGATGCGAAGATCCGCATCCCAGCATTCGGCGAGCCTGCCGTCCTGAAACCTGTACTGGCGGATGCGGCGGATAGCGCCGCGCACCTCGCCCGCAGGCGCCTGATAGGCGGCGTTCCCGACCTCTCCCACATAAAACAGGGAGCTGACCGGCGCGCGCCAGTCGTAGGTCAAAATCGCCAGGTCCTGCCTGCGCACCAGCGTGCGCAGACCGATATAGATCCGCCGGAGGTCGCCGCCGTTTTCGGCAAAATCCACCCGTCCGAAATAGGGTGCAAGCCGCAGCTTCTCCAGGAACGCCGCCTCGGCGTCGTTGGTCCCGGATCGTTCAGCGCGGCGTTCCATTTCGTCGAGATGCGCATTGCCGTCCGCGGTCCCGTACAGCGCTGCGTACGGGTCGTTTTCCGCAAGGCGTTTGCCCGCCTCCCGCATTTCGCGCTGCAGCGACCGGTTTTCGTCTTTCAGCCGCCGGATCTCCGCATCCAGAAATGCGCACAGATCCTCAAAGTATGCCAGCTCGTATTGCTCCACATACCTGTCCCCTTTCGTTCTTTCATCCTATATATTATACTGCAGACCGCCGAAAAAAGACAGGCTTGATTTTCAGATTTCCCTGTGTTATAATAGTTACACAGAAAAAACGACTGCCGCAGAAAGCATTAAAAGCTGCCGCGGCGGCCTTTTCGTTTTTTGTCTTTAAGGCAACACCGCATAATTCCGGTGTGCGGATTGCGCAGTAGATTTTTTCGTCAGATTGTACAGATTTGACGCCGTCAACCTGGCGGTTGGCAAGGAAAATCTGTGCAGGATGACGGAATAAAGATCAAGCAAGG